>NZ_JBXWQF010000009.1:0-174640 GCF_059612245.1 Ruegeria sp. CDSA079 | reverse complement strand
ATCAGACATGTTCACCGCTCAGTTTTAGAACCGTGAATCATGCTGCAAAACGAAAATCAATGGGTCCTGACCCTAGAGTTCATACCCGCTCTCTTGCACCAGGTCTCGCTCAGGCTGTTGGCGTGGATGGGCGAAGACCCAAGTAGAGCCACGAGATCAGATCATAGATACCGGCCAAAAGTATCACCGCAGGATCATGGGGGCGCAGCTTTTCGATCAGCTCTGGCAACACCCCACAGCGGTCGGCGGTTTCCACGATGGTGGGGGCCTGTTCCGCACTGTACAGGAACTGATCGTCAAAACGCAGATCCGACGGCCACATCGGATGCCTGCTGGAGATGGACAGTGTGATCTCCTCTCCCGCATGGAAATCCAACCGCCCGAGAATGGCGGAAAGCGGGCCGTAGAGCTCTGGTGTGAGGCCCCGAAACATTTTCGGGAACATCTGAAGTCCAACATCATCCAGCGATTTTGGATCAGACCGCTGCATGATTTCAGAACGATAGACACGTTCAACTATGGAAAGAGAAAGATCTTCCTGCTCGGCAGATCGGTAGAGTTTCTCCAGCGGGCCAAAGAAAAAGTTGCTGGGGCTGATGGCTTTGGCATTGATGCGCCCGTATTCGTCATGCGGTGCGCCTGCGAGCAGGGACATACCGTTGAAAGCGATTGCAGGCAATTCACCCGGCGATTTCCGCGTCCCGTTGAGTGCTCCCAGCACCTGATCGCCAATCGAACGGTTGTAAATGATGGGCGACGTGTCATGCGCCAAAGCCGCGATGTTCAATAACGATCGCGCGGCGCCGTTGAAATCTCCCTTCATCAAAGTCTCTGCCAAGAACGTTAGACAGAGTGGAACCGTGGTTTCGCTCAACGACCCATCGACCTCAAGATCCGCCGTATAGTCGCGATGAAAGTCGTCCGAACCGCCTTTACCCAGAACAGCCAGGGCTGCCAGATAGATCGGATGGTGAAGCAGGTCTCTTTCGGCCGCCTGGCAGAACTCCATCTGTTCGTCCTGCGGCGCCTTTGTAAAGGCGTTCAAGAGCTGCCACACCGGGCCGTCCTCTCTGGTCTCAATCCCGTCGAACAAGACCGGCAAGTCCCCGGTCTCCCAGGCGATCTGGAATGTCTCGCCGTGTTGAGCAAGGGGAACCTTCTCGTCCTGCTTCACAGATTCCGGCGGCGCATTTGAACCGCGCAAAATATCTCGAGAGATTTCTGGGGTCTCTTCCGCGGCGTCAAATGCATCGGCCAAAAGCTCTGTCGCCACAGGCTCCTCGGTTGCGGGTTTAATACGCTTGCGCTTTGATCGTGCCTTTGTCGTGAATCCGGCCTTTTGAACTTTTTGGAACCCGCGGCGCAACACCTCTTGCTGCGCCTGAGCATCAAGGGTTGCGGTTTCTTGCGTGTTGAGACTGCGATCAAGTAGGAATTTGATACGCGCCCGCCAGGCGATGGGCATAGTTTCGATATCGGGGCCAAGATGTCTGTCAAGCCTCGCCGCCAGGTCCTTCGTCATGTCCTCCGGCACCTGTGTATTGAACGCGCCGTAGTAAGTCGCGTCGAGTTTTTGGTTCTCGTCACCCTCGGCATAATGCTTGGCGGCCAGACGGCAGACCTCCAGCGCGCGGAGCTGCAGATCTTCTTTATTCGCCCGCCTATCCCCCTTGTCGTTGTCAGAAGGCCCGGCCAGCAACCCGTCCAGCATCATCCGGCGCAGGTCAGGCACGTGACGTACCATGTCACTTCGGCCCTCGACCTTTTCCACAAGCCAATACTGGTTGCGCAGTCTCTCAAAGAGGTTTTCAGCCTCATTTTGCTGCAACGGTGCTTTCGAATCCGGGCCGCGATCCAGACACGCCTCGGCAAGGATGTATTCGATTGCATCGACATCAAGCCGCCTCAGCATCAAACCCGGATGGGCCAGCATACGCACTTTACGATCTGAAATGCGTTCAAGGATACGGCGATAAAGGAAGACCTGCGCAAATTCCGCAGTGAACCCGCCGCGCTTCTCCAGATCCGCGATCAAGGCATCAACATCTTCTCGATTGTCATCCGCGTAGCGCACAAAAGCGATCAGAGCGAGCGGGTGACCATCCAACAAGCTACTGATGTGACTTGTCTTTTCCGTGTCCTCAAAAATAGCTTTTGTGGCGTCTACATAGGTGTCGGCCTCTGCTTGCAAAAGCTTTGCGCCAGAGATATTCGACAGGCCGCGCAGCCGCAGCCGGGTACCGAACATCCGATCCTGCCCAGTTCTCGTCAGGGGCTCTTCCCGGCCGCTGATGATGAGGCGCATGTTTTCAAGATAGCCTTGCTGCACATCTCCAAACAGCCGCAGAATTTGCGTTACAACCACGTTTTCGGGCAGTTGATCCTCGTCCTGCGAAGCGGCAAGACGATCATAGGCCTGAATGCGGTCAATGGCCTCGAACGTGTCCATGACAACGACAATCCGGGCCTCGCGCAAGGGCTGCGCCCAACCGGCAGCAAGCGCACGCAGCACGCTGCGAATGTCGCTCGCTTGTTGATCATTGGTTTCGCGAGCGCCACTAGAAGCAGACGTCTTGAACAGGGAAATATCACTGCGAATTCTACGCAAACCCTGAATCAGCGGATCATCTGGCATGCGCCCGCGCAGTCCCAATACCGCGATAACCTGACGCAAGAACTCTTGCATCAGTTCGATCGGTTCGCCCGCGTTCAACTGGCGCCGATCAAAATCAAGCGTGACAATGATCATGTCAGGCTGGGATCGCTGCCAACCTAGAATCAGGCGCGACAAGAGCGCTGATTTGCCCACCCCGGCCACACCGGTGAGCAAAAGTGGCTCACTGTCTTCGTGCACTCCGCGGGCGAACCGGCTGATTGTCTCGCGTTGCGTCGAATATCCAAAGTGATGCGCAGGCAGAACGGTCCGGACGTCGCATCTGCTCTGAAGCTGTTTGATCTTGGCCTCGGCAAGAGCCTTGAATTCCTCCAAAGTGACATGATTGTACGGCCCATCGCGCCGCACTTTTACCTCAAGCCGTTCCTCACGCATGACGGGCATGGCCTCTGCAAACTGCACAGCATCTAGATAGGCCGCCGCCTCGCTCAAAGAGATGCGCAACTCGTCCGCGCTCGCCGTGCTGGAGGGATCGCCAAAGCTGATGCGGTCGCGACGCAGGATCCGTTGCAGCGCGATGCCAAAGAGGTCAGGCGCATTCGTTGCGTCTCCTTTGAAGGCAGGCGGCACCTGCGCCAGAAACCGGTCAAGCTGAGACAGGGCATAGATCCCGCCCAGCGCTCCGCGTCGGGCATCCGGTCCGATTTGCCACCAATAGGTCCCATCCGCGGTGACATGTTCGGTTGCTTCGGGTGCAAGCGCACGCCACACCAGATCGCGTAGCTGGGTGTCCGTGGAGGGCAGGCTGATGGCCTGACAGAGGTCTGGCAATTTGAACCTACCTGTCATGCTGGCGGCCTGCAGGGCGGCGGAAACCAGAAGCGCGCTCATGTATCCTCCTCCGTCGTAGGCAGCATGTCGGGATCTCCGAAAAGCTTTTTGGCTATGTCTGTCATGTGATTCACGACAAACTCAGCCATGGCGCGCAGGGGCTCATTCTGCTGTGCATATGAGCCGACAATACCGGAAACCAAATCAACGGCATCCTCGCCGATGGCCCCTCGCATCGAGCTGCGCTGCTCCAGCCAGGCCTTGAACAACGCATCGAAATTGGTCAGGTCCTCGCTGTCGATTGTGCTCCGCAGCAGGTTCTCCTGATCGATGCCGCTGATCTCGATGTCTTCTGGCAAGCCAATCAGAACAACCCGCAGGTTGTTGATGCCCGTCACCCTGTTATAAAGCGTAGCGAGAAATTCCCGACCGGAGGCATCCGACAGGCTGTGCCGGTCCAGATCATCGATCATCAGCCAGACGCTGCCGTTGCTCAGACGATCTTCGATGCAGCCCACGACAAAATTGACCAGTATCTGAACGTAAGCCGTGGTCGTCGTGTCGGGTTCCGCTGGCACGTCATGGACAAGATCTTCGGCAAAGGATTTGACAGTGCGTCGTGCAAAGGCCAAGGCATCGGCATCCGTCTGACCCGCCTTAAACACGATATGATGGTCCTCAGGGCGGCGAAACAAGCCCTGGATCACCTGCGTCGTAAAGCTTTTACCGGGGCTCTTCACAGCAGGGTCTGGCTGCCGCACGTGAACCATCAAAATGCGCTTGTTCTCGTCTTCCCACATGGTGCGAAGATCCTTCAAAAGCGTGCTCCGGCCAAAAATCGGATGCCCGCCATCGATGCAGCCAAGAACCGGCGTGATCGGGCTTAGTTTCTCTATCTTGTCAAACATCCCGTTGGCCTCAAGATCGGCTGCGACGTTCTGCAGATTTATGGCCACGTTCATGAAGCGTTTTTTCTCGATCTTTCTGGTCGGATCAGTGGGGTCCTGGATCTGATCGGAATAATGAAGGCCCATGTGGTGCAGGCCGATGGGTTGGCCATACTCGTTCAGCACCAACCCGCCGGATGACCCAGACGCCGTCGCAGCCTGATGAAAAAGCCGTACGTCCTTGGGGTTCGACACGCTCATCCTGCCCAAGGTGATGGTTTGATCGGTCCCGGTCGGATGATGGAGAACTATCGCCTGCATCGACGTTGACGCCTGCAGCGACTTTAGGTCATACCAGCCGCGCTGCAAGCCCGGGGTCGTGGCGAGCCGGATGACAGCATAGTCCAGCGTGTCTTTCACCTGGCCGAGCCATTCTTCAAGTTTGTCTTCGTCTTCCCACCACTCGTGCGTTGGGTTTTCCGCCTGCTTGAGCCCGACAGGGCTGACCGCGATTTTCCAATCGGGATCGGCGTGATGATGGGCGGTGGGGCTCTTCTTGCCGCCGGTCGTTTCAGAGTAATCAAACCAGCACAGAAGCTCGTCCTCGCGCAACGTTTGCTTGTTGATGTCCTCCACGACATGATGGTTGGTCAACACTGTCGATGGGCCAATCAGGAAGCCTGTGCCAAGTGTGTCCCGCGTTCCGCTGCGACGGATGCGAACAATGCGGCAAAGCCGTCGCCTCGCCAGAATGATCGCGGGCAACAGATGGCCTGGATCAATCCAGATGGCATGCTCATCATGGGCCTGCTCCTCGGCCACGGGCGCATTTTGCAGCTTGGCAATGGGCAACACCTGTTCCAGCGCGTCACGGCCAAGTTGTTGGATCAGGATTTCCATAGCTTTGCGCCGATCCGCGTCGCGCGCTTTCATGTCACGGCCAGGTGCATCGAAAATACCAGCCGCAATGGCGGCACCAAAAAAAGCGATCACATCCTTATCGCCAGGCAGCATCGCAAGCGCGAGAGCCAAGGCATCACCATTTCGCGCCGGATCAGGCGGCGGCGACATCTGAACCTGCGTGCGATCCATGGCTGCCGCGATGGAATACAGAAAGCCGGGCGGCATGCGGTGCGTGCCGCGCTGTTGCACCCATGCGTCATAGGCGCTTTGTAACCGGGCACGGGCGACAGGAAGTCTGCGCGTGACCTCCAGAAGCTGCGTGACACGTGCCACAAAATGTTCGTTTGCACTGCCGTCCATACGGTAACTTAATCCAGAATGTCCGTATCAAAAACACCGTCGCCAACTGTCATAACACTCGCAATGTCATGCGCGAAATTCTGCGTCAGCGTGGCCCCGCCGAAATGCAGACCGCAGAACTGCATATTGCCGTGAAGCGAGATCGCAGCAGATCCGGAGTTGCCGGGCATGGTGGTGGCGTCATGGGTAAACGCCCAGCCGCGCGGGTCGCCGACAACAGCGCCAGGTCGGGCCATAATCACACCGGGGCTGAGATATTGCTTGCCATATTCTTCGCCATAGAGTTCTTCCAACCGGTCCCAGAAGGCAAGAAAATCCTCGCTGTCAGACCTCGGGCCACTGCTGCCGGCCGGGCGCGCCGGATAGCCGGAAAGCAGGATATCGGTGAGATCGGGGTCGGTCATCGAATCCAATGTGGTGTCGATTGGCGGTGGCGGCGGTTGGTGACCATTGGTGGGGTCCATGGCGACCACCGCCATATCCAGCTTGCCCAGGTCGACAAATGATCCGATGCGGGATTTTCCGGCGGTCAGTATCTCGCCCAAGGCGTAGCGGGTGGTTTCATCCTTCGCTTCCGGGTCGAAAATAATCGACGCGGCGCGCATATGATGAAACGCCTGTTGTCCCGCGGGCGCGGGCAATCCTTCGACAAAGGTGTCGATGACGTGGCGGTTGGTCATGATCTTGCCGTCAGCCATCACGAACCCCGTGCCTGCGTGGGCCCATTCGCCATTGGCAAGTTTCACGTCGATACGGCCCACCGCGTTGGTCAACCGCTGCCACCTATGCCGGGTGGGCACAAGCTTGCTGACCCAGTCACCCAAACGCGTATCTCTCACCTCACTGCCGTCTCCCTTCACACGGATGGCTGGGCGGCCGGTCAGGCGAACAAGAGCCTCGAGGGTGGCGCGCAATTCTTCCTCGGGCACGCCAGGATCTTCGGTCGCGTAGGTCAGGCTATCCACCGTGCGCGCGATGCGTTCGACAGCTTCGGCTTGCAGATCTTTATTGACGATGTCGCTGGCCGCCTCGTGACGCTCGGCCAAGGCGGCTTCCAATCTATCAACGATATTGGCCGTGCCCGTTTGCCGAAGCGTCTCCAGCGCAGAGTCCGGGCTTACCGTGGCCGCAGATTCCAACGTTCTGTCGCCGCGCAAAGCCAATCGTTTGACCGCCTCTTCCAATGGGACGGGAGGCGAGGCAGGACCGATGAACGAAGCCGGGCTCGGAAACTCTTTCAGTGGCGCATCCGTCAACTCCCGGGCAAATTGCAGGGAGGGTTGCGGCGAGACCGGGGTTTCCAACGTCCCGGCAACTGTCTGGTCCGCACGGACCTGCCGGTCAAACGCGATGTAGCTGGCCTCAGTGGCAAAAGCAGTGCCTTCAAAGTCATTGTCGAACGCCACGAGCGCAGGATTACCGCTTTCTGCGGGGGCCGCCGAGCCCGGCAGGCTGGACAGATCTCTGTCCAGAAGCGCCTTGGCGTCGACAATGCCCGCGCCCATTTTTGAACGGTCCCAACCGCTTGGCACATCGGCTGTTATCTGCAAGGCCATGCGAAACAGCGCCTGCACAGACATACCGCGCTGCGCTGCCGCCGCCTTGATGTCATTGATCCCCCATTTTTCGATCCAGAGCGCTGCGACACCGGCCGTCAGCGCCACGGCAAAGGATGTGCCCTGCCCCCGGTCGTTGACATCGGCCTTCTCTTCGGGGGTCGGCGTGTGGCCCGGGGGTACGACTTGACGACGAGCCACGTAGACGTTTTCGCCCGGGGCCGAAATGTCCACCGCTGGACCCGAACATGAGCCTTTCCATTTTTTCTTGTTCCGGTCCACGCCCGCCACAGCGATCATGTTGGCGTCCCATGCCGGGAACGTCACAAACCCCACGCAATTGCCCGCGGCGGCAAGGACAATCATATCCGCGTCGATGGCGCGCCGGATCGCGCGGCGCATCGACCCAGAGGCAAAAGGCCCCCCAAGACTCATCGTGATCACTCTGCAACCCTGGCGGCGCGCATGATCAATCCCGCGTGCGATCGCGACACCCGAGGATATCACGACCGAGTTCACAACCCGCATGGGCACCAAGGTTGCGCCCTTGGCCGAGCCTTTCACACTTCCCGATGGTCGGCTGATAACGACGCTGGACGTTCCTGTACCGTGCCCGGGGGACCCCATGTTCTTGCTCAGCGGATCTTCGGGGTCATCCTTGTTGGCCAGGAAATCATAACCTCTCAAACGGTCGATCCCCGATTGCAGCTCATCATGCTCGGCAACACCCGTATCGGGTTGTGCGACCATAACGCCTGCACCGCTTACGCCATGCTCTCGTTCGGCATCATCCACCCGGATCAACTTGCGGGCCCATTCCTCGTCGCTGGAGCCGGGGGCCTTCGATGTGCAAAGCGCCCAGAGCGCGTCCCCCACGCCCTCCACCCCGGGCGGCACGGACGTCACATCACGATATGGCGCGTCAATGTCGGGCGTTACAGATACGGTTCCAATTTCGTCGTTGAGTGCCTGTGCAGTAGCGAACAGAAACTCCGCAGAGTTGTCCCGTACGATACCCTGAAACTGAAGGATCAGTAGCTCAGGATCGTCTTCCAACGAATAGGGGAACAGATCGAACCCATCGCCACCCAACACCTCTTCAAGCTTGGCACGTTCAGTGTTCAGGTCGGGTGCTTCGGCATACTCCAGTGTGAAGGCAAGGATGTCACCCGGAAGAGCTGTGGATTCAGTCCGCGAAGACACTTGCGCGGCGGCACGTAAGAGTTCAAGCATATCTATCACCTTTAATGTAATCTTTTGTCCGAAGATCCAGAATGGCGGCGCATGTAACCGCCTGAGTCATGTAAAATCCCGTAAACGGGTGGTGCGTTTCTGGATGTCGGAAACTGTCTTCTTGCCTCTTTCATGCGTAAAGTCCTGTGCCAGCGAGGCGTGTTAGTGCGGCGGCGCAGGCACGGCGTAGACATCACGCGTTGGCACAAACCAAGCCTGATCTCCAGATGACAGCGCGTACGCCCGAAGTTGCATCGGCTCTTCGATCAATTCCACCCCATCTCGATGCGAATAGGGCTGCAATTCAACGATCAGACGGTCGCCGACCACGACGAAGGGCGCAAAGCTGACATGCAGCGTGACCGTCAAAATCGGTTCTGTGCCGCCGCTTTCAAACACCTGCCAACGGTAGTTCGTCCAAAGATCATCACTGTCCAGCGGCGCACTGCGCAACAGATGCGTTCCGTCGGCGGATCGGAAAACCAAGGGGTCTTCGACCGCCAGTGCGGATTCCAACGCAGGCGGAGCAACATCTGCGCGTTTGGTTGGAAACTGTGGCACACCCGGAAGGGTCCTTTCCGTTGTGGCTTCGACCATCGGCTGCACTGAGCCATCGAGCGGCGAAATGCGTACCTGGCCGCGAATTATGGTTTCGTCCTCGCCCGCTGTCGCGACCCCCTCAGCGCCAGGTGGCGGCAGGCCCGGCGTCTCAAGGGCAGCTTCCGTGCCAGGCAGAGCCTCACCCGGCAGAACCTCTTGGGGCCTCATATCCAACCCGCGCATGGGTCGTTCACGAAACTCCCATCGCAGAACAGCATCCCCATCCAGCGGCTCGGCCGAAAGATTGAAGCCTCGGTTCGCAGTGGGTTCGATCAAGGGATCCACTGCGCCGGGCAAGGGCACGACACTCTCGCTGGCCGCGACACCGGCCTCCTCGACGCGCAACATGCGTATCGTTACCCCTGGGGCGCCTTCACTAGAGCCGGACTGTCCGATCAGAAGATTGTCGGACAAAAGTAATGGTCGTTCGGCGTCACCGGAATGCCATAGCGTTTGTCCATCGCTCAGTGCAATTGCCGTAACGCCACCTTCGGGCGCCATCACGTAAGCCTGGTTGCGTTCGGTGTCGATGATGATGCCCGAGCTGAGTTCAATACTGGTCATGTCCTCTCCACCTCCTTCTAGCCTTGCGCCGTGGCAGCGCTGCCCGTGCCACTGCCTGCAGCCGCAACCATAGGCTGGGGTTGGGTCAAGTTCATCGACCATGCCCCACGGCCAAGCGTAGCCGCGAGCAGCACATTGCTGGCACCGTCATACTGCAGCTGCATGACCGGCACGGCTGGCAAGCCGGTTCCAACCGGGGTCCAATGGTCGAAGTTGGGGGCGTCTGCGGAATAAATGCCCGCGTTGGTGCCCACCACGACCTGACCGTTGCCGATATTGCCACACCAGACGACCGAGCGCATCGTTCGTCCCCCCTGCGCGATCAGATCGTGGGTTATGTCTTGCCATGTTTGCCCAAAATCGTCGGTCATGTGCACGCCACTGAACACGGTCGCAAAAGCGGTGCCTGGATTGTCGGGGTCCAAGGCTACACCGGTCACATTCTCTGATGTGCTGAAATTGGCTGTCTGCGTGAGTGTTGCTGGTGCCGCGGCAGTGCGCACAAAAACATTAGCCCCGGCACCTACATACAATATATCCGCGTTATTGGTGGCACCATAAGCTACGGCTGCAGCACCGTTGACTACAATCCCCACAGGGTCGACGATGCGCAGGGTGTCCCCCCTGTCAAAAGATTCCCAGACAGCGTTGCGTCCGCAGATGATCAGTCGGTCGGGGGCCGCAACGTTCACCTGAACAGGCGAATAGAACTGCGGCACCAATTGACTCGAGGTTCCAACCTCCAGAAGTTGTAACCGCTGAAAACCGATCGGAGTGCCATTGGCATCGTAAAACCCGCGATGTGCAAAGCCGAGATTCTGGAAACTGAAGTAGCGAATTGTTCCGGCATTGCTCGGGCGTGTCGAGATTGCCACCACACCGCCATCGCCGCCGAACAGGCTGGGCCATCGGTCATCACCCGCCGCGTCCTGCATCAGAGTTCCGTTATCCTGTGTGCCGGCCAATGCCACCTGGGTTGCACCGTCCCATGCTGCAGAGTGAACTTCAGTGTTGGACAGTGACCCGATGACTGAAATCCAGTCACCGTTATCCGAGTGCGGGTCAGTGCGCCGATAGACCCCACCGTCGTCGCCTTCAATCAGGTGACCATCACAATCAATGGCCATGCATCGCGAGTCCGCGTGCGGGGCAGTGCCCGTCAGGCTATGGTTATGCGTGATCGGGCTGGCCTGCAGGCCGGCGCCCAGTCCAGCATCGACCCGGAACAAGCGACCGGAATAGGTGCCAGCGCCGATTGAGTTCGGAAACTGGGGAGGGGGAGGACCCGGAACCGGCGGACCTTCATTGAAGGCGGGCTGTCGATCACCACCGATATATACAATGTTCTCGTTGTTGCGGTCCGCCACCATCGAGAAATGAAAACTGGCTTGTCGGCCGGGATGTATGCCGAAGGGGTGGTTCCCGGCCTCGAATGTCATCGGCAGATCAAGCCCGCTCCACGTCGCGCCGCGGTCGGTGGAATGATAGAGATGGGACAGTTGACCGCCAGACGCGATCGCCAGGAAAACAGTGCCGCCCGGGCCGGGCGCTATACGCACGTTCGTCGCGTTGGCCAATTGGGCGTCCATGGTTACCGAACTGATCTTGATCCAGTTGACGCCTGAGTCATCACTGCGGAAAAGGCCAGCTCCTGCGTGCGCATAGATGAGGTCGACATCATTGGGGGACACAGCCAGAGCCAAAGACCACCCAGGGGCAAGGGCATTTGGCGAAACATGCGTGAAGCTCTGGCCTGCATCGCCAGAGCGGTAGACACCATCCACCGTGTTGTTGACAGAATTATGGCTGAAATTCGCAGACAGCAAAATCACATCGCCATGGGCATGGATCGCGCGGATGTGCAAAGATCGGAACAGACCGCCATTGTCATGAACCGTCCAATTCGCCCCATCATCGGTAGAGCGCATCACGCCCAGCAACGCACCGCCGACACGCCCCATACTGCTGAAGCGTCCGGTCCCGGCGACCAGTGTCTGCAGGGTCGCGTCATCGCGATCCTGGCAAAGAGCACCGATAGACAGCGACGATTCATTCGGCATCAGACTGACCCAGTCAGGTTGTTGATCCCGTGCGTTCTCTGTGCGCCATACGCCACCATTGACCGCGCCGATGTACAGAATGTCCACGCTGGCTGCGTGCGGCACCACGGCGTTGACCGCGCCGACGATCTCGCGATCTGTTACGCCCTCACTCTGGCCGCCCGTCCCGGGTCGCGGTCCTTGAGACGTCCATGTCATATCAGCACCCTCCCCTCTTCTGCGTCATGGCTCAGCTTGGCACGCATCACGCAGGTGGCGCGCTGTGCCGAGTAACGGTACTTTTGGGCATGCATCCCTGCGAACCGCGCTGCCTAACCAATACGTTGCAGACGTCAGCGCATTTAAAAATCTCGGGTTCCACCTGATCGGAACCTGTCATGCTAAGTCTGGGCTACTGCCCGCCTCGCACCTGAAACCGGGTGAGGATGGACGAAATAACAAAGCTCACAACAAACCAGGTCGGAAGAAATGCCAGAAGCTCCAACAAGAAGGAGCCGAATTTATAAAAGGTGTTAGCGATTGCGATGGAAACGATTAGCGACGGTCCTTCAACAACGAGCAGCTTACCAATGGCTTGCGATTTAACGGCATGATACATACCGGTTCCCTTTACTATTGCTAAAAATTTACACCTTAAATTTGTGAAAAAGTGTCAGTCATCGCCTTGATTCGATCAAGTGATTTTTGATTTCTGCAACTCGAGGGTTCGATTCGGCCAAAAAAGTTATTAAATATCAATTAATTTGAACAACGGCCGTCGTAAGAGGGGCCAATTGGTATCACCTACTTGGATGCCAGTTGCCCGGAGGTAGTGTTGAGAAAATGATCTTTCAGATGGCTTTAATGCAAACCTAGCTTGGCAATTGACGTGATTTTAAGAACAGTGTTCTGCCATTTCACTTGTTCGCCCCGGAGGAACGAGTTTTTCAACACTATACGGGCCGAGCAAATGCCTAAGGCGGCTCTTTGAAAGAAGGCTTTTTGCCTCATCACCACATACTCATTGAGGTCTTGAAAAGCACTCGCCCGGCCATCAATTGCTTGCAAATGTCGGTGAAATTCTAAACGTCCCGACGATTTCGGAATGTATGCAGGACCCGGATATCCTGGCGTTTTTCAGAAAGGTTCAGACAGAAGAAATACTTCCTTATGTAGATGCTGTTCCCGGAACCACAGCGACCGAATATCTTGGGTTGGTTGGAAGACGTTTTGCTAACGCTGCAATTCACGACACAACGCGTCGGGTCGCGTTTGACGGATCCTCACGGCATCCGGCGTTCTTGCTGCCGTCGTTGCGCGATGCACTTGCATCGGGCGCCAACCCGAGCGGGCTGGCACTGGCCGAGCATTTTGGTGCTGGATGTGCGCGGGCTTACGAGAAGATGGTTCAGAAATTCCCCCGAACGACCCCCTATGGCAGGACTTGCAGAACACCGCCCGGGCGTCCAGGGCAGACCCAAAACAATGGATCGAGCAAAGTCAGTTTTTTGGCGACTTTGGTCACGACACACGCTTCGCCCAAGCCTTTGCCTTCTGGCTAACCGCGATTTGGCAACGTGGAAGCCGGGCAGCTATAGCGGATTATGTCGCTCTGGATACAGAGTCACTTTGACCTCGTGTGGCAAAACACAATTGGCTGCCGAAAGTTGAAGCTGTCGCGTCCGGTTTCAGCTCTCGGCCGGGCACACAACACAAACGCATTGACAAACGTTTAGTGCAGCAGACTTTGCAATGATGTGAGGGCGGTTCTTGCCGGACATTCACAACGTCTTTGAAGGGCGACCGCCGCGCCACCTGCTTTGCCGTCGACTACGCGTTGGTTTTTCTGCACACAAGCAGCTAAAGACGCTATTTGGGCAATCGGATATCACCCAACCCAATCAGCTGTTGAGCGCACTAAGAGGTTAGGTACCAGCAGTTCTACGATGCGAGCAAACCCAGTAGTTTTTTTGACCCGGCCTGTAGCAAGGTCTGAAACTGGATCAAACTCTGCAAATCATGACGCTGCGTCGGCGCGTGTACAGACAACGTGGCCACCAACCTTTCGTTTTCATCCAAAACCGGAACAGCTACGGCTGCCATTCCTGACATGAACTCCTCATCATCGGTTGAATATCCAATTTGCGCGATCTGAAAGATTTCAGCGCGCAGGGCCTCGGGGTCAGTTATTGTTTTTTCTGTATTCGCCGTTAACGCCCGTGCGGAAAGAAACCCGTCCAAAGTGTTTCGACGCAGGGTGGAAAGATACATCTTTCCACTTGCCGTACAATGAAAAGGAACTTGCGATCCGATCGGCAATTGAATTCTCAAAGGCCATTTCGTTTCTACCCGGTCCAGATAGATCATGCCTTCGCGGTCCGGGATAGCCAAATTGCAGGTTTCACCTATTTCATCGGCGATCCCGCGCAGGATTGCGAGACGGGCCGTTCGCAGATGCTCTGACGAAACCGTGTTCACCGAAAGCTGCCGCAAGCGGGGACCGGGACCATAGGATCGGCCATCCATGTCACGTTGCAGGAACCCTTCGGTCTCGGCAGTTTGAAGCAGACGATGGATTGTTGGTTTCGCCAGACCCAAAGACTCGATCAGGTCAGACGGTTTGACCGCAACGCCGCGCCTTGCGACCTCTTCCAGGATAAGCAGCAAACGAAGATTAGTCGGTATTTGTGTCTCTTTACCCGATGTGTCCGCGTTTGCCATTTCGCTACATTCTAATTGTTTGGCAGCAGGATCAAGGCCAGATCAGGTACCAGAGAGACCAAAATCCAGACAGACAGCAACGCTGCAAGGTAAGGCACCGTATAGCGCAATAGTCTAAAATAGGGCACACCAGTCACGCCCGATGCGACATAAAGGTTCAGACCGTATGGTGGAGTAATGAAACCTATTGACGCACCAACAAGGAAGATCACCGAAAAATGGATCGGGTCGACGCCGACGGAGACCGCTATCGGAGCCAAGATCGGCGCCAGGATGATCGTAACCGGAAGACTCTCCAGCACCATGCCTGAGAAAAAGACAATGACCATCGACGTGAACAACACAGCATAGTAGCCGCCCATTGAGGTCACGAAGTCTCCGATAGTTTGCTGCGCGCCTAGCAGCGATAGAATTTGCTGCATGACCACGGAAATCGCAATCAGAGGCGCAAGAATGCCTGTAATTTGCGCCGAGCGAATAACGATGGACGGAATCTCGGGGATGGTGAACCCTTCGACGACCATCATCTCGGCAAAGCTCTTGTCTGTGGGCGAGACATCGCCACGCGCACCCATGAGCCGGTTGATCGGATAGCTGACCAATCCCGCGATGACGCAGAAACCGACGGTTACCCCGGCCGCCTCTGTCGGAGAGAATTTGCCTGTATAGATGCCCCACAAGACCAAGCCGATCGCGAAAAACCCAAGCCACGCACCAAATGCGGTTTTGAGGACGCGGTTCAGTTGCAATGGTATCAGGTGCCCCCAGCCATTGATCCGGCAGATGATCCAGCACGCAAACTGCATACCAAAAACCATCAGCGCGCCAGGTAGAATGCCGGCTACGAAAAGCTCCGAAATCGGCAAATTCATCAAGAAACCGTAAACGATAAAAATAATCGACGGAGGGATGATAATCCCAACCGTACCGCCTGCAGCTGCGGTTGCGGCGCTAAAGCGTTCGTCGTAGCCGCCTTTCACCATCTCTGGATGCAACATCGACCCGATCGTTGCCGTGGTTGCAGAGTTTGAACCCGATATCGCTGCAAACAGACCACAAGCCCCGAGCGATGCCATGGCCAACCCGCCTCGTATCCAGCCCAAACAGGAATAAGCAAAGTCGCTGAGCCTTCGCGCGATGCCAGATTTGTTGATCAAGTCACCGGTCAGAATGAAGAGCGGCATTGCCAACAAGGCGAAACCTTTGTTGAAGACGTTCAGCAGTTCTGCGCCCATGTTGTCGAGCGTCAGCCCAAGGACGAACGAGCATCCGATCACCCAGTAACCGATGACCAATAAGACCGGCACACCCAGCATGAACAGGAACGTCACGCCCAGCGATATCAATGTAACCCAAGTTCCGTCAGTCATCAGTCTGCCCCAATTACGGCCTGCTTGATCAGCGGCTCTCCGGTTTTCCAATTATGCAAATCGTCGGCCAGGTTTTGGAACACGCGGCCAACCATCAGGAAGAATGACAGCGGAGCTGCCAAGAGGAACCACCACTGCATGATGTTGTCGGTTCCTAAAACAATCTGAAAGTTTGATGCGGACAGCGCGACCAGGCGAGTTGTGGTCACAATTACGATGACCGCGAAAATGAACCACAAAACGGCATCAAGAATCAGGCAAGCCAATTGCCCGCCGCGTGGCATCGCGCTGCGAAATTCGCTAAAGCTGAGATGAGTACGTAAGCGGACGTTATAGGATGCGCCAAACCAGGCCATTATCATGAAAAGAAGCGGAGGAATGGTGGTGGACCAGGGTTCCTGATCATTGAAGACAAACCGGTCGATCACACCCCAAAAGATGATCAGGGCAATAGCAAGGTAAGAATAGACCATAACCGAACGCTCAAAATGGCGCTCGACAAAGGGTACCTTGCGATAGATCAGCGTCACCAGAAGACCGCCAAGAGCAGCAACAACCGTGCCGACAACCCAGGCGGCATCAGATTCCAATGCGGTTTGAATCTCGAATGAATCTCGGGTGAGCAACGCGCTGAAAATCGCGCCGATATCTGCCCATAAAGACATGAACCCCGTCCTCCCAGTCGGTGTTTAGTGGAGCCGGCCCGATTAAGGCCGGCTCGGTCAGGTTTATCAGGTTTGGCCCATCCACCAACGGCGTGGCTCGACATTTTCCGGCAAGGTGTCTGCGGGGATCTCGCGCGCGATGTCGTAGATCTCCTGATAGGTGTCGATACCACCGGCCCACTTGTTGAGCCGCTCGCGCCACTGTGCCCATGGTTCGGGGTTGTAGTTCGGAGCGCACATTTCTTCGGCCAGTTTGATCTGATCGTCGGGCAGGAAGGCCGGACGAACGCCATTTTCAGCGAAGATCGTGTTGGGAAGCTGAGGTTCCGAGAATCCGACCGTGTTCAACAGTGCCGCTTCATTCGCACCTTGGATCAGGGCCTGAGTGAAATACGAAGACTCCATCACCGCATCCTGCAACTCGCCGCCAAGGCTGTCGAACACTTTGGCCGACATCGATGTGTGTTCAGTGCCGCAGAAGAACTTGAGGTTAACTGATTGCGAAACTACGGGCGCCATATTGGCGTATGCAACAGCCGACGCCCATGTTTCAGCCCCATCGATCAGGCCTGTTTTGAGCGCGTCCAAAGTCTCTTCCCACGCCACAGGAACCGGGTTCAGGTTCAGCAGTTGCATGGCAATCCGGCCCAGCTGCGTCCCCGTCACGCGGTTCTTGGTTCCGAACAGCTCCTCCAGCTTGGTGACGGTTGGCTTGTCAGCAAAGGTCGAGCCCATTTGCAGCCCGCGCAGTTCGCAGTGGGTAAACAGGAACTTCAACCCGTGACGCTTTTCGAGGGGGTCTCGCAAAATGCGTTGGCTTTCCGGGCTGTAGAAGAAGTGATACTGGGCCGCCCGGCTAGGGAACATGTAAGCATAGTCGAGCACGTTCAGATATGGCGCGCCGCCGGCCGAGTTTTGGGTCGACGCCGCATAGATGTCGACAATTCCCTGCTGAGTCTTCTCGACACAGCTTAGCTGCCCGCAGATTTGGTTGTCGCCGATGAACTCGATCCGAATCTCACCGTCCGTGCGCTCTTCCAGATCGCGGGCGAACTCGATGGCTCCGGCTCGTTCAATCAGCAGGTTACGCGTGTTGAAACCCGATGCACCAAACTTCAGTGTGTGCTTGGGTTCTTTCGAGAAACGTTTTTCGTAATTGGATTCAGCGGCTTGTGCCAAGTTGGCCAGACTCATGGCTCCGCCAAAGCCACCTGCAGCCAACAGTGTAGAGCTCATGCCATAGCGCCCGGCCACGCGGAAAAAGTCCCGCCGTGAAATACCGCTTAGTTTCTTACCGATCTCCATTGCTTACCTCCCTGATCGCAATTATTGAGACGTTTTGTATCAAAAAATGCTAGTATAGTTCCAGCAATTTGCATAGAGTTTTTTTCAACAACCTTGGGAGGAGACAGTGATGGAGGTAGATTATGCAGTCGTCGGAGCGGGTTCTTCTGGCTGTGTCATTGCCAATCGCCTGAGCGCCGACCCCAACACAACGGTTGCATTGTTGGAAGCTGGCGGTCCGGATACCAACCCGTGGATTCACATCCCGGTCGGATACTTCAAAACCATGCACAACCCCGCAGTGGACTGGTGCTATCGCACGGAACCTGATCCAGGTTTGAACGGGCGTTCGATTGACTGGCCGCGCGGAAAGGTCCTGGGGGGTTCATCCTCGTTGAATGGGTTGCTTTACGTTCGCGGACAGAAAGAGGACTACAACCGCTGGCGTCAGATGGGAAATGTCGGATGGGGTTGGGACGACGTCTTGCCTCTCTTCAAACGCAGCGAAGATCAGGAACGCGGAGAGGACGAATTTCATGGTACCGGCGGGCCACTATCGGTCTCGAACATGCGCATTCAGAGACCAATCTGCGACGCATGGGTTGCCGCTGCGCAAGCCGCGGGTTACCCGTTCAACCCTGACTACAACGGGGCCGATCAGGAAGGCGTTGGCTACTTTCAGTTAACCACGCGAAATGGTCGCCGATGCAGCGCTGCGGTTGCTTACCTCAAGCCCATTAAAAACAGGCCAAACCTGAGCATCATCACACATGCCTTGGTGGCACGCGTAGAGTTGGACGGAAAGAAAGCAACGGGGCTTCTTTACCGAGACCGATCAGGCAAAATGCAATCAATCAAAGTACGGCGTGAAATTGTCTTGTCTGGCGGTGCCATCAACTCTCCCCAGATATTGATGTTGTCGGGCATCGGAGATCCCGATCACCTGAAGGCCAATGGTGTCGAACCCGTCCATTCGCTACCCGGTGTGGGAAAACGGCTGCAGGATCATCTGCAGGCGCGCCTTGTCTTCAAGTGCAACGAGCCGACGTTGAATGATGAAGTGCGAAGCTTGTTCAATCAGGCCCGCATCGCGCTGAAATACGCACTATTTCGTGCTGGACCCATGACGATGGCGGCCAGTCTGGCCACCGGGTTCCTGAAAACCCGCCCCGAGGTGCAATCACCTGACATCCAGTTCCACGTCCAGCCCTGGTCAGCCGACAGCCCCGGAGAAGGCGTGCACCCATTTTCAGCGTTCACAATGTCCGTCTGCCAACTCAGGCCTGAAAGCCGGGGTGAGTTGCGTTTGGATGGTCCTGATCCAAGTGACTACGTCAAGATCATCCCGAACTATCTTTCGACCGAAACGGATTGCAGAACCATCGTTGACGGCGTGAACATCGCACGTGATATCGCCCGGCATAACCCTTTAGCTTCTAAAATTTCGGAAGAGTTTCGACCATCTTCCGATCTTTCCAGCGAAGACTACGAAGGCACTTTGGATTGGGCGCGATCGAACTCTGTTTCTATCTATCACCCGACGGGAACTTGTGCGATGGGCACCTCCGAAAATGCCGTAGTGGACCCAAGCTTGAAAGTCAGGGGGATTACTAATCTTCGCGTAGCTGACTGCTCGATCATGCCGGAGATCGTCAGCGGGAACACCAATGCTCCAGCGATCATGATCGGTGAAAAAGCCAGCGAATTGATTACTTCAAAGAAGTGATGAGCGTGTTGGTTAGTGAGGTTGCGCTTTGTGCAAATCTGCTGCCTGTGCGGCCGGATTGAGTTCGAAGACCTACTCGAGTAGCGATACAGAGAGTGGCAAGAACAAGCCCCACTTCTTCATTCTGTTTGAGGCTTTCCCCACGTTTTGATGACAGCAACCCGGTCTTTTTCGTCACGGCACCGCCACTTTTGTGCGACATCTGCGCTAACAAAAATTTCTGTAATGCATCTGCGAAATTTCGATCTTTTCCCGAGTCTGAGAAGATCGAATTTGTAGTTTTCGCCGTGGCTATTGCTGCATCGCAATCCATGACTGGAAAGTCCGCTCTCCCGCCTCTTACCAACCGACGCTGGAGGTCCTGTGTGGGCTCAGAGCCGTCATTCGAAGGTCAACAAGATGGAGCGTCGATGTCCGATGTGCGGACCAGAACAGACTTTGCATTCCATCCAAGTAGTGGCAATTTTGAGATGAACGAATTCGGATTTAGCCATGGATCGTAGAACTTTTGCAGGCTTAGCAGCGTCATCACTAGTGTGCTCGCCGGGTTTAATTTCGGCGCAACAGTCCCGGCACGTCACGATCATCGGTGCGGGTGCCGCCGGATTGACGGCGGCCTACCATCTAACAAGAACCGGCGTTCAGGTTCACATCCTCGAAGCCTCACCGTCATGGGGAGGTCGCTTGAAGCGCCTCACGGGATTTGCTGATGTGCCCCTCGATCTTGGGGCGGAGTGGATCCATGATGATCCTAAGATCCTTGGGCGTATTCTTGATCAAGGCGAGACCGATCTTGGTGTTGCGACCATCAATTACCAGCCGCAAACATACCAGTTCTGGCACAACGGAAAGCTGAAAAACTTCAATGCGCTGCGGCACGGCTATGGGGAAGTGAAATTCTTCGACACGACATGGTATGGTTTCTTCGAGACATTTGTACTGCCTGCGGTTCGTGAAAAGATTGCGGTTGGTGCGGCTGTCTCGCAGATTTCAAAACAAGGGTCGCGGGTTTCAGTTCGGCTCACCGACGGTCGGACGCTGGACACAGACAAAGTGTTGGTCACAGTGCCGTTGTCCGTACTGCAACGCGATCAGATCGCATTTCAGGATGGGCTTGCGCCGCACAGCCTGCACGCGCTCCAAGACATCGGTTTTGGGTCCGGTTTCAAAGTGTTCCTCAAATTCAGTGAGCGCTTCTATCCCGACATACTGTTTGAAGGGTCTCGTGCGAGTGTTTTGGCCAATACATGGTCAGAAAAGATCTACTACGATGCCGCTTTCGGCAAACCGACGAGCCAGAACATCTTGGGGCTCTTTACCGTGTCGGATGAGCCACTCGGCCGCGTATCATTGGATGATGGAGCCCTCTTGCAGGATGTTCTCGCAGAACTGACAGAAATTTTCGGTTCAGTCGTGAGAGAGGCATTCATTGATGGTGTCGTCCAAAACTGGAGCCGCGAACGCTACATTATGGGTAGCTACTCGATGGAGAATTACGGCAACGATGACATCATTGAAATTTTGGCGCCAGTAAGGGGACGCGTTTTCTTTGCCGGTGAAGCTCTAGGCCAAGATGACCAGTCAACGGTGCAAGGCGCTGCGTTTTCGGCAAAAAGAGCCGTCGAGCAGATGACCGTCGCGTAAATTGGGTTCGAGCCTAAGGTTTCAAATTCTCAAAAGCAGCCGTTCAAGCATAGCGCAGCATTGGTCAGAACGGGCTCGCTGAATGTCAGGACCCCTCTCGCAATACTGACCGAATAGTTTTTGCCACTTAGCCCTTAGCGATTAAGTGCACTAGCATGGACGGGAAGATTTTTGCCCCGGATTAGTAGAAGGGGCGCATTTTTTGCGATGTTCCTGATCCAATCCGAGGCTCGCTGCAGACTCTTGGAGAAGAGCTAGAGCTTTCCAATGGTGTGGTATGAAAAGGGCAGATTGGTGACTGTGTTATTTGAGCCCCAAGGCTTGTCCATTTTCACCAAAGTGGTGCAGTTTTTCGGTTGGGAAATGCAGACCGATGTTAGCCCCCGGCTCAAGATCGGTATCGCCATTTAACCGCACTGTGACCTTTTCCTCGCCACCACAATCAACGATCAAGAAAGTATCTGCACCCAGGTATTCGATCACCTCGATGACGCCATCGCATTGACCTTCACCCGTGGGGACAACCTGAATGTGCTCTGGCCGAACACCAAGTTTGGTTGCAACGCCGGACCGGTCGAACGCGCCACTGCCACCGTGTTCCAGCCGGTAGATACCGCCTTCGGTGGTGCAGGGTAGAATATTCATCTTCGGGCTGCCGATGAATTGAGCCACAAACAGGTTTGCGGGGCGCTCATAAAGCTCTCGTGGGGTGCCGACCTGCGCGATCTTTCCGTATTCCAGAACGACAATCCGGTCGGCGAGCGTCATTGCCTCAACCTGATCGTGCGTCACGTAGATCATCGTGCGTTTAAGAGTTTGGTGCAGCTTGGCGATTTCGTAACGCATCTCAACCCGAAGCGCAGCATCAAGGTTTGAAAGCGGTTCATCGAAAAGAAACGCCGTCGGGTCACGCACGATAGAACGGCCGATTGCCACCCGCTGTCGCTGGCCACCGGATAGGTCCTTTGGCCGTCTCTCCAGGAAATCCCCCAACTTGAGAACTTCGGCGGCCTTACCGACTTGCTCGTTAATCTCGACCTTTGGCACACCGGCCACCTTGAGGGAAAATCCCATGTTTTCCGCAACCGTCAGGTGGGGGTAAAGCGCATAAGACTGGAAGACCATAGTCAGACCGCGCTTTGAAGGTGGATGATCCGTGACATCGCCGTCATCGATCAACAACGACCCGCGCGAAATGTCCTCGAGCCCGCCAATCATTCGCAACAATGTAGATTTCCCGCAACCAGACGGGCCGACGAAAACAATGAACTCACCTTCTTCGATCTTGAGGTTTACGCCCTTAATAACCTGCGCCGAGCCGAACCATTTTTCGACAGACTTTAGTTCGATGCTACCCATCAGGCCCTCCCTGCCCAGTGAAGCCAGACGGCGGCTGTCCATGTAAATGCATTGCCACCTGCGGGGCTGCCCGACTTTGGATCAAAATACTCTGCAAATCCGTAACCCGAGATCAACTCGGCAGTTTTCCGGCGCAGCTCTTCTGCCTGTTGTGTATGCCCCATATCCGCCAGTCCGACCCCGATCATCATATTCATGAAAGCCCATGTCGGGCCGCGCCAATACCTGCGCGCATCGAATTTTGGCATCTCGAGGTCATAGCTTGGAACGGGGTATGGAGCGGTCTCCAACGTCGACTTCAGCCGCTCAAGCATCTGGTCGGATTCGATGCCCGCGTACCAACATAGGTATGACGCGTTCGAAACACTGTTGGCCACTTCCCCGGTATGCGCGTCACGAGAATCGAAACTGCCTAGGTCATCGTTCCAAAGCGAACGCGCGCCGGTATCAAGCTTTTCGATATCGGTTGCGAGGCCTTCAGCCTCCAGACCCAGCTGTTCGCTGACTGCAAGTAGGTCCCGTGCAGCGCGTAGCGTCGTGAAGGTCATCGTGGGGTCCGCGACTCTGAACGGGTTCAGGGACAACAGGGCTTGCTGGTCCCACCCCGCACCTCGGCCGATCTGAACCAGTTTGATGTACCGGTCATAATCGAACTTTGTGGGTCGGTCGTCACTGTTCACATGGCTTGTATCGCGGCGCTGGTATTCGCCTACATCCGACGCGTCCATACGCGCCATGGAGTTATCCCAATCGGGCGCGTTGTCGCGGCCCGCTTCCCAGGGATGGGTCGTGCATACGGCGCCAAATTCATCAAGGCGCCATTTCATGATCCAATGATGCCACGCCAGCATTTTTGGGAACAGCGCCTTCATGCGAGCATCCCCAAACGCGGTATCCTGTTCCCAGATTTTGCGCACCATGGTCGCAGCAATGGGGGGTTGAATGATGCCCGAAGACGGGATCGGGCCATTGCATCCCCAAACGTCGGGGCCGGGGAAATACCCTTCATCCTGCTGGTGGAACAGGATATGCGGAACCATGCCGTCTTTCCATTGCCCGGTGAACAGCGTTTCGATCTCGGTCCATGCGCGGTCAAGGTCGAATTGGGCAAAGCCAAGCGCGGCAATCGCGCTGTCCCAGTTCCATTGGTATGGATACAGCCCCTCGGTCGGGATGGTGTAGCCTCCGCGATCGTTGGCAATCAGGATATTGCGCGCCTCGCGGTCGGGGTTCGTATGTTGGTTCATCTGTGTCATCCTTTGACAGACCCCGCCGTGAGGCCCTTGGTCATGAAACGTTCAAGCCCCAGGAACAACGCCATGATCGGCAGGGTGGCGATCACCGCACCGGCCATCAGGTGCTGACGGGGTATTTCCGAAGAGTTCAACATCGTGACGCCTCGGGTCAGGGTGAATTTCGACGGATCGTCCAACAGCATGAAGGCCAGAAGGAATTCATTCCAGGCGATCATGAAGACATAGAGCGAAACCGACGCCAGCGCAGGCAGGCTGAGCGGCAAAGTGATCTTCCAGATCACGGCCAGACGCGACAGACCATCCATCAGACCAGCCTCTTCCACTTCGGTCGGCAGACCACGGAAGTAACCCTGCAGCATGTAAAGCGCGACAGGGATCGTCGTGACCGGATAGACCATGACGATGCCGAGGATCGAGTTCCGCAGGCCCGTTATCGAAAACGCGATATAGATCGGCAGCGCCAGAACGATCATCGGCACCATGTAGATAAGCAGGATCGACCGCGAAAACGCCTTTTGCCCTTTGAACCGGAACCGCGCCACGGCATAGGCACCAGGGACACTGAACAGCAGTGTAATGAACACCGTCAGGACCGAGACGTAGAAGGACGTCCAGAGATAGGTGCCGAAATTGAAGTCGCGGAACAGCTCGGTATAGCTGCGGAACAACGCGGTGCCCTGGCTCAAGTCAACAGAGAAATCCAGCGGGTTCTGCAACAGCGCCTGCTGCGATTTCAGGCTGGTCATCACCATCACGTAGAATGGGATGACGACGATGGCCGTGAAAAAGATATAGCCAAATCCAGTGCAGAATCGGATCACCGCGTCTTCGAATTCATGGCGTGTCAGTTCGGCGAAGGGTAGCTCTTTGAGGATCTCGGCCAGTGACAGATGCATCACGACTGCAACAGCGATGATCGTGATGAAACTGGCCTGAACCGACGTATCGGGACCAATCAGAACCGGACCCAGGCCGCTTAGACAAGACAAGCCAAGCAACACGGAGACCGCCAGACGCGCCAGAGCATGGCGCGCTGGAAACGCAACATAAGTGAGACCTGCCACTGCCCCCCAGACCAGGCCCAATCCCACCTGCGGGCGAAAGCTTGCGCCAGTCGCGAAAGACATGGTGACGGCGATGGTGCTGGCAATAATGACGAGCCAGAGCGCGCCCAGAACCGGACCGGTTATGTAACCTTTTCGCATCAAAGACCCTCCTCACGGCTGATGTAGCGGAAGAAGACAAAGCTGAAGGCGATCAGGCACAGCAGGATGACCACAGCCACCGCCGCACCTGCCCCGATATTCGAGATCGCAAACGCCTGCTCATAGACATTCACGGTCAGTGTGCGGGTGCCGGCATTACCGCCGGTCAGCAGGAAGATGTCGTCGAACTTGTTGAACGTCCAGATAAAGCGCAAAAGGAACAGCACCGACAGGATACCCAACAGTTGCGGGATGCTCAGCAACCAGAACTTCTGGAAGGGCGACGCCCCATCCATGTCCGCCGCTTCATACATGCTGCTATCGATGGATTGCATCCGCGCCAGGATGAACAGGAAGGACAGCGGGAAATAGCGCCAAATCTCGAACACCGTAACCATGATCAGCGCCAGAGGGCGTTCGCCGAAAAAGTTGATCGGTGCGTTGGTCAGCCCCATCTGGATCAAAAGCGCATTGGCCGAACCCGAAAACGGATCAAACAGCGTGACCCAGGTAAAGGCCACCGCAATGACCGGTGCAACATAGGGAAACAAATAGAGCCCCCGGATGAACCCCTGCCCTTTGAAGCTTTTGTTCAGCAACAACGCCGCAAACAAACCCATGACCAATGCGCCAACGGTCCCGAACACCGTGTAAAACAGAGTGACCCAAAGCACGCCCCAGAACTCGGACCCGTCAAACACGCGGGCATAATTTTCGAGGCTGAAATCAAGATTGGTCAGAACATTCGGACCGCTTCCGGTCACACGCGGTTCTGACGTTTCGACCACGTCTTCGAACGCCTCGGGGTCGCCGTCAATGGCGACAGGAATGCGGATACGTTCGCGCTGCCCCCCTTCCAGAGTGCCGAAGTCACAAAACAGCTCTTGCCCGTCCAACACGCAGGGAGCAGCAACTTCCCCTGCAACGACACCATCGGGCAGAACATCGCTGAGGGTGACCCCGTCGATTGCGATCTCCTGACTGGAGTTGCGCAAGCGATATTCAATCCGCAGATCGTCGCCTGATCCGCGCAGGCTTTCACGTACAACTGGTGCGGGTGGGCGTAGATCGGAAAGGGTAAACGGCTTGAAGCTGATCCAGAAAATTGCCAGCAAAGGCAAGATCACAACAAGCGATACACTGATCACGGTCGGAGCCAGCAGCGTCCAGGCCAGACGCGCTTGGCGTTTGGCTAACGCCCCGGTTCCGGTCGGTGGGCTGGTCGAAGTCATGGGATACCTCGAAGGGTTGGGTGCAGCGGCGCGCGCGCCGCTGCAGATGCCAGTGAGCGGCGGTGTTACTCGACCTTGGCGAGTTCGTCGTTCATGGCTGCAACGGCTGCGGCCGCATCGATTTCACCATCGATGTACTGACGCACAACACGGTTGATCGCCTGAGAGTTGATCATTTTCGACGCCAGCGCCAACTGACCTTCAGCCACACCCCAGCGTTGCGCCACGTCCAGACCGCCAACGATCTCGTCGATCATGGCTTGTTCATACAGCTCGCCCAGCGGGGCTTTGCGGTCGACGCCCACGGGCAGTTCGGCCCAGGCTTCAGAGAACGCGGTCGGGTTGTCTGCGTTGCCGCGGCGTACCGGGAACTTACCCTCGGGCGCAATGGCCAACGTCTGAGTATAGCCGTCATCCATGGCAAACTTTACGAACTCCATGGCCGCGTCGGTGTCCGCATCATTGGTGATACCAAAATACCGCACGTCGCCCCAAGCCGCACCATCGGGGTTTGATGGGCCGGACAGTTTGGTCACGATACCGGTCTTGCTGGCCAGATCACGCGAGGTCGGATCATCATTGATGGTCGGCGGGGCACTGTCGCGCAGACCGGCCAATTCATCAAGAATGAAGGGCGACCAAATGATCATCGCCGCCTTGCCGTCGAAATACAGCTCGCGCGATTGCTTCCAGTACAGCTCTCCCGGAGGCGACGCCTCGGAGATCGCTTTGTAGAAATCCAGGACCTCGGTGGTCTTGGCTTCGTCCAGCGGCTGGAACCCATCGGGCCCGACCGGCGAGACGCCGTTTGCCAGGAACACATGCTCCAGTACCTGGCTCATGAAATTCTCATCAACCTTGGTGGCTGAGACAAAACCATACATTTCAGGCGGGTTGTGCAGCGCCTCAAGTGCCGCCTGAATGTCCGCGAAACTGTCGGGCGCTTCCAGACCGGCTTCGTCAAAAAGATCCTTCCGGTAGACAACCATTTGCGTCCAGCCATCCACCGGGACCGAGGCGGTTTCATCATTGAACGCAGCCATACCCAGTGCGCCCGGGGCGAAGGTGTCAGTTCCCAGTTCCTCGATCACTTCAGTCGCGGCTTCGGTGTCCAGAATTCCTGCTTCAGCCCATGGCAAGGCGTACTGCAACGGATGATAGACCACATCGGGCAAGTCGCCTGCGGCAAAAGCCGCGGTTGCGCGGGTGCCCAGATCGGTTTCGGTCACCGGGATCACCTCGACCGTAGTGCCGGTTTCCGCTTTGAACTGGTCCGCCATTTCTTGCTGCTTTGCAAGCCGTTCAGGTTGCTCTTCAGTTGTCCAGAAACGAATTGTATCTGCCTGTGCGGACACCGCCGCCAAAGCCAGCGCCAGCGATGTGCTCAGCACCAGTCGAGATGCCTTTGGTGTAAGTTTCATGGTCGGTCTCCTCCCCGATTACCATTTTTTAATTGAGTAACTTTGTGCGCCAACCCCTCGGGTGTCAGGCGCGGTGGTCCATCAGATTTCCGCTCTACAAGCTCGGCTTGGCCGAGTTCGCGTAGACCTTCAGGTGCTTCGCCACGGGTCTGCCGTATGAGCATTTCAGCAAGGCGTTCGCCGGCCCGCTTTGAGTCAACACTGAATGTCGTCAGCCCCGGGCTGACATATTGGCATTCGGGTATGCCGTCATATCCAAGGATCGAAACATCCTGACCGATTTGCAGGCCAAATTCTGCGCAAACAGAATAAGAACCCAAGGCGGCCAGATCAGTCGCAAAGACGATTCCGGTTGGCGGGTGGTCAAGCTCCAGCAGCGCCCGCGCTTGGGTTGCCCCCTCATCTCGACTACGGGCGCCTTCGCGGATCAGTTCAGGGTCAACTGGCATTCCAGCGGCCTTTAGACCCTCAAGATACCCCTCGCGGCGGAGGTGGCTGTAATTGAATTTCGGATCGCTGCCAACAAAGCCTATGCGACTATGGCCAAACGCACACAAGCGGGTGACAGCACTACAGATTGCCGCTTCACCTGAGATATCAAACCATGATGTATCGCTATCAGGGTCGGTCTGCCCATATCCGGTTCGACCATAGAGTATGAATGGAACATTCGACGCCCGCAGGTACTCGATACGGGCGTCTTCGACTTCCGTCCTTGGCAAGATGAACCCATCAGCCTTGCGCTCTTCCACCAGGCGCCCCAGAACGTTCAGCATGTCTTTTTCGGACTTGGCCGTTGAGATTGTCATCGTCCAATCGAATGCGCTGGCGGCTTCACAAGCGCCTGCCAGAAAATCCTGAAGAAATGGATTGTGCCTGTCTGGTTCTCCGCTGTTTACGACCATTGCGATAGCACGCACCTTTCCTGTGCGGATCGCCTGCGCGTGGCTGAGCGGGCGATAGCCCATCTTCCGAGCAGTGGCTTCAACCCTTTTTCTCGTGGATTCAGAGATATCCGAATAACCGTTCAAAGCGCGCGACACGGTGCTTTTCGAAAGACCGAGATGATCAGCCAGTTCGTCCAGTTTCACCCGTCCAGATGCGGAGTGGCGACGGAACGTTGGTTGATGCTTTGGTGGACTGGGATTCGTTATCATCTGACTATTTGTTCGTTCCGAAACCGGTTTCGGCAATGGAAAACTGAAAAAATTCAACTTTCCGGTTGGAACTCTCTGGCCTGCTGGAGAAACTCGCCTTTCAGGAGCCCGGCACAAACACGCCGCATCTTTGACCAAAAGTAAGCTTTTTGTGAAAAGCTGCCGTTACTAGCAACTAGTATTGCATGGGCGCGAACAGCAGCTCTGCGGCCGACTGTTACACTTTGCAGTTCGACAGAAAGGTACAATAGCGAACGGCGGCAGGTCCTCTTCCCCACCACTTTCCTTTCGTGGGCCAGCGGGATTTGGACAAGCCAAACGCCTCTGGCCATCAGGGGTAGAACGCTGCCCTCCCCCTCGGTCAACCCTATTAGACAGGGCCGTGTCCTCGGATACGTCTGCGCGCCGCACCACCCCTGTCGAATAGCATTGCCTCGCCCCTTCCCGCGTTCGCCACGTGGCAGATTGGCAGGATAAGGCTGCTTCGCTGTCTGATATGCAAATCAACCCTGATTATCCAAAAGCGAAGTTAGATCAAACGAAACTGTCTGAGGGAGTATGAAATGGGCTCGTTAGGTCAGTTAATGACACAAAGGTCAAATTCAACTGATGTCCAACGTTGGGGGCGCGTTCTGATGTCGAACGTTCTTCACATTTCTGGCCCAACTGTGACGATTGCGTCAGGTTCGTGTGATGTTCAATATTTACTGTGGAACGTCACAGATCTTGGACTTAATCAACGGCCAAAACCTCAATAAATCAGTTTAACACGTCATTCAATTCTGACCCAAACGTCAAGCATTTCTGACCCAGATCAACCAACGGCCTCTCACCGATACTGCTGCTCATGTCGAAACCTAAACTTGAACCAATCCACAATATAGTTTTGTAATGTACCGGCCGCCTTTTCGGCTAAAACGCTACCCGATCGCCGCCCTTCAAATCCAGAATTTCTCTGGCTTCGTCGGGCGAGGCAATCTGACTGCCCAGATCTTCTACGATGCGACGAATTTTAGACACCTGCTGCGCATTGCTTTCTGCCAGATTTCCACGAGAAATGAATAAGCTGTCCTCCAGTCCAACACGAATATTGCCACCCATTTGGCTTGCCGTCGTGGCAAGCGACATCTGTGCTCCTCCCGCTCCCAATACCGACCATCGGTAGTCGTCACCGAAAAGCCGATCAGCCGTGCGTTTCATGAAGATCAGGTTGTCTACTTCAGGTCCGATACCACCTAGGATACCAAAGATGAATTGAATAAATATGGGCGCTTTGAATAGCCCGATATCCATACAAAACTTTAGGTTGTACAAATGGCCGACATCATAGCATTCGTGTTCGAATTTGATGTCATGCGGCGCCAGGGTCTCTGCCGCTTCACGAATGTCCCGGAATGTATTGCGAAAGATGTTTTGATCGGAGTTCGCGACATAGTCCTTTTCCCAATCAAATTTCCAATCGTCATCGCCATACCTGTTAGCCAATGGGTGAAACGAGAAATTCATTGAACCCATATTCATTGAGCACATTTCGGGGCTGAAGGTCTTGGCTGGGGTGATCCGATCTTGAATGGACAATGTCAGTGATCCACCGGTTGATAGATTCACAACTGCGTCGGTGGCTTGTTTGATGCGCGGCAGGAAAGGCGAGAAATCACTCGGGTCGACTGATGGCGATCCGTTCTCGGGGTTTCGCGCGTGCAGGTGCAGGATCGACGCACCGGCCTCGGCCGCTTCAACCGCCTGTTGTGCGATGTCGTCATAAGTGTAGGGCAGCGCATTCGACATTGTCGGCGTGTGGATTGCACCAGTTACGGCACAGGTGATTATGGTCTTTTTCTGTCGGGCCATGGGTTCAGTTTTCCTTGGATTGTCCGATGTGCTTCACGCGGTAGCCCAGCGGAAAAAGTTGTAGGTCATAGCGGCTGCGGACGAGACCCCAGATGCCCTTCGGTGCCCTGAGCATGACGACGATCGCAACCACGCCGAGAACGATCAGGTAAGTTGTACCCAGGTCGGCCAACGTTTCGCGCAAGGCAAAGAAGACCAGCGTGCCTATGATCGGGCCTTCGATGGTGCCGATACCGCCGATCACCACGATGAAGATGACAAAGGCAGTCCAATCATTGACGCTGAATGCCGCGTCCGGCGAGATGCGCAGCTTTTGCAGAAAGATGAGCGCACCTATCATTGCCGTGAATGCCGACGTTACGACATAAACGATGAACTTTGTGCGCCAGATATCGATTCCCAAACTTCCGGCTGCCAGTTCGTTGTCGCGAATTGCCGTCAACGCCAACCCTTGCCGCGAGCGTAGGAAGAGATACACGGCTGTGACCACCAGCACAGCGGCCCCAAGCGCCAGCCAATAACTCAACGCCTCTCGCATCGCACGACCGGACGCCAGTGATTTCACAATGGCAACGGGCAGCGAAGACCCTGATCCTCCGCCAAGCGCAGTGATTTGTGCGAAGCTCAATCGAAAGACTTCAGCGATGACCCAGGTACCTATCGCGAAATAAGCGCCGCGGAGCCGGAAGATCAGAACAGCGACAGGGATCGAGATCAAAGCCCCCAGCACTCCTGCAGCTGCAATGGCGGCCAATGGATGCAGCCCGCCCAACATCGTAAGCGCGAAGAGCATGTAACCGCCAAAGCCGACATAGGCCTGCTGGCCAACTGACACGAGACCGGCGTATCCCGCCATAAGGTTCCATAGCGTGGCAAGGGACAGATAGAGGAACAGTTCACCCATCAGGCGCATGTCGGCGCGACCCGCCCACCAAGGCGCAGCGATCAGAGCAAGCAGCGCAATGGCAGCGAGGATCGCAGCAACCCGGGCTGCATTTGATGATCGAGATACAGAATAGTCCTGTAGGTTCATCCGGAGATCCTCGGGAAGAGACCGTTCGGGCGAACGGCAAGAATGACAAGAAATGCGATATGGCCAGCAAGTACCTGCCAACCCGGATCGATCTTGGCGCCGATGGTTTGAGCGACGCCAAGAATGACGCCACCAACCAGCGTGCCCCAAAGATTTCCGAGCCCACCAATTATCACGGCCTCAAAGCCAAAGATCAGGCGACCGCCGCCAATTGAAGGGTCAAAGCTTGTCCGAATACCAAACAGGATACCGGCTATTGCCGTCACGCCCAGGGCCAGAGCCATGGCCAGGCCAAAGATGTGTCGGCGATTAAGGCCCATGAGCTGGGCGATGTCCTGATTGTCCGAAACGGCACGGAACGCGCGTCCCAGAGCGGTATGATAGAAGGTCCATTGCAGCCCCCAGATCACTGCGATGGCGATACCGAAGGTGAGAAGCGGTAAGATTCCGAGTGCCACACCGCCCACGGCAACGCTTGCTGTTTCCAGCGCACCGGCATTCAATGTTTGGGGGTCTGCGGTGTAGACCTCTAGCAACCCGTTCTGAATGATCACGCTCAGCCCAAAGGTGACAAGCAAGGGCGGAAGTATATCGTCGCCCAGTGTCTGGTTCAGAAGACCGCGTTGAAGGGCATACCCGATCAACGCCATGGCGGGAACGACGATCACCGCCGTGGCCATCGGGTGCATCCCCGTCGCGGTCGTGACGGTCAGCCCGAGATACGCGGCCAGCACAATCAGGTCGCCATGGGCAATATTGACCAGCCGCATAACTCCAAAGATCAAGGATAGCCCCGCCGCGAACAGAGCATAAAGCCCCCCCAGCAAAGTTCCCTGCACAATCGCGTTCAGCCATTCCATTTCATTCGATCCCGAAATACGCGCGCGAGATATCCTCACGCGAAACGGTGTCAGACGCGCTTTCAAGCGAAACGCGGCCCTCTTGCAGGCAGTAGACCCGGCTCGAGACCGACAGTGCCTTGGTGATGTCTTGCTCGACGATGATCGCGCTCATGCCCTCGCCTATGATGCCGGGCAGCGCCTCGTAGATGTCTTTGATAATTATCGGCGCTAGTCCTAGGCTGATTTCATCAAAGAGGATCAGGTCGGGGTTTGCCATCAGTGCGCGCCCGATGGCAACCATCTGCTGTTGACCACCTGACAGCGACGTAGAGGCCTGATCTTTCCGCTCTTCAAGGATCGGAAACAGATCATAGACGGCTTGCATGTCCCAATGGCCTGCGCGGCCAACTTGGGCACCGATCATCAGGTTTTCTTTGACTGACAAGGAAGGGAACAATTGACGACCCTCTGGCACCATCGCCAGGCCAAGTTCCGCAACCTCGTCCGCGCGTAGACGGCTGATATCCTGACCCCGGTAGTGGATCTGCCCCGGTCCGTTCGTCAGCAATCCGGTGATAGACCGCATCAGGGTCGTCTTGCCTGCACCGTTGGCACCAATAATTGCAAGAACTTCACCTTCGCCAACGTCCAGTTCGACATCGTAGAGCGCTTGAAAGTCGCCGTAGTGGGAGTTCAGGCCGCGTGTCTGCAGAATTGGATCAGGCATCGGCTTCGATCCCTAGGTAGATTTCTTTGACTTCGGCGCTTTCCATGATTGCCTGTGGCTCGCCCTCGGCGATCTTCTTTCCGAAGTCGATAACGATCAGGCGGTCCACAACGGCCAGCAGGGCGTGCACGACATGTTCGATCCAGATGATGGTGACGCCGGACGCGTGGATGTCCTTGATGGTTTGAACCAGCGATTTGCACTCGGCTTCCGTCAGGCCACCGGCGATTTCGTCCAACAACAGCAATCTGGGCTTGGCACATAGCGCGCGCGTTAGTTCCAAACGTTTTCGTTCCAGCAATGTCAGGCTGCCTGCAAGTACGTTTGCTTTTAGCAGCAGTTCCGTTTGGTCCAGAATTTCCAGGCAAAATCGTTCAGCTTGGTGCCCATGCAGCCCAGCCGACTGTGTTGCAGCTATCATTGCATTTTCGAAAACAGTCATTCCCGAAAACGGCTGCGGAACCTGAAACGAACGTGCGATCCCTGCATGGCTGCGTTTTGCTGCGCTCCATTTGGTGACGTTCTGACCATCAAACTCGATACCTCCAGAATTTGGTTTCAGCGTCCCTGTGATCAGGTTGAACATCGAGGTTTTACCGGCGCCATTGGGGCCAATCACCCCAAGCGCCTCACCTTGTTGGACCTGATAGCTCAGCGCATCGGCGACAGTGACTGCGCCAAATGCCTTGCACAGGTCTTGGAGATTCAGGATTGTTGTCATGCTTCTCTCGGATGGAGGGTCCGGCGCCAAGATCGGCGCCGAACAATTAGTCAGCCCAGCAGCTTCATGTCTGCCGTCACCGGAACCTCGGGTGCGGTGCTGTTTGCAACAATCTGCAATTCGTACGCGTCTCCGGACTTCTGCCACTGGCCGCCGACCAGCGGTGTTTTGGTGACGTTATTCATCGGTCCATCACCCCAGTTCACCGGCCCGACGATTGTGTTCAGGTTCGTGGACGTGATCGCCGAAATGATCGAAGACGGGTCTTCCAGATCATCAGCTCTTTTGATGACATCAGCGACGACCTCAAACAGAGCATGTTTGAAGCCAAGCGGTTGGGTCCACGGACGACCTGACTCTGCCGTATATCCTTCGGCCAGTTCCTTCGAAGTGGTGCCTGTCAGCGAAGACGAGAATGGATGGTGCGGAGACCACCAGACCTCGGTCGACAATCCATCGCCGCGGTCACCCAACGATTCAATAACGGACGGGAACAGCAGCGCCTTACCAATTGTGACGACCTTCGGGTTGAACCCTTGCTGGGCCGCCTGGCTCCAGAATGTCGCGAAATCCGGTGGGATCATGTTGCCGGTGACAATTTCACAACCAGCTGCTTTGAACGCTGCGATCTGGTTTGAGAAGTCGTCGGACAACGGCTGATAGCGGCCGGGATCGGTGAGTGTATAACCGGCGGCTGCCAGCGGCTTGGGCAGACCCAGCTCCTGATCACCCCAAGCGTTGCCGTCCGCATCGTTGGGGAAAAGACCGCCCACAGTCTTGGTCACGCCAGTCTTGTCCCACATATCGAGGAACGCTGCGATCACATCCTCAAGACCCCAGAAGAAATGATAGGTGTTTTCAAATCCCTCCCCTGGAACACCGTTGCGCCCAAAGAAGTATGGCTGCCAGGGGCAGTCGGTGGTGATGCAGGGAACTTCATTGATCTCGGCCTGATCAGCAACGGGGTTCACCGTGTCCGGTGTGGATGCCGCCACGATGATATCAACCTCATCGCCCAGGATCAGATCGGCGGCGACCTCTGCTGCGCGGTTCGGGTTGGACTGGCTGTCTTTTGAGATGATCTCGACATTCCAGGTCTTGCCGTTGTTGTCCAACCCCGCCGAAAAGACCTGCTGAATGGCTTGAAGCACATATTCATCAGCTTCGGCAAAACCCGCCAAAGGCCCAGTGCGCGGGCTGACATTGCCGATCCGAAGCGTCGGGTTTGCAGCATAGGCGCGCGTCGCCCGGAGGATGGCCGGAGCGGCAATCGCCGCAGTTGCCCCAGCTATGAAACTGCGCCTTGTGGCCGTTTTGAAAGTCCTTGTCATTGCGTCCTCCCTTCACCGGCCTCCCGCCAGTGTTTGATTGATCTTACAAAGTCTTCTCGAGATTTTTCAGATGGTTCGCGACGCGCTGGCGAACTTGGTCTGCCTCGCCCTCAGCCCATTTCCTGAACCCTTCGCCGGATTTCATGCCCAGCTTGCCCGCATCAACAAGCGACTTGAGATAGGATGAAGGTCCCCTCTGCGCCTCAAGATCGTGCAATACGTTTTCGTGGATATCGAGCGTCAGGTCAGTTCCAACAAGGTCAGCGTTCTCCAGCGGCCCGAGCACTGCTAGTCGGCGTCCAAAGCTGGATTTGATTACCGTATCGACTGCTTCCGCGTCGCAGATACCGTTTTCGACCAGGCTGACAGCTTCGCGCCACAAGGCGTGCTGAAGACGATTGCCGATAAAGCCGGGCACATCCTTTTCGACCATCACCGGTGTTTTGCCAGCGTCCTTCAAAAGATCGATCATCGTCTGCGCTATCACAGGGTCTGTCCACTCGGTCTTGATGACTTCGACCAGCGGGATCATGTGCGGTGGGTTCCACCAATGCGTTCCGAGTGCCCGGTTTTTTAGCCGTAATCCAGACATGATCTGAGTGATCGGCATGACGGATGTATTGGACGCGAGAATGCACGTCTGTGGGGCATGCTTTTCGATCTCAGCAAAAATCGTACGCTTGAGATTCAGTTTTTCCGGCGCGGCTTCGAACACGGCGTCAGCATTTCGAACCGCACCTTCCGTTGTCGCAAAGATCTCAATCATCTTGAGGGTTTTAGTGATTGTAACCTCGTCATCCCCCATCGCCGCCATACTGGCGCGAATGCGCTCAGACACTGTATCCCGAGCTTCTCTTATGGGGTCCGTGATAGCGACGTATTGGCCTGCTCTTGCCAAAGTCAGGGCAATGCCATGGCCCATCAGGCCTGCACCAATCACCGCCATCTGCTGCTTCTTGCGCGCCATCATTTAACCCGCCGTATATCCACCGTCGGCATGAAGGATATGCCCGGTGTAAAAATCAGATGCCCGCGACGCGAGAAACAGGAGCGGACCGGCAAGGTCTTCAGGCTCGCCCAGCCGACCTTTCGGGACACGGGTAAGGAAACCATCGCGCACCGCTTTGGCCTGGTCGGTGTCTTCAAACATCCAAGCCGTCAGCGGCGAACGGAAGACCGTGGGTGCGATGGCGTTGACGGTTATACCGGTCGGCCCCAGCTCACACCCCAAGGCCTTGGTGATCCCGTTTACTGCGGCCTTTGAGGCGCAATACGCCGTGTAACCGGCCGGATGGCCAAGGATACTGCGAGCTGAACTGACAAAGATGATCTTGCCGTATTCGCTGGCTTTCATCTGTGCCGCTGCTGCGCGGGCCAATAACCAGCTTTGGTTTACATTGGCATCCATTACCGCGTCAAAAGTTTCGGGTGCCATTTCGTTGATCGGCGCAACCTTGTTCATACCCGACGCGACAACGAGAATGTCCAGCTTTCCAAAGTTGTTGACGGCTTCGTCTACCAAAGCATCACATGATGCTTCGTCAGCAGGACGGGTATTTACGGTGACGACGGTTGCACCAATCGCCTGGCATTCATTAGCAATCTCATCAAGCGCATCTTGATTGCCCGCAGCCAGAACCAGGTCGCAACCTGCCCCGGCCAGAACACGCGCAGCCACCATCCCGAAAGCGCCCGAGGCTCCTGTGATCAGCGCGACGTTTCCCTTAACGTCAAACATCTTGAGTGGATCAGACATTCTTATAGTCCTCAGCTTTCTGGCGGATACGGAATGACCACGAGCATTTTGCAGATGTGGTTTGCGCGGTTTTCAATTTTTCGCACTTCGCCCGGTGCGATCGTGCAGCTGTCCATGGGGCCAAGAGTAGTTTCGGCGCCGCCAACGATGACGGTCATCTCGCCTTCTAAAACCACGTAGACCTTCTCGAACGGCGTAGAGTCCGGCCCCGCCCCGCCCCCAGGCAGGAACTGGCTGAAGCCGATCCACTGATTTTTTGGCCCGCCCTCCTCGAACCCCTGCAATCGAAGCCCGTGACATCCAAAGTGGTTCGGTGCTTCGTAGGGCCGGGCATCTTGAAACCGCTTTAGATGCATGTTCGTCTCCGCTCAGGAAAATAGAATTGGCGGTCGCCAGCGAACCAGCGATCGGTCCGCGAGTGTTCAGAATTCTTCGCCAGCCTCGATGCGGTAAGACTGGTTCTTGTCGATCATCGCGACCAGGCGGATGATGCAGCCATCACCACGGTCCCAGTTCCATGGGAAAAACGCGAAGGTGCACCGCTTGCCGGTAACCGCATCAAGATCGCCGCCGACATTTTCGATGCCGAGTATACCTCTTGAGAACAGCATGTTATGCACCGGCTCCCATTCTGGGAAATCAACCTCCCATGGGGTTCCGCCCGACCATTCAAGGTACTCTTTCTCAAGGTGCGGCAGGATCGGACCGTTGCGTTGTGGACCAATGGCCGTTGCCAGCGGGTGATCATTTGCCTGGGTGTCATGCCCAACAACTTTCACGCCTTTTTCGATCATCCACTCAGCGGCTGAAGGAACAAGACCCGGGCAGTAGGCGAAGTAGTCACCATCTTCGTACTGCTTGTGCCAACCTGTGTTAATGATCAGAACATCGCCTTTTCGGATCGCGTGCCCGCAGGCCTTTTCCAGATCATCTCCTGTGATTTGCTCCCACTTCTTTTTGGGAACCGAGACGACCAGTCCCGAACCGAAGAAGTGCGGCAGCGGCACTTCGTCGATGAAGGGCGTTCCCTGAACTACGTGCGCTGGTGCATCGATATGCGTTGTCACGTGCATGGTCGTGGTAATCGTCTGCGACAAGACGCCCGACTTGGCCATGTAGTGTTTCCGGTCGATCTGAACGTCTTTGAAATAGGGCCAATTCGGACACTGAAACCCGTATCTGTGGCTAAGGTTGTAGAACTCCAACCCCATGTCATTTTCGGTGTTGCCCTGGAACTCGATGCCGCGGATTTCAACCATTGGGCATATCTCCTCTGTTCGCCGACGAAGCGGCGTTGGTCGATTTGAATTGTTTGGGTGGCCTCCCCACCTGTCCCGTATCATGATGCACACGCACCACAATGCGGTCAACAAGAAACTCACATTACGGTTGACTTGCACCGCATTGCGATACATTGTTCTTGAATATTCAATACCGGCATGCGGTGGCAGAAAGAAGTGTGAGGACAGATTAAGTGTCTGATAAAAATGAAAAAGGTGGAATTCAGGTTATTTCACGAGCGGCTTCGATTCTGCGTGTTTTGAAGGAAAGCCAATCTGGAATGAGCTTGGGGAAAATCGCCGACCGCGTTGATCTGCCCCGCTCTACGGTACAGAGAATCACAAGCGCCCTTGCAGAAGAAAAATTGGTTATTGCCGACGCGAATGGAAGCGGATTGCGGCTAGGCCCTGAACTGAGCGTCCTCGCAGGCGCAGCCAACTACAATATTGTAGAACACAGCCGGCTTCTATTAACGGAACTGACCCAGAAGTCCGGAGAAACAACAGACCTCGCAGTCATGCGTGGCATCGGTATGGTTTTTCTAGATCAGGTTCCCGGCGTGTACCGTTTGACAACCGTCTCGAAAGTGGGGGAAGTTTTTCCGTTGACCACCACGGCGAATGGAAAAGCGTGTCTTGCCCAACTCAGTAAAGAGGATGCGATCAAGCTAATTCGAAACGAATGGAACCGGAATGGTATCCAGAGGAACTTAGATGAGTTCTTGTCCGAGCTGGCTGTTATCCGAGAACAGGGTCTAGCTTATGATTTGGACGAACATTCCGCCGGCGTGTCGGCAATAGGTTTTTCCTTCGTCGATTGGGTTGGAGATTTGCACGCAATCTCCATTCCGGTACCAACGACCCGGTTTTCAAGACAAAAAGCAACAATTGAACAAGCGCTACGTGAGACAGCCGCCAATATCCATCAAACTTTTCAGTGACCTGAAAAGCGAGATCTGGGTTCAACGAAGCCGTGCACCCCAGCTGGCTCAAACGTTCACGATGATCGGAATAGCCTCAGGAGTAGTTTTTCTTAGTGATATGAAGCACAGACTCCAAGACCTCAAACGGTCGCCAAGGCTGCCAGCCAGTTAGCCCATTCCCAAGCCGTAAACACAAGAGCTGTATTAAGGCACCTTGGACAGTGTCGCCAAAAATGCGACTAAGTCTGCAATCTCGCGCTCAGACAAATTCAACACCGAGAGAATGGCTTCACCGTCGGCGTGCAACCTTTCTGCATCAATTTCGCTGTAGTGCCTGATCACCGCATCCAAGTCGATCAGGCTGCCGTCATGCATGTAAGGCGCGGTTTCGGCCACGCCCCGCAGGCTTGGCGTACGAAAAGTCCCAAAATCGGAGTGGCTCCTGCGTACACTGCGAACCGCCCATGCACCTTGCCTATCCGGATCATCGCTCCAGTCGCCGTCTAAAGTGTATGCGCTTGAAAGTAAGAAGTTCAATCCACCGAACCGCCCTTCGTCGACTTCGGTTTCGTTCAGAAAATATGGAACGCCAGCATCGTGGAACTCATTGTTAGAAAACCTCGGACCGTTGTGGCAAAACACACAATTTCCGCGTCCCAAAAAGAGCTGAAGACCTCGCTGGGCAGCTGCGGGATAGTTCGCAGCCGCCGCTAAATCTCGGCGTTCCAATGCATCCCTGAAATCGTCAAATTGCGTCCGCTCGGTCCCCAACGTTTCCAGGTAAGCCGATATAGTTTTGGCAGTATTTACCAACACCAATTCTGGTTCTTGAACCTGGATACTGCCAAAAATAGTTTCATAATCACCGACATATGAACTCTCAGAAATGGCCGTTTTTAGGCTTTCTTTACTATGCGCCAACTCCTGTTCTTCGATGATCGGATGCAAGCTGGCTGCCCAAAGGTTGTCGCTCTTGCCGCCCCATCCGTACCAGCGGAGACCGGCAAGGTTTCGAAGTGATGGTGTGTTTCGATCTAACAGGACGCGGCCAAGCGCACGCGCCTCGGAAGTCGCAAATGCCTGTTCAGGATCATGACAACTCGCGCAAGAAAACGCGCCATCGACTGACAACACCGGATCGTTGAACAAGGCCGCGCCGAGCGCAATCGCTCTTGAATCACGTGAAACCCTGTTGCTTGGATCCGATTGAACAATCGGAGGCCACGGTCCGAAAGACAGCGTTTTTTGAATTTCGTCTTCAGATAAAAGGACTTCGGCGCGCACCGCACCCGTCAGGACTATTAACGCAGCTGTCACCCACGGCTTCATTTTAGCGCAATTTCAGACGTATAGGATACCGATCGCCCGCTGAAATCGACGTTCACCTGCAGCTCCCACAAGCCCGGCATGTGGAATAGCATATCATCCACACGGAACAGTCTGTCGCTTATTGCAGTGACCTTTGGAGCGTAGTTCAACCCGTGTTGGTGAGCGGGCATGATCGCGTCGACACGCACCTCACTGACGGCAGTTTCACCGCAAATTGTAACCAAAATGGAAAACGGTTGGGCTAAGGAAATTGCAGCGGCAGCCACATGCACCGCGGGTGCGTTTTGTGTTTCCGATCCCATGCGTTGTCCCTCTGCTTCACAAGCAACAGCCGCGCCGGATGATGCAAAAAACACTAAAACCCAGCGGATCATTCTGACGCCAGTAGACGCTCTGCGTTGGCAAAAGCGATGTTGTCAGCGATCTGATCCGGAAGCAAATCCAGCCATTCACGCGAAAAGTCAGCATGAGGGCCTACGTAGTACCAACGCTCCGGTGCAAACGTATCTGTACCAACCATGAAACGATCGGGGTGCGCTTCGAACGCTGCCTTCCAATCTGGGTCGACGCGGCTTCGCGAAACCATATCCGAACGAAACGCCAGATCGGCCCATAGCCTGGGATAGGCGTCTAAGGCATCGACCACACTGGCCGGGTCGTCAAAGCCAGAATGGGCCCACAATACCCGTGCCTCCGGCCAGGTTTCGAAGATCAAATCAACTGCCTCGCGATCGCCGTGGTGGTGAAGAATTAGGTTCTGTTCTTTTGCCATCGCAATCATGCGCTGGATAACTGGCGTTTTGATATCGTCCCCATAGGCATGAAATTCGCCGATGGCTTCGTAGTCGTTCTTGGCCAGGTTTGCTTTCAGATAGTCGATAACCGTTTCATCGTGCATCCAGGTGTTGATTTCACCGCGACGACGATAAGGGCGAAGCGCTGGAACAACGATGTCCGGCGCTGCGGCCAACAGCAATTGCGTACCATTGTCGTCCGAACTGGAAACGAGCGCTTTCCGAACGCCCGCGTCCCGGAGAATTTTGGCCACTTGTTCGGGTGGCACCAGTTTTACGGCATCATGGCTGTAGTGGATATGTGCATCGAAGATCGGTCGCTCTTCTGCGAGTGCCGTACCGCAGAACAGCGCTGCACCTAAAAGGAAAGTGTGTTTCAGCACCTTAAGCATCCTCAGCAGAATTCAGACTCTGGCAAGCTTCACATCGAAGTTCACGTACAAGAAAGGTTCGGTGATCTTACCAGAAAGTTCCATGTTATCGGGAAATTCTGAAGCTGGTCGTTCAACATACGTCATCACCAAGTCATCCCGAACGCCAAACACTGTATCCTGATCCAGGTATGGATCGTCGTTCGGAAAGATCTCGGTCACCAAAGATCTATGGCCGGGTGCCTTGACGATATAATGCAGGTGCGACGGTCGCCAGGGATGACGACCGCAGGCGCGCAGGATGCCCCCAACAGGTCCATCTGACGGCACCGTATACTCGACTGGTTTGACAGTTGTGAAGGCGTATTTACCATCCTCACCAGTGGTCATCAGACCATGAAAAGAATAGGTGTCCTGTTCTTCATCCTGACTCGCGTACATTCCGTTTGGCGCAGTTTGCCAGATGTCGAGTTCAGCGCCAGCAATCGGATTACCCTCGGTATCCCGGATAACGCCTTCAGCAAGCAGAACCGGCCCTCCGTAATGACGCTTCATATCGCCGCCAATTGGCAGTGGGGGGGCGCCAGAGACGTGAAAAGGCCCAAGAACAGATGAGCTTGTTGCGTCCGGACTTGAATGCAGCATGTCCACCAGCGATGACAGGCCCAATACGTCCGAGGCCAGCACGAATTCATGCCTGTCCTCGGTTTCCACAGCAGCACAACCTTCTAGGAATGCAATTCCCGTGCGCCATTCGTCATGCGTCAGGTTGGTTTCTCGGGCAAAGTCGTGGAGATGCCTGACCAGAGACCCCATGACTTCACGCATCCGCGGATCGGTGTCCTTCGACAGGTACCCCATGAACACGTCGGTGATGTTGTCTTTGGTGACAGAGCGCATCTTGGTCTCCTTAAATCAGGGCAAGGCTGAGGATCGGGAACTCGATCAGAATGAACAGAACGATCAGCATCACAAAGGCGAAGGGAAGCGCGCCCATAAACACGTCCTTCAGCGAGATGCAGTCATCGTTTATCGTGGATTTGATAACAAAGCAGGATATGCCCAGCGGTGGGGTCAAAAGTCCGATTTCGGCTCCGACCACGGTAATGATCCCAAACCAGATCAGCGACATATCCAGCGCTTCGGCCATAGGCAGGAACAACGGGACAACGATCAGAATGATCGATGCCGTGTCGAGCAATGTTCCGAGAAACAGCATCAACAGCACATAGAGCAGCATGATCGACCAGAAGGATGCGGAATTCCCTGCAAGCATATCCTGCAATTGGTTAGGCAACCCGGCCAGTCCCAACATGCGGCTGTAGATTGACGCCGCTGTGATCAGGAACAGGATAGCCGCTGTGATATGACCGGTTTCCAGCAACGCGTCCCAGAACGCTTTTGGGGACATGGACCTGCGTAGGACAGCGATGATCAAAGCGACGAAGGCTCCGGCTGCTCCCGCCTCGACCGCAGTAAGCCAGCCGGTGTAGATCCCGCCAAGAACGATAGTAATGATGCACAGAGTTGGTAGCGTTTTGGACGCAATCTCGCGCCCGGACATCCATTCGGTATCTGCCACGATGCGGCCACCGACGAACGCCGGTGTGAATCGGCCCATGGCCCAGATCGCGCCAACATAGGCGATCGCCAACATGATCCCGGGAATGACCCCGGCAAGGAACATGTCCCCTACGGATTGTTCAGCAACAAAGGAGTAGATGATCAGCATCGCCGAAGGCGGGATAATCATGCCCAAAACCGAAGACCCAGCCACCACACCAACAGCAAAGCGTGGGTTGTAATCCTGTGCCATCATCTGCGGCACCGAGACTTTGGTGAACACCGATGCTGACGCGATTGATGATCCGGTAACTGCGGCAAAGACGGCGTTGGCTCCGACCGTGGCCATTCCAATCCCGCCTTTGACCTTGCGAAACCGCATGGTCATGACTTCGTAGATGTCCTTGCCTAACCCGGCCTTTGAAACGATGAGCCCCATAAAGGTAAACAGCGGGATAGTCGCGAAACTGTATTCCATCGCGCTATCGCCGACCGCGACTTTCAACAGGTTGAGCGCAAGGGTGAAATTGTCCCGCATCAGCCAGATCGACACAAACGAGACGACACCCAGAGCAATGGGAATGTAGACGCCTGCGTAGATCAAAAAGACGATGGCAACGACCGAGATCAGGCCAATCTCAATCGGCGTCATTCTGCGGCCTCGTCATGTTCAGGGGTGCGAATAAGTTGCGGGCGGTCCTGCGCCGTGACGACCTTGAGCAGGAAGATCACGCAGGCAAGCGCAGTACCGCACGCGATGACCAGTTTGACCGGCCACCAGGGCAATGTGAAAAGACCGGGCACTCCGAAGTAGTCCTGCGTCTCCCACATGTGCAGGAATTCGGGAAAGGTCACATAAGCAATCAGGGCCATAAAGATCGCTGAAATCGCGTTGATGATACGCCTCAGGTTGGCCGTCAAGCCGGGGCGACTATGGTGCAGCAGGTTCAAAAACCCGTCCGAACGTGTCAGCCGGTCCACCCTGACCACGTCTGCCAACTGCAGAAAGACGATCATCACGACGGAGAACTGCACCATCTCATAAGTGCCTCGCAGTGGGGCCGAAAACAGGCCACGTGCAATGACGTCGACATTCAGAACAACCACCAACGCAAGAACGACGAGCGTACCCAAAGCATTGGCGGCGATTGCGAGTGAATTGGCGACCCGCGACAGGCCAGCAACTGCGGTCTTCAGCATGAAAGGCCCCTTTCCCGGATCGCCGGACGGTTATTCGGCCGTCCAGTCACGCACTCCGGTGAAACCGGCGTCCTGAAGCTTGCCAAGATAGGCGGCCAATATCGCGTCGCCTTGTTCGCCGTTCTCATTCAGCGTGGCCGCCCATTCCTGAGCAACATTCGGCATGGCGTTTGCCCAGGCGGCGCGGTCTTCGTCCGAAACTTCGACAATCGTCCCACCAGCTTCGGTATATGCTTCTCTTGAGGCCGCTGCGCGGTCCATAGCGATACCAGCCACGTGATCCCGGTAGTCGATGGCGACGGCCTTCAGAACGTCTTTGACTTCATCTGGCAACTTTGCCCAATAGTCAGAATTCACGGTGATCGTCTTGGAGTTCACGGCACCCAAGTCAGCTTTGAGCATGTAAGGAGCCACTTCGGCGATTTTGAAGGTCTTGGCGGCTTCGGGCCAGAGCATCGCACAATCAACCAGACCAGTTTGGACCATATTGTAAAAGTCCGTCAGCCCACCACGAACGCCAGCTGCGTCTTTGATACCCTCAAGATAACGCAGGTTGAGTCCTGCACCAGCAATCTTGCGCCCTTCCAGGTCCGAGACGGCAGCAACCGGTTTTGAGCAAAAGATCTGATAGGTGTCCAGAACAACACCCGTTGCCAGATAGACCTGGTTCTGCGCGGCGAACTCATTTTGCATCGCCGGATATTCTCGTGCGATTTCGTCCACGGCCTTGGCCACGGCGCGCGCGTCCGTTGCAACGAATGGCGTCGAACCCGAAATACCCTGGCTGGGCAACTTCGAGGAATGGAAGATCGTTGTGACGATGCCTATGTCGCCAAGGCCCAACTGGATCCCTTCCAGAACGCCTTTTGGCTTTACGATTGAACCGCCATAATTCTCTTGCCAGTTCATCTTATAGCTGCCGGACTCGGCCAGCCGTTTGTCCACTTCCGGAATGAAGAAATTGGTGAATTCTTTCACCCACAACGCGCGGTCGGGGTAGCCGTCTATTACAACAGCGGAAATGGTCTCTTCTGCGGCAAGAGGCAAGGCCATGACGCCTGCCAGAGCAGCTCCCATAAGGCTGCGTTTGGTCCAGTTTTTCATTATCTCTCCTCCCAGAAAGTCGGGTCTTTTATTTTTAGTGGTTAGTTTTGACCCAGTTGACGGTCAGGTCAGTGCCTGCCGCTTCAAACAGTTTTGCAATGGCGCAATATTTGGCTGTTTCTTCGCCCACGCGTGTCAGTTCCTCCTGACTGGCGGGCGTCTCACAATTCACGGTGAGCTCAATTTCGGGAAACGGAACATCGATCTCCTCCTCCATCAAGACACCGCGCCGATCCAGCCTGCATTTCGCGTCGATTGTCACCGCACCAAGATCAATACCCAACCGGTGCGCGTTCTTGTGCCCGATGACGTTGGTACAGGCGATCAGGGCCGCCATTGCGGTTTCGGTCGGAGACGGGCCAAGATTTGTTCCGCCCCGTTCGACGGGTTCGTCGACAACCACATCCAGATCGCGAATTGGGATCTCAGTGCGCGCATGTGTCGGGCATTGAGCTGTCGTGCGGTAAGTCACGACAGGTTTCACTTTCATGGCCACGGCATCACCTCCTTATGCATAAGAGCAAACTTTTTCGAACGGAAAGCGCGGCAGCTTTTGGAACAGTCCAGTTTCGTCCGCGTAGCCCAGATTGCAAAGAAAGTTGGACTTGAGTGTCGTACCCGCAAAGAACTCTTCGTCGACGATCTTGTTCGAGAAGCCTGACATGGCACCTACGTCCAACCCGACGGCCCGCGCCGCGATCATGAAGTACGCGCCCTGCAGCGTGCCGTTTCGATATGCAGTATCGGCCACATAATCGGGGTTGTTCTCGAACAGAGGTCGGCGATCTTCATGCGGGAAAAGGAAGGGCAGTTCCTTCCAGAAGTCCAAGTCATAGGCAATGATCGCCGTGACCGGAGCGTCCATCATCTTTGGCACGTTCTTTGGCTTTAGCGACTTGGCAAGCCGCTCTTTGCCCTCGGCGCTTTTCACGAAAATAAAGCGCGCTGGAAGGGTGTTCATGCTGGTCGCGCCGTTGATCGTGATGTCATAGATTTCTTCAAGCAGTTCGTCAGGGACTGGCTGATCGGTCCATGCGTAGTGCGATCTGGAATCGCGCAGGATCAAGGCGATTGCGTCATCCGACAGACGTGGAATGCGCTCGCGCAGATCGCGATGATCTTGCTGCGCCTTGGCACGAAGTGCCTCCAGCTTTGCCCCGGTTGGTGCGCTCATGCTGCTGCCACCTTTGAATTGGCCTCTTTTTCGTCGATGATCGGGCTGGCGCAGATACCGATGCCTTCAATCTCGACCTCGACGGTTTCGCCGGGCTTCAACCAACGGGGATTGGGCCTTTTGGCGTGGCCGACCCCCGGGGGTGTGCCCAGCGCAATCAGGTCTCCGGGCTCCAAAGTGGTGTATTCGGAAATCGTCGCAATGACCTGACGAACGCCCCAAATCATGTTGGCCGTGTTCGAGCTTTGAAGAATTTCATCGCCCACACGGCTTTCGATCTTCAGACCAGATGCCCCTTCGGGCAATTCGTCCGGCGTTACGGTGAAAGGGCCGATGGCGCCTGTGTCATCAAAGTTTTTGCCTGGCGTCCATTGAACGGTTTTGCGCTGATAGTCCCGTAGTGATCCATCGTTGAACACGGTGTAGCCAAAGACATAATCCAACGCGTCTTCTTCCGAGATGTGGCGACCACGTTTTCCGACGATCAGCATAAGCTCGGCTTCATAGTCGAGTTTCTCAGAACAGGCAGGCCGCACCATTGGCTGTCCCGCCGCCATGATCGAGTTTTTCCCACGCATGAACAGCGTCGGATACTCGGGGATGTCATATCCGCCTTCCTTGATGTGGTCCGTATAGTTCAACCCCATACAAATGATTGTGCCGGGCGCGGCCACGGGCAAGGCCGGTGTGATTGACGACAGAGGCATGCTGTCTGCAGCGGCGATTTTGTCAGCCAGCGAGTCGGTCAGCTCAGGCTTGGCTATCAAACCCATCAGATCGGAACCAACGGCAGGATCCAAAACCGTTAAATTCACAGCGTTTTCACCGTTCACAGCAAAAACCGCAGTGCCTTCCGAAGTCTCTCCCACCAGGTATTTCATTTTCACCATCCATGTCAGTTCGCTTGATTTTTGCCGACTATTTTGCCATATGTCAAATAATATCGATATTTTGGAGCATGGTCATGGTTGCTTGGGCAGACTACAAATCAGAAGCGAAAAGCCGTGGCGCACTTGCCTTGGAACTATACGTTGCGCACAGCACGCCGGCCAAAGCACCGGAAGATGTCAAGGCAGCGCTTCAGGATCATTTGGCGTATCAGGCGAAACTGGAACGATCGGGAAAGTTGGCCTTTGCCGGGCCAATGTCGGATGAGACTGGTAAACATATGCAGGGGATGGGCCTGATCATCTATCGCGCCGACAGCCTTGAGGCTGCCCGCAAGCTGGCCGAGAACGACCCCATGCACAAGTGCGGGGCGCGCAGCTTTGTCCTTCGCCGGTGGATGATAAACGAAGGTTCGCTAAACCTTTCAGTTGGCCTATCGACTGGAACGAGTGCTCTCAGTTAAGAGCACCCATAGTTAGCGAATTCTAAGAGGAACGGTCGGATATGGACGCCATGCTGGATACCGAGGGCAAAGAGACATCAGCCACTCACGGTGCATATCGAAGGCTGCGCGATATGATCCTGACAGGCGAATTGCCTCCCGGACAAAAACTCAAGATTGAACAGCTCCGCGGGCTTTTGGACACTGGCGCCAGTCCGGTTCGCGAAGCGCTGAGTCTGTTGACATCAGACATGTTGGTTGAACGGATTGACCAACGCGGGTTTAGGGCTGCGCCAGTGAGCAAGTGTAACTTCGAGGAAATCCTGCTGCTGCGATGCAACCTCGAGGAAACCGCGCTGCGCGCCTCGATCGCCAACGCGGATGCCACATGGGAGGATAGACTTGTATTGCGTCACCACCACATGAAAAAGGCAAGCCAAAATGGGGCGCACGACTTTGAAGACGCTCACAAAGCGTTTCATATGGCTTTGCTGGACAATTCGAAACTGCCGTTGCTGTTACGGTATTGTTCGCAGCTTTACGACCTGAACATTCGCTACCGCTATCTGGCGGCCGGCGGCTCGAGTTACAAAAAACGGGATATCACCGCCGAGCATCAGCAGATTCTGGACGCTGCCTTAGATCACGACGCAGACAGCGCAACCCGGCACTTGATCGATCACTACCGTCGAACAGGTGAGTACCTGAGTAGCCAGATGGAGACCTGAAATGCAGCGCAATACAATCGGAAAGGTCCAAGAGAGCGTGCCATGCGAACGGTATGCGCGCAGGGAATTGGCACCAGCGGCTTCCTAAGGTCAGGACTCATAGCCAGCAAATGATGAGAGTGGCCAGCGCGATTGCTGATAGGAAGACCTTCGGGCATCTGTCATATCGGGTTGCGACACGCCGCCAGTCCTTGAGCCTGCCAAACATGATCTCGATCCGGTTGCGTCGTTTGTAGCGACGCTTGTCGTACTTCACCGGCTTCTTCCTTTGTTTCCGACCTGGGATGCAAGCGGGTATACCTTTGTCTTTCAACGCTTCTCTGAACCAATCGGCGTCATAGCCGCAGTCGCCGAGCAGCCAATCGACATCCGGCAAACTGCTCAGCAACGCCCGTGCCCCGATATAACCGCTGACCTGACCGGCGGTCATAAACAGGTTGAGTGGTCGGCCCTGGCTGTCGCAGATGGCATGAAGCTTCGTGTTCATACCGCCCTTCGTGCGACCAATCAGGCGTCCACGCCCCCATTTTTGACGCCCAAACTGGTCGCTGTTCGATGTGCCTTCAAATAGGTAGCGTCGATCATGACCGTTTTCTGCTCACCGTGTTCGGCGGCCAAACTGGCCATCATCCGGGCGAAGATCCCCTTATCGCTCCAGTGTTTCCAACGGTTGTATAGCGTCTTGTGTGGGCCATATTCAGCGGGTGCATCGCGCCACCGTAAGCCATTGCGATTGATGAGAATGATCCCGCTTAATACGCGCCTGCCATCGACGCGCGGCTTACCGTGGGACTTGGGAAAGAAAGGTGCCAGACGCGCCATCTGGGCGTCACTTAGCCAGAAAAGATCAGACATGTTCACTGCTCGGTTTTCGAGCCGTGAATCACGCAGCTAGCTGGAAATCAATGGGTCCTGACCCAAGGTAAATTGACCCTCTCAAAACCTGTGGCTTGCAAGCATCGCCTCACGAATTTTCCGCCAGGCAGGTCCCACCATCACCTTATAGTTTGCGACAATCAAAGGCCAAATTGTTTCGGGCAACAGCCAACCTACAAACACGCAGAAACTACTTGGCTGATCTTATGGGCCAAAGTCATAGCAGTGGAAAATCGTTGCAGATCAGGTCTATTCTTTGGATGTTAGAAGCGTCGCATGTGCTCATGCTGAGGGTTAGGCCCGGCAGCGCTGCGTGCAAGGCAGAAAATCTATGAGAGACCGGGAAGACATGACGCTTGAGGACCCTTTCACAGACCTCAAAATAGAAACGCAACGGGCTGGGTTTTACAAAGGATATAGCCTGCCAATTGCGCTGGTGAGCAAGTTCTCGGTATCCCTGCTGGTCCTTTGGGCGTTGGTGTGGCCATTATCTGCAAACGACACGTTGCGATCTTGGAAGTCAGGGTTGTTGGCTGAATTCAACACGTTCTACAACCTGTCCGTCGGTCTTTTTGTACTCTTCCTTTTTCTTGTCGCGCTCATTCCTGCAACCGGGCGAATAAGGCTGGGAGCAGAAGGCGAGAAGCCCGAATTCTCGAACTTCTCATGGTTTTCCATGATGTTTGGAGCAGGTTTGGGCGTGGGCCTCATGGTCTATGCAACTGCTGAACCGCTTGGTCTGTGGGAAACCAATCCATTGACCGTTTCTGGGGAAGTCACGCCCAAAAGTGAGGAGGCGATAGAAGGAGCCTACCGCTATACTTTCTTGCACACCGGTTTTCACGCTTGGGCAATATACGTGGTCACAGGTCTAAGCCTTGCCTACTACGCCTTTACCCGCGGCATGCCGCTGACGATCCGAACAGCGCTGACCCCGTTACTTGGCGAATACTCCAACGGTGTTGCCGGACATGTGATCGATATACTCGGGGTCGTGGCAACGATACTCGGCGTTGCGGTCACGATCGGATATGGCGTTTCTCAACTGGTGGATGGCGCGTTTCTGATTACAGGTGCGAATTGGCTTGTGGAAAATGCCGCGACCACAATGAAGCCTTCGACCACTGGGCTCATCGCAGCGCTTGCACTGGTTATGATAATGTCGACACTCTCTGCCGTCTCTGGTGTAGGGCGCGGCGTCAAATACCTGTCGAACATTAACCTCTTGTTGTCTCTGGTTTTGCTGGCCGTTTTCATTGTTTTTGGATCGTTTTCATTTGCCGCGACAACATACGCTACGGCGTTGATCGACTATATCCAAAACTTCATTCCGTTGAGCTTTCAAGCCTATCGCCCGATATCGGAAGCCGAGTTTGCGTCGGTATTACCGGCAGAGGCGGCACCTTTCATCGGAGAGTTATTCACAGGCGTGACAGATGCCTGGGGAACGAAAGCGGCATTTCTTGACGGGTTGAGCACCAATGCCGCCGATCTTTCCGACGCGACCAAGGACGCGGCTTACGATGCAGGCACACAAGGGCGCTTGTTTGAGTGGCAAGCTGGATGGACAACCTTTTACTGGGCTTGGTGGATCGCGTTTTCGCCCTTTGTGGGTCTTTTTCTGGCGCGGATCTCTAAAGGACGAACCGTGCGCGAATTTATTCTTGGCGCGGTCATTGCCCCATCCTTGGTTTGCTTCGCCTGGATGGCCATTCTGGGTGGAGCCGCCATTGACTTGGAGTTGAATGGGGATGCCAATGGGTCAATCCTTGCCGCTTCGACAACATCCACACTGTTTGTCACGCTGGGCGAAATGATCTCGGGCGACTTTCTCACGGTTATGAGCGTCATGTGTGTGCTGTTAACAATGACATTCCTTGTTACATCCGCCGACTCCGGCATCCTTGTGATGAACACGATCATGTCTGGTGGCTCTGAGGACACCGGCTTGCTTCATCGCATCATCTGGGGCGTCCTGCTGACGCTTGTCATTGGAACGTTGCTGATTGCGGGTGGAGGTGGGCTAGAGGCTTTGACCAATTCGATGATCATCGGTGCACTTCCGTTCAGCGTTGTTTTGCTGCTTATGTGCGTATCTCTGGCCAAAGCAATGATAAACGACCTGCGTCGAATGAACCACGAGGCGCAGTCGGACACGCCGACGGGTTCATGATTGCCCACGGGTAGTTCCAAGTCCTTCAGTTATCTTCAACCATGGACGGACTGGGTGCTAAAGTGCGCCGGAAACATTGACCGCAAAACAAACAGGCAGAGGTTCAAGGCCTCATCGGGAATGAAGGTATCTGAATGCAAATGGTAATCCGTCCAAAGCCCTTCCAGCATTGCGGTTAATGCGTCTGTTGCAAGTTTGGCATCGACGTCTTCGTACTCACCTTCGCTCTTTAATTGCTCCAACAGCTCCAGGATCACCGCTCGGAAGCCTTTGTCCCGTGAGTCGATGAATGGAAATATGTGTGGGTTCGAAAGCGCTTCTGCTCGAAACGAAAACCAGATCGCAACGTCCCTCGAGTTAAGGACCAAAGGATCGAAGTCCGCTTTTATGATAGAAATCAGCTTTTCAGCGGCGTCTAACTCTGGATTGTTTGCGATTGCCTTCCACTGCCCTGCATAGCGCGCCGCCAACTCCTCTGCTACCGCAAGAAGAAGGTTCTCCTTGGAGCCAAAGTGCAGGTTCACCATTCCCCGCGACAATCCTGACAGTTCCTGGATTCTTGCCGAGGTCGTCCCCCGAATTCCGAATGTATAGATAGCATCCGCAGCCGCTTGGATCAGCTGCTTCCGGTTCTGCAACTTACTCAGATCCCGGGCATTAGTTGGGATATTTGGCTCGACAGTAATCTCGTCATCCTTCGCTGGGGTGCTCTCTCTGACTTCTCGCATCTAGTGGAATGAAAGTCCAAGGATTGACATTGAATGAATGATTGTTCATTTTGTGATTTATGTTACACAAAGGTGCCGAATGACCCTTTTGAATTCAAGCTTTCAGTCCATACGTGATTGGGACAACGAACACTTCCTGCACCCGTGGGAAGGGATGTCTTGTCTGGGTGAAAATGAACGGACGTTTGCTGAAAGCGGGTTTGGCATTCACGTTGTGACAGAGGATGGAAAGCGCCTGATAGACGGGCCTGCCGGCATGTGGTGCGTTCAATTGGGCTATGGCAACACTGAGATTGCCGATGCGATGGCCCAACAGGCAAGGGAGATGGCGTATTTTTCTCCCTTCAACAATGCAAATTCGGCTCCGGCTCGTTTAGCGTACGAGATCGCCAAGAGAACGCCAGGCGACCTGAACCATGTGTTCTTTACGACCGGCGGGTCGACGGCGGTGGACAGTGCACTTCGCTTCGTCCAGTTCCGCAACAACTTGCTGGGAAAACCTGAAAAGAAAATCGTGATTTCGCGGCAGAAGGCCTATCACGGATCGACTTACCTGGCGGCCTCGGTATCCGGAAAAGAGCGGGACAAAGGATGGCTGGACCAGGCCTCTCACCTGACGCGTTTCCTTCCGAACGTGAACCCGTATACACGTCGCCCCGGACAGACGGTCGAAAATTTCCTGGACGAAAAAATCGCGGATCTGGAGAACATGATCCTGCAAACTGGAGAAGACAAGGTGGCTGCTTTCATCGCTGAACCGATCCTGTGTTCGGGTGGCGTTATCGTGCCTCCGCAGGGGTATCATCAGCGTTGCCTGGAAATCTGCCGGAAGTACGATGTCCTATATATTTCAGACGAGGTCGTAACCGGGTTCGGTCGGTTGGGCCATTGGTTTGCGTCCGAAGACGTCTTTGGGATTCAACCGGACATCATCACCTGTGCCAAAGGAATGACGTCTGGATATGTACCTATGGGGGCCTGCATCATCTCTGACCGGCTGATTGCAGATGTGAGCGGTGAAAACGCGCAGGACGCAACATTTTCAAACGGCTTCACCTATTCGGGCCACCCGGTGAGTGCGGCAGCTGGGTTGAAGACGATCGAAATCATGGAACGCGACGGCGTTCTGGAGCATGTCCGCGCGATCACACCGCTATTCGAAGAGCGCCTTCAAAACCTGGCAGCGCTGCCGCTGGTAGGTGACGCCCGCGGTATGGGTCTGGTTGGTTGCGTTGAATGCGTTGCGGACGCCCAGGCAGACAACCTTTTGGACCTGGATAAGTCCGTCGGTGCACTGATTGACAGGCATTGTCAGGAGAACGGGCTGATCTTGCGGCCGATCATCAACATGAGTGTGTTTTCCCCACCGCTGATCATCACAGAAGACGAGTTGAACCAGATGTTTGACATACTTGAAACAGGCATCCGGCTGGCGACCGACGACCTGACGCGCGAGGGTGCGTTCAGGACCTAGGCATTGCAACAATGCTGCGTCGCAAACTTGCACGTTGCGACGCCTTTCCTATGCTCCGCAGCACTTACCCAGCGCGCATCACCTCAAGGGGCAATTTGATTGGGAACTTCGACCGAACCTCTTCATCTACCTTACTACCAAAGTAGTTCGGGTAATGATTGGATAGGATATCGTCCACTACTGACCGGCTCCGCTCGAACAGGTCCTGACGACCGGCTTTCTCCCAGGTATCGGTCAGTTCCCTATCCATCAGGGTCGGATAGACAAACTCGGTTTCCATGTATTGCAAGGTCTGCGCGTTGCCGAGGAAGTGACCGGGATCAATTGCACATTCGTGGATAACATCGACCGAAAGCGTATCGTCGCTCACCTCGATCCCCCGCAGCGTTCGCGAGATCATGCCCGCAGCCTCGTTATCGATGACCATCGACTCAAAGCTACAGCCCATCAGGCTGCCAAGCATCCCGCCAAATTCACAGAGCCTGTTGGCCCCTGCATGGGCAGCCAAAGCGAAGGTCAACGCCTTTTCCAAACCGTATTGCGCATCGGGAATCTTGGAATCTGTCATGCCACAGCCGACACTGGTCGGCAGTTTGTAGAAATTGCCCATCTGAATGGCTGCAGCCGAGATCAAAGCCTGCTCGCCACTTCCGCCCGTAAATGATCCTGTGCGCAGATCGGTGATGAAGGGCCAGGCCGCGAAAACCACCGGAGTGCCCGGATTGATCAAATTGGCAATGGCGACACACGACAGCGTCTCGGCCACAGCTTGCGCCAAAGTGCCGGCCAGCGGCGCAGGCGATGTCGCCCCGGCTTGCGGCGGAACTGCAAGATCGCAGACAAGCCCCATTTTCGCCGTATCGATCAGGATTTCCAGGTTTTCCCGTCCAAACCGAAGCGGGGATACGATGGGGCAGCCGCCAAAAATGACCGAGGGCTTTTCAAGGAACTTGCCCTCTCCGCCTGATGCCAGATCGAATAAATGGATCGCGTCTTGAATGTGTTCGCGGGTTCTGAAGGTCAGGCAAGATGGTTTCTCGCTACCTGCCAGAATGGCGTAGAGCATGCTCATGTCATGCTCGTAGTCCTGCGGGACATCCGTTGCCAGAACCGTATCACCCGTCATGTGAATGTTGTCGAGCCGGTCCACCAAACGGGTGAAGTCGTAAATGTCCTTGAGGGTCGATGGCCTGTAACTCCGCGTTTCCGCGTCGAACGTTGTCACCGCAGTGCCGGAGTTTGCGTAATACACTTTGTCCTTGGTGCAGTGCATGTCGTCCTTACCAGCACGCGAACCGCGCGCATGGACATAGAACTCGTTTGCCGCCGTGGCCAACAGGTCTTCCATCAACGACCGAGCAAAGCACAGCCTGCCATGCTCGTTCACCGTCGCCCCTTTGGGCAACACGAGATCAAGAACTTCCGGCGTGGGGTCCCCTACCCCAGTTCTTTCCAGAATGGTGAGTGCAGCCTCGTGAATGCGCACCATATCGGCGTCTGACAGCGGTTTGTATCGCCCACCCGGGATACCGGGCCAGATTGCCTGCGAGGCGGCGTTGCTGGTTCGCACTGCCGCTCGTGCTTCACGCCCGCCCCCGCGCCGTCTTGACCTGCGCTGCGTTAACTCTGTCATAGTCTTTCTCCGAATTTTGCGCGTCTCAGATCATGCTGAAGTAATTGCGATAGAAGCCGGGAATGCTCCATTCCATCTCGGACAGCGGCCCCGGCTCGAAGCGGTAAGAGTTCACGCCTTCCTGATTGTGTCGGATGATCCGTTCGTCATCGAGCGACGTCACATGCCAGAGCCACGTCAGGGCATCCTTGTCATAGTCGCGACCCTCTTCAGCGTCGCCGCGTACGTACCAAACGATCTGAATATCCGTTTCTTGAAGAGCACGCGGGACGAACCGATACCCAACCACATGATCCGCGTAGACGAGGAAATAGTTGAGCGTCCCGATCCCTAAATCTGTAGCGCCACCGTCATGGCCCTTTAGCTTTCCCAAAGGCGGGGCCAACGGCACGCCATCTTTGCTGCCTGTCAAATAGCCCGGGAAGAGCGGGTAGCGCCGCCAATAGACATCTGCGCCCGGTGCGACCGCGTTTTCACCGGTCAGGTCAAGCTCTTCGGTGGGTACTCCGGCTTCGTCCATCCGCTCATGAAGTGCCCCGCTGAACTCCAGAACCTGAGCGGGGTCTTTCAGGGAATGACTGCGTGAGTAATCCTGATGGGACGGAGCGCAGTGATAGCATTCCAGATAATTCTCCAAAGCCAGTTTCCAGTTTGCAGGAACCGGGTATGACGCCTCATGCGCGACCTTCAGGTTTTCGAAATCGAAAGGCAGTGAAAGCGGGGCCAGCTTTTCCAACGCAGCGTCCAGCGGTTGGGCGTCTTCTGCTACGCAGACAAAAATCAGACCTTGGAAGATCTTTACCTGAACCGGGAACAACCCATATCGGCTTGGGTCGAAATCCGAACCCATGGACCGCCCGTTTCGCAGTTTACCGTTCAAGTCAAAGGTCCACGCGTGATAGGGACAGATGAAATTGCGCGCCTTGCCTTTCTGTTCAGTGCAAACACGCGATCCTCGGTGACGGCAAACGTTCAGATGCGCGCGAACTTCACCCTCGCGATCCCGAACAATGATCACGGACTCGGGCCCGTAGTCGAACAGAAAATAGTCACCGGGTTCTGCGACCTGACTGACATGGCCGACCCAGATCCAGTTGTTGTTCCAGAACGTACTGATATCGTTCTCGTATACTGCCTGAGATGTATAGAAGTGACGTGGCAAGGCGAAACCTTCCCGCTGCACTTCCATCAAGTCGCGCATTACTTGTAAGTCATCTTTTGGCATAGCGCACCTCACACAGGTTCAAGGGAAACGAGTTCGCGGCGGAAAAATTCACGGTCGATATCGCCCGCATCGCGCTCGAAGTTTCGGGCAGCCATGTGACCCGAGTATACAGCGTCCGCAATCAAGCCTGGGTTTGCAGCATCACCGATCAATTCCAACGTATTCAGCGGACTGGCGGTCAAACCGCAAAGCTCATCGTAAAGTATGGTGTCTCGCATTCGTTGCGTCACTAACACAACGGAACTGCATTCAATGGATCGTTCTCGCCCAGTGTAGACGCAGTGCAATTTCGCCTGACCTGGCGCAAAGCTGGCCAAGGTCTGCGACAACGCCAGATGAACGCCCTTTTCCAGCAGGCTGCGTTGCACTTTGGTCTGTTCCAACGTCAGCTCTGTGAAGGGCGAGACCATCGAGGCCGGGGTTGCAAATACGACCTGTCGCCCGGCTTGAGCTAAGTGTTCCGCCAGCACCCCGCCTAGATAGGCCTGATCATCATCGTAGACCAAAATCGGACCGTCCCCTGGTACTTCCCCTGACATGATGTCGTCGGGAGTAAAAACCTGAGAGCCCGCGCCCATTGATACGCCATGGAATGCAGATTTTCCTCGGCCATCCCGCCGCCATGATGCGCCAGTTGCCAGAAAGACGTTCGGAATGCCCAGTTCGACAACTTCATTTGCCGAAAGACGGCTGTCGGTGAACAGTTGAACGTTCCCGCGTTGTTGCAGGTCATAGATCCTGTGATCGGTCACGCGTTTCCAGGCGGATAGCCCGGTCAGGCTGGATTCTTGCAAAACGCGACCGCCAAGCTCTTGCTTCGCTTCGGCAAGGGTTACCTCATAGCCCCGACGAGCCAACTGCATGGCGCATTCCAGCCCCGCGGGACCACTGCCAACTACGAGCGCAGATTCTTCTTTTCCCCGGCGTTCTATGACCTCAGGATGCCATTTCCGACGCCACTCTTCGCCCATCGTCGGGTTTTGGGTGCACCGGATGGGGACACCCAGAGTATCGGAAGAAACGCAGATATTACAGCCGATGCATTCTCGGATTTCTTCGATGCGCCCTTCCCTGATCTTGTTGGGAAGAAAGGGATCGGCGATGGATGGTCGTGCCGCGCCGATAAAGTCAAGGATGCCCTTCCCGACCAATGACACCATCAAATCCGGAGAAGTCAGACGCCCGACGCCCACAACAGGCTTGGATGTCACCTGTTTAACGAATTCGATGTATGAGGTTTGAAAACCGTCCCGGGGCTCAAACCGGGTCGTCGCAGAGTCGTTGCTCCAATCCGCGACGTTCACGTCCCATAGATCTGGCAGCTCTGCCAGCAATTCGACAACGGCACGTCCCTCTTCGTGCGCCTGCATCCCGTCCGGCCCGAGCATTTCATCGACTGCAAACCGAAGGGCTATTGCACATTCATCTCCGACTTCTTCTCTGGTCTCTTCCAGAAGTTCTCGGGTAAGCCGCACTCGGTTCTCTAACGAACCGCCGTATTCATCGGTCCGATCATTGAACTGCGGCAGCAGAAAGTGGTGCGGCAGGGTCATGTGATGCCCGGCATAAACATACACAATATCAAAACCAGCCTCGCGCGAACGTCGCGCCGCGGCGCGGTGCCATTTGCGGAACTCGCGAATGTCTGACTTGTCCATCGCCCGAGCCTGCTTTGGATATGCGGCCTGCAAGGCGAGCTCTGACGGGGCCAGCAAGGGGGCTCGGCTCAGGTGGTTTTGCGCATGGTGACCGTTATGCGCCAGTTCAATCGCCGCTAAAGACCCCTTGCTATGCACTGCCTCTGTCATTAGGCGCAGCGCCGGAATATCCCGCTCGTCCCACAGCCGGTTCTCGGCATAAGGGGACAGGTCTGAAGTCGGGTGTATTTCTGTCTCTTGATTGGACACAACAGCCCAACCACCTTCGGCCTTCATCGCCCGCATGGCGGCTTCTGCCTGCGGTCTTAAGTGCCCCAGACCGTTACAGTGGGGAACCTGATAGAACCGGTTTCGGGCCGTCACTGGCCCAATCTGAACCGGCTCGAAGAGAACAGAATATCCGCCAGCGCCTGACATTACCGCGCATCCTCCAGAAAATTGGAAATAGTTTCGTGGGAATGGCAGGGTTTTTTAAGTTCCCGACATTCCCCCGTTGTGTCGCTGAGGTGCCCTTAGAAGCCCGCCTTGATGCGTTCGAACTCCTTCAGCATCTTGGATTCCAGCTCGGGGTTAACCGCATCAAAGAACAGGCTGCCTTCAAAGAAGCTGTCCACGTCCGAGAACCCATAGGTATCGATCAGTTCCGGATCAGCTTGGGCGAACGCGTCCTCGTTGGCATGGGCGTAACCCCAGCTTTCGATGATGTACTTGCCGCTGGCGGCAGAGCTGAGTGCGTTCAGCATGTCATATACCTGCTCATCCGACTGCTTGGCAGATTTCAGATGCACATAACCGCAGACCCAGGTTGCGATGCCCTTGTCGACATCACGCATCATGACAGCCGGGGTTTCGTTCCAGATCAAGTTCAGTTCCGATTGGTTCCAACCCCAACCCATTGTCACTTCTCCACTGGCAATAGCTTGATCCAGCTGGCCCGCGTCTGACCAGTAGAAGCGCACATTCGGATGAATCGCGCGCAAGTAGTCCGCCGCCTTCTGGAATTCCTCGTCGCTCATATCGGTATAGCTGGAGGCACCGGTTGCCAGCGCCGCCATGGCAAAGGCACTGGAGGCGGCGTCTGGGATGGCAACCTTGCCCTGGTAGGCGGGATCCGCCAGCAGTTGCAACGAAACATCATCCGCCGAAATCATATCCGTGCGGTAGATCAGGCCGGTATTGCCCCACTCAAACGGCACCATGTAGGTTTGCCCGTCGATCGTGATGCCATCGACCTCTTTGATCTTGGGCATCAGTTTGTCCCAGTTCTCCAGCTTGCTGGTGTCGATCGGCTTGATCATGTCCGCCGCCACCCATTTTCTCAGGGCGTCCGTGCAGGGGTGGGCCAGATCAGCTTCAAATCCGGATTGAAGCTTGGTGAACGCTTCGTCTACGCTACCGAAATAGGTATAGCTGGGCGGACCGCCGTACTTTTCGACATAGTCGCCGAAAAAGCCCTGATCCTCATATCCGGACCAGTCAAAAACGGTTAGATCAGCCGCATTGGCCAGAGCTTGGCTGGCAGCAAAGGTGGCAACCACCGCTGCCATAAGTGATGATGTTTTAGTCATTTGTCTCCTCCCAAAGATTCACGTTTACCCAGATCAATCACCGAGGCGCTTTGAACGCCAAGCCAGACGGTATCCCCGCGGCTGTGATCGACTGTGTGAAAGTAGTTCGGCACTGCGACGGCGATGCTTTCGGGCAGTCCGTCGATACGCACATAGTAGTGGACGCTCTCACCATAGAAGGCGACGTCCGACACCTCGCCCTGAACACAAGCGTCGTAGCCTTCTGGCTTTTCTGCGCTGATCTCCAATTGCTCGGGCCGAACGCCGACCAGCAGTTCCTTGTCATGCACCTGAACGTTTGGATTCACCCCGATCGTCATCTGCCCGAACCCCTGAACAGTAACCTCCAGCGTTTCAGAATTCTCAGCCATTACCTCGGCATCCAGAAAGTTCATTCCGCCAATGAAAGAGGCCACTTCCCGGTTGCAGGGTTGGGAATACAGAACCTCGGGCTTGTCGACCTGTTTCAGCTGGCCGGCGAACATTACGCCGATCCGATCAGACATGGTCATCGCCTCGTACTGATCATGCGTGACCATGACGAAGGTAATGCCCAGCTTTTGCTGCAGACGGCGCATTTCTAGCTGCATCGCTTCACGCAGGTTCTTGTCCAGCGCGGAAAGTGGCTCATCCAACAACAGCACCTTCGGCCGCATGACCAGCGCGCGGGCGAGAGCCACGCGCTGACGCTGACCGCCCGACAACTCATTGGCCTTGCGATCCTGCAAGCCGCCGAGCTCCACCATCTCGAGAGCTTCAGCAACGCGGTCCTTGATTTCCTTGCGTGACAGCTTTGACTTGCGCAATCCGAACCCAACGTTGTCACCCACATTCAGGTGCGGAAAGATCGCATAACTTTGGAACACCATATTGGTGGGCCGCTTATTGGCAGGCACTTCTCCCATTGTCCGACCGTCAATCCGGACTTCACCCTCTTCGTGATCCTGAAAGCCAGCAATGATGCGCAAAGCTGTTGTCTTTCCGCAGCCTGAAGGCCCAAGCAGCGAAAAGAACTCACCCTCTTTCAAGGTCAGGTTCAGATCGGATACAGCCACAAAGGAGCCAAAGCGTTTTTCAACGCCCTGAATTTCGATGATGATCTGTTCGCTCATCTTGTTCGTTTCCTTTGGCTTCAATCCGAGGATTGGGTGGAACGGCGGCGGAAATATTCGGCGATCAACAGAAGCAGGACCGAGGACATCAAAAGCAGCGATCCCAGTGCCAGCGTGTTAGGCAATTTTGCCGGGAAGCGGATCTGGCTCCAGATATAGACCGGCAGCGTCGGGCTGTTGCCGGACAGGAAGAAGGCCAGCACGAACTCGTCAAAGGACACGGTGAATGTGACCAGAAGGCTCGCGACGATGCCCGGCGCAACAATGGGCAGAGTGACGCGCCGAAACGTTCCCACAACGCTTTCGCCAAGGTCAAAGGCGGCTTCTTCCAGAGACTGATCGAAATCGTCAAAGGCGGACTTCATGATCGACACGGAAAAAGGCAGCGCCACAAACACATGCCCAAGGATCACTGTTGTCAGCGATGGTTTCAGTCCGACGCTGATGAAAAGAACCAGCATCGAACTGGCAACGATGATGCCGGGGATGACTAGCGGAAGCATCACGAGGCCCTCGGACAACTCGCGCCCGGTGAATCGGTAACGAACATAGGCGCGTGCTGCGAACAGACCTAAAGACGTTGCCATCAGGGCAGTCACGCTGCCGACGATCAAAGAGTTCACCATCGCCTGCAGCAGCGTGTCCTGCTGACCCAACTGTGCGTACCATTTCAACGTGAACCCTTTTAGCGGGAAAGCCACGATGGTTCCGTCGTTGAACGAAAACAACGGCAAAAGTAAAACCGGCAGGTAGAGAAACACCAGATAGGCGATCACATAAACCAGCAACCATGGGATCCGAATAGCCTTGGTCATCTGATCCTCCGCCCCAGAGCGGTGACGACCACCACAAACAAGATTGCGACGCAAGCGACCGAAAGCATGGCCAGCAGAGACAGTGTTGCACCCAACGGCCAGTTATTAGCGGCGCCAAATTGCACCTGAATGAGGTTGGCAACCATTTTACCCTGCGACCCACCAACCAAAGCCGGTGTCACGTAGTCGCCCACTGTAGGGATGAAAATGATCAGACAGGCCGCAATGATCCCCGGCACTGTCAGAGGTAAAGTCACGCGGACAAACCTTTCGAGTTTGCTGCAGCCAAGGTCGGTTGCTGCCTCCAACAGGCTACGATCGATCTTTTGCAGCGACACATATATCGGCAGGATCGCAAATGGCGCCCAGGCGTGCGCAAGCGTTAGTACAACGGCGAACTCGTTGTAGAGCAGGAATGTCAGAGGTTCCTGTATCAGTCCTAGCGATATCAAAGCAGAGTTCATTACTCCATTGAAGCCAAGGATCAGTTTCCAGCTGAACACCCGCAACAGGTAGCTGCTCCAAAATGGAATGGTGATCAGCAACAGCCAAAGGGTCTTCTTTTTTGTCCGAAATGCGATGAAATAGGCGACCGGATAGGCCAGACAAACCGTTGCCAGTGTCACCGCCCCTGCAATCGCCACCGATCTGATTATCAAATGACGAACCAAGGGGTCAGTGAACGCCTCTTGGTAATTCGCCCACGTAAGTGTTCGGTCAATCTCGACATATGTCTGGGTCCAAAAGCTGTATGCGACCAGAATGCACAGCGGCACAGCAACAAGCAGACCGACATAGAGCGTCGCAGGCGCGCTCAGTATTAGGCCCTTGCCCGTGTCACTTCGTAAGACTCCAGCCATGCTTCCCTGCAGAACTTTGCTTTTGGTGGCGCGACGACAGCCATCACAAAATGGACAATCGTCCATTTAAATCTGGAATTTTCAGGCTAGCTGTGTCAACTGATATTTTCACAACCGGTGCTGGCCAATTTCGCAAAATCCGCTAGAAGGCTGCGCAAGAGGCTGGAAACAAACAGAATTGCTTGATCAAATGACTGGAAGACGCCAAGAAATTCGCGAACAAAATCGACTATCCCTGATCCAGGCAGTACTTGACTCGGTCGCAGAGAAAGGGATTTCAGAGACATCCGTCAGCGAAATCATTCAGCGCGCCGAATTGTCCCGCGGCATGATTCACCTTCATTTCGGCGGCAAGGATAATTTGGTTGACGAAGCAGCCCGCTACTCGTCCGAGCAATATTACAACGGCATCTATGCCTTGCTGGAGACGACCGGACAAACAGGCCAGGAACATATTGAGATGATTGTTCGGGGGGATTTGAGCGAAGCCATCCTTAACAAGAAGAATGTCTCCATTTGGTACGCATTTCGCGGTGAGGCCAGAAACCGAGCGGCAATCGCGGCCTTTTCAGACACACGCGACGCGAAGCTTCGGAACCTGGTCTTCAACGCGTTTGCGCGAATTGCAAAGGAAGCTGAAATCGAAAACCCCAATCAGGTTGCACGGGACGCTACGCACGGCACACTCGCCATGTTGGAAGGTATGTGGACCGATTACCTACTCCACCCGGACTCTTTTGATCGCAACGAGGCAATTAGAATTGTTTTCCGTTTTCTGAGTACAATGTTCCCCAAACACTTTGACCTCAGCGGCGCACAGTTACTTGAATGAAATTTGCGACAAAATTCCTATCTGGCCACTTTAGAGCAGGATAATCTCCATCACTACGATGACAGCTTGGTAAGGACGCAAAAAAGTTCAATTGAGCATACGGCAATTCGAAGCCCAAAGTTGATGGATGACGCAGCAACAAAGTGCGAACGTCGCGGTATAGGGGTTATGTGAAGCGATTTTTGATTGAGTCATCTGCTCATCTACGAGCCCAATATTGACCGATGCCGCGCGTCGCGCCAATGTCCCCTGTCTGGTGCGATGCACGGCTGGTGCACCATGCCTCTTCCGTCATAGCTTCCACATCGATGCCGGTGGAGCAGGAGCCACCCACCTCAACCGCTTGGGGCTCCTGCCACCGGTCCATGCGATCCGCAGAGAATGGCGGCGGCGAGCCCAAAATCCTTGTTTCTGCTCAGCGGTGAATGACGGCATTCCGGGTTTTTCAGAGCAATTAGAGCTCAGCCCAACATAGGCACACCCAACCCAACTTTGTGAGGCCGCATGACGACCGATGTTCTAAACCGTCGGACGTTCGAGTTGTCAAAGAACAGGCGTTTGGTGAGGTGTTCGAAATCATCCATGTCCCTCGCGGTGCAGATCAAGCAGAAATCGGCATCTCCCGTGATGTAGTAGCACTGTTGGACTCTTGGCTCTGCCTGCACCTGTCTCGCGAAGGCGTCTATCTGGTCTTGACGCTCACGTTCCAACTCCACCATTACGACGAAGCGCATCGCTACGCCTGCCTTCCGTGGGTCAACGACGGCGACCTCTGAAGTGATCGTTCCAGAAGCTTTCAATGCTTTGAGCCGCCGTTGTACGGAGGCGACAGAGAGCCCGGTTTCTGAGGCCAATGCTTCGAGCCCCATGCGTGCATCAATTTGCGCCAGTTCGAGGAGTTTGCGGTCGAGGGAGTCCAGCTTCATGGTCAAGAAAACCGCCTTTGTGAGAAATTTTTCCGAATATTGGTAAAAATTGACCGACATGTATAGCCTTGACGCTCTAGTATGACGACCATGAAAGATTTTGCGAAACTCGACGTGACCAAACCGCTCGCCTTGCTCGAAGCTTGCCCTGCCTATCAGGCCTCGCCACTCGAAGTGCGGGAGTTCAACGGCCGCTCCCTGATGATCAAGGACGAAACTGATCGGATGGGGCTTGGCGCTTTCAAGGCACTTGGCGGGGTCTACGCCGTTGCCAAACTCATAGAGGGCCAATGCGTTGGTTCTCTCAATCCGCAAAGCTTTTTGGATGCGGCTGTTCGCAACGTTGCCCGAACCATGACCTTCGTCTGTGCCAGTGCGGGTAATCATGGTCTCGCAGTCGCTGCCGGGGCGCGGCTTTTTGGATCGAAGGCCCGCATACATCTGTCTCAAACAGTGCCGGAAGACTTTGCCCGTCGTTTGCGCGACAAAGGTGCCGAGGTGGTCCGCTCTGGCGAGGACTATGAGGCCAGCGTTCAGGCCGCAATTTCTGATGCAAAAAACAACGGAGCTATTCATCTCGCCGACGGGTCCTGGCCCGGATACACCGAGCCGCCCCGGCTGGTGATGGAAGGTTACACCGTAATCGCCGAAGAGATGCGCACATCCTTTGAGACGACGGGGCAGTGGCCGAGCGATGTCTATCTACAAGCAGGAGTCGGTGGGCTGGCGGCAGCGATTGCCTACATGATCCGAACAACCTGGACGGTTCAACCAAGGATCATCGTTGTAGAGCCTGACGCCGCGCCTTGCCTGCGCAATAGCGCCCAAGCAGGCAAGATCGTCACAGTTGAAGGTCCCGTGTCCAATATGGGAAGACTTGATTGCAAAACACCTTCCATGCTGGCCCTAGACATCCTCAATGAGCACGCGAACGAATGGGTCACGATCAGCGATGTGCAGGCTGAAGAGGCCGTAGCGTACGCGCGTGAATTGGGGTTCTCGACCACTCCGTCCGGCGCAGCGGGCCTTGCCGCTGCGATGCGCGAAGACGTCCCGATGCCCTTGGTTATTCTTTCCGAAGGAGGCGTTTCCGTTGCTTGATCTCACTGCCTTTCGCCGTGACCTCCACGCGCATCCCGAAACGGGTTTTGATCTGGAGCGCACGCCGCGCTTGATTGCCGAGCAGTTGGAGAGCGCGGGTCTTGAGGTGGTGCGAGGCGTGGGACGTTCGGGCCTCGTTGCAACCTTGAAGCGGGGTCCCGGCGACAGTGCAATTGGCTTCCGAGCGGACATGGACGCGCTGCCAATTGAAGAAGCAAATGGCTTCGAACATCGCTCGACATGTCCCGGTAAATTTCACGGCTGCGGCCATGACGGGCATAGCACCATGCTGCTCGGCGCTGCCCTGAAACTCGCTGCGGACCCGTCCCTGGACCGTACGATCCACTTCATCTTTCAGCCTGACGAAGAAAACGGCAACGGCGCGGCGGCCATGATTGAAGATGGGCTGTTCGAGCGGTTCTTCATGTCCGAAGTTTATGGCCTACATAACATGCCAGGGATGGCCCTTGGTCACTTCGCCACACAGGCCGGACCGTTCTGTGCTTTCGAAGACAATTTCGAGATCAGGATAAAAGGGCGTGGTGGGCATGCTTCCATGCCCGACAAGGGGATTGATCCCATCGTCGTTGGCTCTGCGATCGTGATGCACCTCCAATCCATTGTCTCGCGGTCACTGCCGGCAAACCAACACGCCGTCGTGTCCGTCACCGAATTTCTCACCGATGGTGCACGCAACATCCTGCCAAGCAATGTTACTCTGAAAGGGGATTGCCGGGGGTTTACGAGCGATGTGTCGGAAAAGATCCAGGTTCGAATGCGTGCAATCGTTGACGGACTTTGCGCAGCGCAGGGGGCCGAAGCGGAATTTGAGTACTCAACGTCATTCCGGCCTTTGGTGAATGAAGACAAGGCAACCCGGATAGTGGCAAACGCCGCCCGCGCAGTTGGTTCAGTTGACAAAGAGTATGGCCGCGTTGGGTTTTCTGAAGACTTCGCTGAATTTCTGACGCACCGTCCCGGCGCTTTCATCCTTATGGGAAATGGAGAGAGCGGCAGCCATGCGATGCCGTTGCATAACCCATCTTACGATTTCAACGACGCCGCGATAGATCACGGGATCGCGTTTTGGGTTCAGCTCGCTCGCGAAGTAAGACGATAGATACCAGACATTCGCCTGCCACGGGTGATAGTCAGCTTTGTCCGGATTGTGTTGAAAAACTCTTGGTTGATCTCGCCGCAAGTCGCTGTTTCACTTTCTGCATTGAGCAGCAGATCGAGGCATGATGGGGCGGAGGCAATCCGCGAACGTCGCTGAAGCGGTTATGTGTGAAGCGATCTCTGGTTGAGCGATGGCCGTTCTGTGGAGCGAGTACGAAAGGCTGCCTCGCGGGGCAAAGTTAGCTTTCGCTGCGATTTCTCGAATGGCTGGTTTGAGATTCACCTCAAGAACTGCCAGGCAAAGAGGTTAGATCTAGCGGATCACTACACCGCCCAACACTTCACAACTGGATCACGGCCATCTTGTCCTGCGTCATGTCGTGGATCGTGTAACCGATACCCCCCGTATTATATCCAGACTGACGGCGACCTGCAAATGGCATCCAGTCAACCCTGAAGGCGGTATGATCGTTCACCATGACCGCTGTAGCATCCAGCCGCTGAATGGCCTGCATGGCGGTATCGAGGTTTTTGGTGAAAACCGCAGACTGAAACGCAAAAGGCAAACCATTCGCGGTGCAATACGCATCCCCCAGACTGTTATACCCATAAACACAAACAACCGGCCCGAAAATCTCGGCAGTGGAAACACGCACATCTGCAGGCGGGTTCAGCAGGACTGTTGGTGCATAAGTTGTCGGCCCAAGTCGTTTGCCACCTGTCAACACGGTTGCCCCGGCCTGAACGGCCTCGTTCACCCAGGCCTCGTTCACCCAGGCTTCGACGCGGTCGACCTCGGCGGGACGGATCAGGGGGCCGCAATCCACGCTGGGATCGCGGGCGTCTCCGACCTTCAGCGCGGCGACCACATCAGTCAGTTTCTGCGCGACCTCGGCGGCCATTGCTGTGGGGGCAAAGACGCGCTGAACGGAAACACAAACCTGCCCGGAATGATACTGTGGAGTGTCACTGATTCCTGACTCAATCGGCGTCTAAAGCCTCAACAAATGGGTAAATCGCGTCACTCAATTCCGACCCAAACGACAAGAATTTCTAACCCAAAACGAGGAGCTAACTGTCATCGAAGGTGCAGGAAAACTCCCAAAGACGCTGTATGACACGTTCGAACCAGCCTCAGTTGTCCACCTCAAGCAATGCTCTCGTTGCAAGGCCCACAAAGACTTTAATAAAGACCTGCAACCTTTGCCCTCAGTTTGATCAGTGATGCTACGGTGTCGATTATGGGCGTTGAGATTCCTGTAAGTTTCCCCAGTTCTTGCACCGAAGTGACCAAGGCATCAATTTCCATCGGTCGGCGCAACTCCAAATCCTGCCACATTGAGGTTTTGTGCGCACCGACAGCCGCTCCGCCGTCGAGGCGTTTTTCAACATCTATCGGGAACTTAACCCCAAGTTTTTCACCTACTTCCTGAGCCTCGAGCATCATTCCGCGTGCCACGGAGCGTGTGCCTTCGTCGGCACACAAGACATCAAGTGTTGAGTGGGTAAGAGCTGAAATCGGGTTGAACGACAAGTTACCCCACAGTTTCAGCCAAATTTCATCCCGGATTCTTGGTCTGACGGGCGCACGCAGTCCCGCGGCAGATAGCGCAGCCGAAAGCTCAGCAGCGCGGTCTGATTTAGAACCATCGGGCTCGCCCAACGAAAAACGATTGCCTTCGATATGCTTGATTGATCCTGGAGCAATGACCTCGGCGGCTGGATAGACGACACATGCGAGGACACGATCTGGTCCAAAACCGTCCCACTGAACGTCACCCGGATCGACTGACGCCAACCTCGTTCCCTCGTAAGGGCCGCCCAGTTTGTGGAAATACCACCAGGGCACCCCGTTCACTCCACTTACTATGGTTGTTTCGTCTGCAATCAACGGCTGCATTGAGTCTACGACTGCTGGAACGGAATGCGCTTTCAGTGTGATGAAGACGTAGTCTTGTGGCCCGAGATCGGAAGCATTGTCTGAGGCACGTATTGGGACGTTTATTGGATTTTCCCCATTCTCAAGAAGAGTCAGCCCTTTTTCTTGCATTGCAGCCAGATGGGGGCCTCGCGCGACGACACTAACGTCCACGTCGGTCTGCGCGAGCTTCGCGGCAATGTAACCTCCGATAGCTCCGGCACCAAAGATACAGATTTTCATGTGTCTATGCCTCCGCCAGCCCCAGTTTTGCGGCCAGCCCTATTCTTTGTATTTTGCCTGTCGCACCCTTCGGTATCTCTTCGAGTATAACTACTGAACTCGGCACTTTAAATTTAGCGAGCCGAGAACCGACAAAATCCCTAATTTCCTGACTTGCGATTGAGGCACCTTCGGCGAGCACGACCGCCGCAGAGATATCTTCGCCCAATTTTTCGTGGGGCACAGCGAAACAAACTGCCTGTGCAACGTCCGGATGGCTTAATAGAATGGCATCAACTTCGAGCGGACTGATTTTCTCTCCGCCGCGATTGATAAGCTCCTTAAGACGACCGGTCAGTCGCAGGTAGTTCTCTTCGTCGAACGACCCTTGGTCACCAGTGCGAAACCAAGTTTTCCCGCCCACTTCAAAGAAATTTTCGGCATTTGCCTGCGGGTTGCTTTCGTAACCCAGCGTCACGTTCGGACCACTGATAACGATTTCTCCGACGTCCCTCGAAGAGATCAGAACATTTTCGTTCTCGTCTGCAATTCTGACTTCGGGACCTGCTGCTATTCCAACAGATCCGGGTTTTTGAGTTTGGGGAGTAAGCGGGTTGCAACACATTTGATGTGTCGCCTCAGTCATGCCGTAGGCTTCGATGACGGGCGCATTAAATGTTGCCACCAACTCTTCCATTACCGGGCCCGGCAACGAAGCAGAAGAAGATCGAAGAAAGCGCAATCGCGATTGCTCAATGATCGATTGGTTTCGTGCAGCTCGGGCGAGAATAGCTTGATGCATTGTCGGAACTGCGGTGTACCAGGTCGGGTCGACTTCAGCGACTTGAGAGAAAAAGCTGAGCGCGTTGAACCCTGGGGCGCAGCTAATTTGAGATCCAGCACCTAAAGACGCGGCAACAGCCGCAATCAACCCGTGGATATGAAACAGCGGCATAACGCTCAGACAGCGATCGTCGATGGTCAGTTTCAAAGACAAAGCCACATTTCGCGCGGATGCGTAGATATTGGCCTGCGTCAGAGGGACGATTTTGGGACGCGACGTAGTTCCTGACGTGTGCAGTATCAGGGCGACATCATCTTCACCCGGCGCGGATGTGTCAGCCGTGCCAATTGGGTCACAGGACAAAATAGAAAACTGACCGGCCGAATGTAAGCTGTCGTGAGAGGCCCTCAAGATTGCGATGCCAAGGTCCCCAGCAGCTATTACGGCAGGTCCATCGTCGTTTTCGTTTACAAGAAGGGCCTTGGCCTTCAGGTCTTTGAGGTAGAAAACGTATTCTTCGTAAGTGTATGCCGGGTTCAAAGGTGCCGTCGTCGCCACTTGGGCAACGGATACGAAAGCCGCCGCCATTTCGGGGCCATTGGGCAACACAATTGCCACTCGGTCGCCGCGACCTACTCCGATCTGATGGAGATCTTTTTTGACCTTTGCGCAAAGCTCACGCAGCCCGAGGTAGTTCAACCAAGATCGACCAGGGGCACCGATAGCGTTTGAAGTGCCAGAATGGGGTGCGATCAATTCGGCGACTAAGTGGGGCATCCGGGATCCGTTTACAAAAGCATTGGCCTATTTCGCAGAGAGGGTTCGGTGTAGTTGCTATGTCACCTTGACAGTTAGGCTACCCAATTTGTCGACCGTCAAAACCATCACATCACCTCGGTTGACGGGGCCAACGCCAGAAGGAGTTCCAGAAAGGATAACGTCTCCGGCAGCAAGTTCAAAGTAATCGCTCAGGTATGAGATCATTTCAGGGACTTTCCAGATCATCTGGTTCAAATCACCTTCCTGCCTAATTTCCCCGTTCACCGTTAGGCGAATTGCGCCGTCGTCGAGTGCTCCAACTTCTTCTGCTTTGTGCACCGGTCCGCATGGAGCTGAGCGCTCAAATGCCTTCCCGATTTCCCAAGGGCGACCCATTTTCTTCATTTCGCCCTGTAGATCTCGACGGGTCATATCGAGTGAAAGCCCGTAGCCGTAGACATGATCCTGAGCATCTTCCACAGAAATTTTCGTGCCGCCGGATTTAAGCGCCACATACATTTCAGCTTCATGATGTACGTCTGAGCTGTGAGCAGGATATGGAAATTCTCCGGATGGATCGAGATTGTCAGGATTCTTTTGAAAGAAAAATGGGGGTTCACGATTTGGGTCGTGGCCCATTTCTATAGCGTGCGCCGCGTAGTTTCGACCAATGCAATAAACCCGACGTACCGGAAACCGGCCACCGCCTTCTACCGGTATTTCGTGAACCTTCGCCGCGGGAATTACATGATCGTGCATCGCTTTCCTCCTGAACGTTTCGTTGCCAAAGATCGGTTTGCCAATCTGTGGCCTTGTTCCGATCGATGCGGTACCACGCCCGAAAGGACGTAGCTGTTGCCTCAGTCATCGCCAATGTGACCGTCTATTTGCAAGAGGTTCAGCCGCAGCTTAACCCAACCATTTCCAAAATTGGTCGGGCGCTGGTTTAGTGGTCGGCCTCAAGACTAGCTGGCAAAACACGGGAGTAAACGGATCTCAGATGAGCCAACATGGCCTGCGCCGCCTCTTCTCCGTCCCCACTCGATATCGCCGACAGGATCAAGTCATGCTCTCGAAAGCTGGAATAATCATCGGGGGGTTTATAGGTTTTACGAGGTTGCCCCCACACAATGGACCTTCGAACGGAATTCAGGGTCTCGAAGAAATACAGGAAAAGCTGGTTACGCGTTGCCCGGGCTATCGCATGATGCAAATTGTTGTCCCACGCTTCATAAGTGCGCCAGTCCTCTGCGGCTCGGCACCTCTCAACGCAGAGCCTCATTTGCTCGCGGTCCGAGCGCGTAGAATGAAGCGCGGCAAGGCGGCTAAGCTGCGGCTCGATCGTAAATCGCACTCCCACAACCTGTTCTGGCTTGATCTGGTCACCCAGATAGGTCACGTCCGTCAGATTGAGAACCGGTCGGGCACCGACGAAAGTGCCCCGACCAACATGCCGCCAGATAAGCCCCTGCGCCTCAAGTTCAGCCAATACGCGCCTCAGCTGATTTCTGGTTGTGCCCAGCCGTTGGCACAGTTCCCTTTCAGGCGGAAGCCTATCGTTGTGCCGGTACCCAGCATTGTCGATCAGGTCCCGGACACGTTGCGAAAGTTCTGTAGGCTCACTCACGTTGCCACCCAATTTGCTGATTGGTTGATTGATTGAAACGCCAAGTCGGCAAAAACTCAAGGGCAAGTGACAACCAAATCTGAGTCGCCTGCCAAGATCGGTGACCTAAGTGGGCACCAGCATGTAGTAGGAGAGCCAAGTGCGTTTAGCGACTGTTTCAGTAGATAGCCACGCCGTTTGCGTCGCATTGCTTCCCAATGGAAGCAGGTTGGATGTTTCGCGTGCGATTAAGATGCTCATGCCGGATACGGCTCTTGATGTAAGCACGATGCAGCTGGTTATCGAAGGCGGTCAGACCGCGCTGGAAGCGTTGAGTGCCGTTGTTGCCGCAGGTGAGGCAGGCGAACTCAAGGACCTGCTCGTCCCCGAAGACGCGCCTCTTCTGTCGCCCATTCCCACGCCGCGTAAGAACGTTTTCTGCGTGGGGCGAAACTACGCTGAGCACATCGCAGAAGGCGAACGGGCGCAAAAAGAGAAAATCGGCATCACCGAGCATCCGGTTTTCTTTACCAAGCCGCCGACCTCGGTCGTTGCGCCAGACGCTGACATCCTGCTCTTTCCCTCGGTGTCGCAGTCCATCGACTACGAAGTCGAGTTGGCAGTCGTGATAGGGAAGCGCGGGCGTAACATCACCAAGGCAGATGCGTTTAATCATGTCTTTGGGTATTCTATTCTGAACGACATAACCGCCCGAGACATACAGCGCCGCCATGGCGGCCAGTACTTCAAAGGCAAAGGGTTGGATGGATCTTGCCCAATTGGTCCCTGCATCGTGACTGCCGATGCCATCAGCGATCCGCAAGCTCTGTCGATCGGACTGACAGTTAACGGTGACCAGCGCCAAAACGGGATGACGTCGGACATGATATTCGACATTCCAACGTTGATCGCATCCTTGTCTGAAGGCCTGACACTGGAACCGGGAGACATCATAGCGACAGGTACGCCGTCAGGCGTCGGATACGCAATGGAACCGCCGCAGTTTTTGAAAAACGGGGACGTCGTAGTTTGCGAGGTTTCCGAAATCGGCACGCTAAGGAACACAGTGCGCGCCGTATAATGGCTCCTACGCAGCAATCGCTGTGAGGCGTCAACATTCAAGGGAGGAAGACTACAATGATGAACAGAAGGACTTTCACAGCGTCCCTGCTTACTGCTGTTCCGGTAGCAGGAGCACTAGGAACAATGGGTTTTGCGCAAGACTTGCGTGAAATCACCTTCGTGCAACCCAGCCCTTCGGCAATCAACTCATTTCCTGTGTTTGTCGCCATTGGAGAAGGGTACTTCGCAGATGAAGGATTGAACGTGACCGTCGAGGCTATCAACGGCTCAGGCGCCGTGCTTCAGGCATTGTCTGCCGGGCAAGCGCATTTCGGTCGCCCTGGACCCGGACCTCTGATTGCAGCGCGGTCGCGCGATGTGGATGCCGTACATATCTACAACGTTGCGGCACGCAGCAACTTCGGCATCGCGGTGCCGGAAGACTCTGAAGTCCAAAGCGTTGAGGAACTGCGCGGAAAGGTTATCGGAACCGGCACCGCAGACGGTGCCGAAGTGGGTTTTGCACGCAACGTCTTGACCGGTGCAGGTATGAAAGAAGGTGAGGATTTCACATTTCTTACCGTTGGCGACGGCGGCCCGGCGACAGCAGCTTTCCTGAACGGTGAAATCGACGCATATTCTGCTTCGACGGCTGATACAGCAATCCTGAACCAGCGCGGAATGAAGGTGCGCGACATCACGCCAGCGGAATTCGGGCGTTTCTTCGGAAACGGTATCGCCACAATGGCTGACACAATCGCCAACGATCGCGAATTGGTCGAGGCCTGGAGCCGCGCGTTCGCACGTGGCCATGCCTTTGCTCTCGACGATGCTAACCGTGAAGCTGTGCTGAAGCATCTGGCGGACGGCAATCCGCAGGAAGGCGAAGACAAGGAATTCCAGGCAGCGCTGTTCGATGCCGTACGCTCGAAGACCATAGCAGCGGATCCAAGCAATGGTCTGGGATGGTACCCCGCCGAGGTTTGGCAAGAATGGCAAGACGCGCTTGTCGCAGGGGGCGAAATTCCGGGACCGCTTGATGACTTGAGCGCCGCCTGGACCAATGAATTTGCCGCCATTGGCAACGAGGCCGCCAGCAAATGAACGCTGCAGCCGCACAAAAGTTTTCCGGCGCGCCCTTGGGCACGCCGGTCTACGAATTGACCCATTTAAGCAAGACCTATGCACGCAACCTTGTTGTTGCGCTTGAGGATATTAATCTGACGCTACGGAAAGGAAGTTTCACTTCTGTCATTGGGTCCAGCGGGTGCGGGAAGTCAACTCTGCTCAAGATCATGGCGGGTCTGATCCCTCCCACCAAAGGGCGTGTGATCCTACAGGGCATGCCAGTAACCGGACCCCGTCGAGACATTGGCATGATGTTCCAACAGGCGACACTATTTCCCTGGAAAACAGCAGTGGAAAACATCGTGTTGCCAATCGAGATCCGCGACGGCAAGGCAGCCGCGAAGCAAGCAATGGGCAAGGCTCACGAACTTTTGGACATCGTGGGTTTGAAGGGATTCGAAAACGTATACCCGAACGAATTGTCGGGCGGCATGGCGCAGCGCGCCTCAATCTGCCGTATGCTGATCACAGAACCAGCCGTGCTTTTGTTGGACGAACCATTCAGCGCGCTGGACGAGCTGTCACGCGACATGATGAATATGGAACTGCAGCGGATTTGCCATGAACAGGATGCGACTGCTTTTCTTGTTACGCACTCTATTCAGGAAGCCGTGATTTTGTCCGACGAAATCGTCGTGCTAAAACCACGCCCGGGCAGGATTGCCGAAATTGTGAAGGTCGACCTGCCACGCCCGCGCACGTTGGATATGATGACCACGCCCAAGTTTGGCGCTATTGTAGACTACATTCGCGGCCTCCTGGATAAGGGAGAAGAAATGTGAGCGACGTTCATAACTACTCACCTGCCCTAAAAGACGCCGACACCGCAGAAGACACGGTATGGGAACAAAAAGTTCACTTTTTAGACTCGGTCCCACGCTGGCTGGCGATGACCTTTGTCTTCGTGGTTTTCGTCGGCACTTGGCAAATTGTGACGAGCCTTAGGTTGGTTTCCCCGATCATTCTGCCTACACCGTTGGAAACCCTGAAAGATATGATCTTCGTGGGTCAAAATCTATTGACTGGCGGCTACATGCTTGGGGCGCTGTGGATCACAATCAAAGAAGTTATCTATGGTTTTGCACTGGCAATCGCGATCGGTTTTTCGCTGGGCGTATTGGTGGGGGAAACGGCATTTGGTGAAAAGGCAGTGATGCCTTACCTGGTGGCGATAGATACCATGCCAAAGGTGGCATTTGCCCCACTCTTTGTAGCGTGGTTGGGTTTTGGCATTGAATCAAAGGTCGCGCTTGCTGCCTTTATCGCAACATTTCCAATCGTTGTTGGTACTGCGGCCGGGCTTCACGCTGCCGACGAAAACGCGCGTATGCTTTTCAAGACGATGGGTGCAAGTCGGATGCAGACATTGATCAAGATGAAATTGCCAACTGGCCTACCGCAGGTTTTCACTGGCCTCAAGATCGGAGCGGTCGGCGTAATGGCTGGCGCAATCACAGGAGAATTCCTGGGTGGTGGCAAGGGATTTGGCGAACTTATCCGGGTTGCGGCCTCGCAGCTCAACACGCCGCGCGTCTTCTCGTTGATCCTGTATCTCAGCCTTGTTGGTCTGGTCGTATTTGCGTCGGTGGTTTGGACACAGCGTAAATTGGTGTTCTGGCACAAAGAACAAGTAGGAAGAGATGACTTCTGAGCCTGTGAAAATAGACTGCCACACCCTGCGTGAATTTGTGGCGGCCGCACTCGAAACTCGAGGTGTGCCAAAATCAGACGCGGACAAGGTGGCCTCGACGATGGTTGAGGCCGACATTTATGGCTACGGCACGCACGGTGTCTTTCGCCTGCGACAGTACCTAGCCCGGCTGGCGGGAGGCGGCTCTAATCCTACGCCAAAAGTCACAGTAGTACATGAGACTGTTGCAACCGCTTTGATCGACGGAGATGACGGCCTCGGCCATCTGGCTATGTCGGCGGCCCGGGATCTTGCAATTGAAAAGGCAAAAGAGGCCGGCATCGGATGGGTTGGTGTTCGGCGCGGCAATCATGCGGGACCACTGGCACTTTATGTACGTCCACAAGCCGAGGCAGGGCTGCTTGGTATGGCCGCGGCAGTGGGCAGCGCGAACCACGTCCCGCCTTATGGCGGTAGCGATTTGCTTCTTGGCACCAATCCCATTGCTTTTTCCGCCCCTGCCGATGGTCCCGACCCGTTTGTGTTTGATATGGCGACGACCGTAGCCGCGATGGGTAAGATCAAAACCCTGTTGCAGCAAGGCAAGCCTATGCCCGAGGGCTGGATGGTTGGGCGTGATGGAAACCCATTGACGGACCCTGCGCTCAAGTCAGAAGGGTTTCTGTTGCCGATTGGGGGTCCGAAAGGGTTCGGTCTTTCCGTAGCTATCGGATTGATGGCCGGGGTGTTAAACGGCGCGGCCTTCGGCTCTGATGTGGTTAACTTCACCTCAGACACGACATCGTCCACAAACACAGGGCAATTTGTAATGGCGCTTGATCCGGCAGCTTTTGGAATGGACAAAGAATTTGCTTCTAGGGCAGCCCGCGTGTTTTCTGAAATGCGCGCATCTCCCCCCCTGCCCGGTCATGACCCGGTGCGCTTGCCCGGAGACGGCAAAACGGCTGCTGCAGAGGCCCGCCGCAAAGACGGTGTGAGGCTGAACCCCGCTCTTTGTAGAGATCTCAACAAACTTGCTGAGGACTGTGGGCTATCCCCTCTGTTTCCTAGTCTCAGTGCCGACTAGCAGCGCATCCGTGGGAAGCTGGTAGGCGCTTTTGACGAGAGTTTAGCGAGGTGTCTCGCCCTCTGCCTCCAGCGCTTTCACAAGAGCAGAAAGCTTGTTCATCATGTGATGCTTCATGGACTTTCCAAGCCCATCTGCATCTCGGTCCCTGAGCAACTTCATCATGGCTTCATGTTCGTCAATGGCCTGCGCCCAGCGCTCGTCCGACAAGTTGGCCATAAAACGGGCGCGGCGGACCCGTGCGGCCAACAGCTTGTGGTGGCTTTCAAGGATATCGTTTCGCGCGCCACGTATCAGTGCCTGATGAATGTCCTGATTGGCCTTAAAATATGCCTGGCGATCACTCGATTTATAGGCTTTCAGCATATCGACGTGGCGACGTTCGACTAGTTCGATTTCAGCGGAATCCATGTGCTGACATGCCAACTCTCCCGCCAGTTGCTCAAGCGTTGCAAGCACTGGAAACGTTTTCTCCAATTCCTCTCGCGTGACACTTGCGACGCGGGCTCCCCGGTTGGCCTGAAGTACCACAAAGCCTTCTGATGCAAGCACCTTTAGGGCTTCTCGCAGTGGTGTCCGTGAGACCCCCAGCGAGTCGCAAAGCTGTTTCTCGGGCACTTTTTCACCCGGCTTTAGAACATCTTCGACAACCAGGTTACGCAGCCTTTCGACCAGTTCTTCATGAAGGGTCGGGCGATTAATGCTGTCCGTCAGGTTCATTTCCATTTCCTAAACATCAAGAACCATATCCAAAAGGCGTGCGACGTGCATAGCTTGGCGTTGCGTACCTTCGGCGATTTGGTGGCGGCAAGATGTCCCGTCTGCCACGATAACTGCATCTATAGGCGCCGCTTCCAACGCCGGGAACAAGTCGAGTTGTGCCATCTTTATCGAAACATCGATAGTGTCAGGCGCATATCCAAACGCCCCGGCCATGCCGCAACAACCGCTTTCAATCATGTGAACTTGTGCCCCCGGAATACGCTTCAAAAGGTCAAGCACCGGTGTGACAGCATCGTGAGCTTTCTGGTGGCAATGCCCATGCAAATAGATCGGGCGATCCAACGGCTTCAAGGGCAAGTCCGGCTGATTGGCCAGAAATTCTTCGAAGGTATGCGTGGCGTCAGACAACGACTCTGCTTCCGACCCCGAGCAAAGACCTGTAAATTCATCCCGGAAAGTGAGGATAGAGGACGGTTCGAGTCCGACTACCGGCACACCTTTTGCAACCGCCTCTTGCGTCGCGTCAATCACACGCTGTGCCTCGTGACGCGCTTCGTCGACGCAGCCCATAGCTAAGAGAGTACGTCCGCAATCCAAGTCCCGGTCAGATCGCTTGTCTCGCGCCACGGCCACCCGAAGTCCTGTTGCCCGCAAAACCCGGACAGCAGCGCGTAAATTTTCCGGCTCGAAATACCGGTTGAACACATCGGCAAACAGCAACACCTGCGGATCATTGTCCTGAACCTCGGCATCACGGAACGGAGTAGAAGACCACACTGGCAGATCACGTCGCGCTGAAATACCAGTCGGTCCCTCCAATAGTTTACGCGAGGGTCCAATTTTGTTTCGTAAATTCATAAGCCACGCGACTTTCGCGGCTTTTGGCGCATATCTGGGCAGGTAAGCTATCAATTTGTCTGCCAACGTCAGCCCATCTTTTTTACGTTTCGCTGACAATACTTCGATTTTCATTCGCGCCATGTCGACGCCAGTCGGACATTCCCGAGCGCAAGCTTTACAGGACACGCAGTACTTCATTGTGTCCAACATGGCATCTGACGACAAACCGCCCGGCATCTGCCCGCTGATCGCAAACCGCAGCGTATTTGCCCGTCCACGCGTAACATCACGCTCGTTTCGGGTCGCTCGAAAAGATGGGCACATAACGCCCCCCTTTAGCTTGCGGCATGCACCATTATTGTTGCACATCTCGACGGCGCCCTGAAACCCTCCTGCGGAACCCGGCCAAGCGGACCAGTCCAGCGTCGTTTCGAATTCAGGAACCGAATAGTCCTGGCCGTAGCGGAACAGTCGGCGGTCATCCATGGCAGGCGCGTTCACGATCTTGCCGGGATTCATTACCCCGTTAGGATCAAACCGGTTCTTAACCTGCTCAAACGCAGAAACGATACGCTTACCGAACATCTTTTCATGAAATTCTGATCGTACGATCCCGTCACCATGTTCACCTGAATGAGATCCTTTATACTTTTTGACCAGATCAAATGTTTCTTCGGCGATCGCCCTCATTGTCCGGACGTCTTTGTCTTGCCGCATGTTCAGCACAGGGCGCACGTGCAGACACCCCACCGAGGCATGCGCGTACCATGTTCCCTTTGTGCCATGCCGGGCAAATATTTCGGTTAGGCCAGCGGTGTAATCGGCGAGGTCGGGCAAAGGGACGGCGCAATCTTCGACAAAAGAGATCGGTTTGCCTGCCTCTTTCATCGACATCATGACATTCAACCCGGATTTTCGGTACTCGGCGATAGCATTCTGCAAAGAGTTGTCCGTAACAGAGACAACGCCGCCCCACCGGTTTTCCGCACCGCTGAAAGCAAACCCGAGATCTCCCATCAGTTGCGAAAGTTCGACCAGTTTTGCGGAATTTGCCTCGGCGCTACCCTCGGCGAATTCCACCAGCAGCAGGGCTTCGGGATTGCCTTCAACAAATGCATTAATCGTTTCGCGAAACAATGGGATTTCACGCCCCAACGCAATCATGGTGTCGTCGACCAACTCTACCGCCTGGGGGTTGAGTGTCACGATGTGCTGGGTGGCCTCCATTGCAGCACGGAATGTCGGGAAATGGCACACACCAGTAACTTTCGCGCCCGGCAACTGTGCCAGGCTTAATTCCAATTCTGTGAAATAGGCCAATGTGCCTTCAGACCCCACCAATAAATGGGACATGTTGATGTCGTTACCTACAAGGGCGTCGATATTGTACCCGCCCACACGGCGCAGGACTTTGGGAAAACGAGCGTCAATTTCAGCAGCCTCGCGACGCCCAAGAGCGCGCATATCACCAACAAGATCCGCATAATCGCCTGATGCGGCCGTATCAGCGCTGAACCGCGCTTCCATGCCGTCAACCAGGATTGCGTTTATCGCACGGACGTTGTCTCGCATGATCCCGTATCGCAGAGACTTTCCGCCTGAAGAATTGTTTGCGGCCATCCCCCCAAGAGTGCAACGAGACGCTGTAGAGGGATCCACGGGAAACCACAGGCCATGCTTCTTCAAAGCTTCGTTCAATTTATCCAGAACAACACCGGGCTGAACGCGCGCAATACGCTTCTCAACGTCTACGTCTAGAATACGATTCAAGTGTTTTGTGTTGTCCAGCACAACACCCTGATTGACAGTTTGCCCGCATTGCGACGTGCCGCCGCCGCGAGGCAGAACCGAACTTCCTTCGTCTCGCGCAATGGACATCACGGCTTGGACATCTTCTGTGGACCGGGGGATCACCACAGCGTCCGGTATCATCTGATAGATTGAGGCATCGGTCGAGTATCGAGCAAGCGATGCCGGATCTGACATCACTTCCCCCCGTACATCAGACAACAGTCGGCGGTACAACGATCCATTCTCTACCATCAGGTTCGCCTTCCCTTCCCTGTAAGCCCCAGTTAGACGTTTCACTTCACCGTTGACTGAATAATGAATTCATAATTAACTTTTGCAATAGGTAATAGCGCCACTCTTTTGGCACCAGCGTAAGGATCAGTTCAAATGCGTCAGGCGGGTAGACACTTTTTGCAGATTCCAGGGCCAAGCGCTGTGCCAGATCGCATCCTGAGAGCCATAAGCACGCAGACCATTGATCATCGAGGACCCAATTTTGCAGAAGTCGGGAATAAAGCCCTCAATGGTATGAAGACGATTTTCAAGACACAACAGAACGTCTTTATCTATCCTTCATCCGGCACCGGTGCATGGGAAGCCGCACTTGTGAACACGGTTTCGCCTGGCGAAAAAGTTCTGATGTTCGAAACAGGGCATTTCGCCTTCATGTGGTGCAACTTGGCTGGAAAACTAGGATTGCACCCAGAGCTGATTGAAGGAGATTGGCGTGGCGGCGCTGACCCCAATCTGATTGAAGACCGTCTACGTGCGGATGAGCAGCACGACATCAAGGCGGTGTGCGTCGTCCACAACGAAACGTCTACCGGGTCAGTCTCACCAATTGAGGAAGTGCGCAGGGCCATAGACGCAGCGAAACACCCTGCGCTTCTGATCGTGGACTCCATATCCGGCCTTGCGTCGATTGATTTTCGGTTCGATGACTGGGGGGTCGATGTGTGTGTCTCCGGCTCGCAAAAAGGACTGATGTTACCGCCTGGTCTGAGCTTCAACGCCGTGAGTGACCGGGCGCTGAAACACTCAAAATCTGTGACCACGCCGCGAAGTTACTGGGATTGGCAGGATATGGTCGGGCCAAATCAGAAGGGCTTCTTTCCCTACACCCCCGGCACCAATCTTCTCTATGGATTAAATGAGGCCATAGACATGTTGCACGAAGAGGGGTTGAACAATGTTTTTTCCCGTCATGCCCGACACGGAGCCGCGACACGGGCTGCCGTGCGCGCCTGGGGTCTTGAGGTTTTGTGCACACATCAAGGTCAGGAATCGGGCGTCTTGACTGCGGTTAAGGTCCCAGAAGGTCACTCCGCCGATGCGTTTCGTGCTACGGCGCTTGAGCATTATGACATCTCACTAGGAAATGGTCTGTCCAAGGTAGCCGACAAGGTATTCCGCATTGGTCATTTGGGCGACTTCAACGACCTAATGTTGATGGCCACCCTTTCTGGCGTAGAAATGGGGCTAACCAAGAGCGGTATGCCACATAACGAAGGCGGCGCTCAGGCTGCCTTGGAACATCTCAAGGCTGCGTAGCGCTGGACAGAGTTTCTAAAAACACAGCCAAACCAAGACTCATAGATCGAACAATAACCAACCTTTTTGACTGCCTATTCATAAGGAGACTTACAATGACTCGCATGACGGCAATGGACTTTGACCAGGAACTTCTGGACCTGTACGACTTTTACGCGCACGGCAAAATCACCAAGCGCCAGTTCCTGGACCGCGCTGGTAAGTTCGCGGTTGGTGGTTTATCAGCGGTCGCGCTGCTGAACATGCTTAGCCCGAATTATGCTTTGGCCGAGCAGGTATCCTTCAACGATCCCGATATCCATGCAGACTACATCACCTACCCTTCACCAAATGGAACCGGTGATGTCAGGGGGTACCTTGTTCGGCCGGCTGGCGTGGAAGAGCCCCTACCCGCGGTGCTGGTAATCCACGAAAACCGAGGCTTGAATCCTTACATCGAAGACGTGGCGCGCAGATTAGCGAAAGCCGGGTTTATGGCACTGGCCCCCGACGGTCTGACTTTGGTGGGCGGATATCCAGGCAACGACGCCGATGGGCGCGAGCTGCAAAAGACCGTCGATCGGGTCGAGCTGATGAACGATTTCTTCAATGGGTTCGAATACTTGTTGAACCGAGATGATTGCACTGGGAAGGTCGGCGCTGTTGGTTTCTGCTACGGCGGTGGTGTGGTCAGCGCAATTGCCGTGGCCTATCCCGAATTGGCCGCAGGTGTGCCGTTCTATGGCCGCCAGCCAGCAGCCGAAGATGTAGCCAAAATTCAGGCGCCGTTACTGATACAGATGGGGGAGCTTGACGAGCGCATCAACACAGGCTGGCCAGATTTTGAGGCCGCTCTGCAGGCCAACGACAAGGTATACGAGGCCTACATCTACGACAACGCCAACCACGGTTTTCATAATGACAGCACGCCACGCTATGACGAGGAGATGGCAAACCTAGCCTGGGACCGCACAATTGATTGGTTCAACACCTATCTAAGGTAATTGGTGTAAGCTACGAAGTCAGCCGTGCGTTGATATCGCTTCGTGGCAATCCACGATTCATCTTGGCCAAGCCCTCAAAGGCTCTAGAAACTTGACTTTCGCAGTCAGCGTTTCCGCGACAAGGTCTTGGCCTTCAATCCTAACCATTGGATGTTTATTAGAGTCGAAACGATTGGAAAGTATTGTCGAAGCGGTTTTAGGTGAAGCGATCCATCGTTAGGTGTTCGGCTCATCTGCGGGTTAAACGCACTATCACTTTAATGCCGCTGATAGCAGCCATCGATCATGTATTCGGAGAAAGGCTCCTCTTAGATAGAAGTAACCAATTCTGCATTCACCAACCGCTACCAGATTTTTGATCGCGGTGCCCCGTCAGTTCTATTTGAATTTCGGCTGGGCTTTTAAACACTCACAGCGGATGGGATCGGATTAACTTGGACAACTGCGATCGTTTCTATACGTAGTTAGCCCTTCATTTGGTTCTCTTCGAAATCCCGAAACCGCCGCGCGAGATAATCTACAAACGCGCGGGTTTTTGGTGCCAGATTCCGCCTTTCGGAAAACATTACGACAATATCTGTGCTGGGTGGTGCATACTCCGGCATGACGTGGACAAGTTCGCCGGAGCTAAATTTACTGTTTGCCATATAGCAGGGCAACCGTGCGATCCCGATACCAACCAGAGCGGCTCGAAAGACGACATCCGTGCTGTTCCCCTCAAAGCTGCCCGTTGCTTCAAATTTTTCGCCTGCGTTCGGTTCGATGCTGTTCCAAGCGTTCCGTTGGCTTCTCCCAGCAACTCTCAAGCAATTGTGCTCAGCTAATTCGGCAAAATTCGACGGTGTTCCAGAACGCTCAAGGTATTCAGGTGAGGCACATAGCACCCTTCGACTCTGCATAATGCGCCTGAGGACAATATCTGGATTCTTGCGTTGTTCCGCAAAGCAGATCGCCGCATCGAACCCTTCATTCCGAAGATCAATTTCTCGGTCGGTCAGATCCAAAGACATTTGAACCTCAGGGTTCTCTTTCATGAACTCTGGCAGAGCAGGAATCAGTTGGGACTTACCGAATGCAACAGTGGATGCGATCCTGAGTTCTCCGCGTGGGACACCGTCAAAGCTGTGGATCATCGCTTTGGCTTCATTGAACTTGTCAGCCATCGCTTTGCATTTTTCATAGAAATCTTGGCCTTCTCGCGTCGGAGAGACACCCGTTCTGGTGCGATTAAGAAGGCGGTAGTGCACCTGATCTTCAAGTAATCCGATCTGCTTACTTACTGCCGATGGGGTCTGCCCCATTGATCTTGCAGCCGCAGAGATGCTGCCCTGCTCGACAACCGTCGCAAAGATTAGCATTTGCGCAGAAATGTCCATGTCGTGACCTTTGCTGTTCCAATATGGCATGGGGCCTTTGCCAAATTGTCGAATTGTGAGCGCTACCAAATACCCTTATCTCTGCATTGCAGCATAAGTACTGCATTGCAGCAACGGACGAGGCAATATCATGGCAATTTCTCGATCAAACAACGGTCTGGACGTCGTTTTCGAAGCTGGCCGCACGTTCTTTCATCAAAAGCTGGACACGATGCGAAAGGCACAGGCCAAACGCAGGGTTTATCGCGCAACGTATTATGAGCTCTCGGCGCTATCTGACCGTGACTTAATTGATCTGGGCATTCCGCGCAGTAGCATCAAAAGACTTGCTATGGAGGCTGCGCATGGCTGCTAATACCCAAACGGCTGGTACAGATCGTGGTCAGGCCATTACCGCATCAATCGCCTTCCTGGCTTGGATCGGAGCTACGGCAAATGCTGGCCTAAAGACTTTTCAAATGGCCCGGATGCTCTCCACACTTTCGAATATGAACGACCATCAGCTCGCTCAGATCGGAATTTCGCGATCCGATATCCCGGAATATGCCGCAAAATTGATGGCTGACGAATAGAGAAGTAGACCCTCAGGTCAGAAGCTCACACGAAATTTGCTGGTCCTCGCTCCTCCCAGAGTAAGCCAGCAAAAGCGGCGGCGAAAAAGCCAACAGGGAGCGCCAACGCAAAGGGCCAGCATTTTCACCTCCTCCCGAAAATGCTGGCCCAAACCACCCTGCCAAGCAGGAGCCGCGAAAAATGAGAGGTAGGAGAGACATCATAATAGTCGTGATTACCGTCACCATCGAGATGAAGATGTGAAGCTGGAATGCGTATGTGACGCCGCGAACGATCCCGCTGCGTGCCCACATTTTGTTGAATTCAGTGGTTGTCTCGAGGCAGTGACTTGCGCGCAATGTCGCGATAGGCGTCAGCATTGCGTAGGTTCATGCCCTTGTCAAAGGGTTGCACCAGATCACGGAAATACTGTTGCCAAGGAGATTGGCTTTCGGGCACGGGATATCCACCGTTTTGGATTAACTGGTCCTTGCGCCGCTCAAGTTCCGCGTCGGAAATCAGAATGTTGACTGTGCAGGTGTTAAGATCAACGCGGATCCGATCCCCTGTTTGCAGAACTGCTAGGCCACCATTGTCGGCAGCCTCTGGTGCAGCGTTCAGGATTGATGGCGAGCCAGAAGTGCCAGATTGGCGCCCATCACCTATGCAGGGTAATTCCTGAACGCCTTGCTTCAAGAGATAGGATGGCGCACGCATATTGACGACTTCTGCTCCGCCGGGATACCCTTTGGGGCCGGTTCCGCGCATAACGAGAATGCAACCGGTGTCGATATCCTGAGAAGGGTCATCAATGCGCTTGTGAAAATCTTCAGGTCCATCAAAAACAACTGCACGACCCTCAAACGCGTTGGGATCATCGGGATTGGAAAGATAGGCTTTTGCAAATTCTGACCCGATGACACTGGTTTTCATCAACGCGCTGTCAAATAGATTGCCCTTTAAGTTGATGAACCCTGCCTTGTCTTTCAGCGGGGCATCAACAGATTTAATGACGTTGGAATTTGTGCTGTGCCGGCGCGTGCAGTTGTTGGCTATGCTGTGCCCGTTGACAGTTTTGGCCTCTGCATGAGGTAGGCGACCAGCTGCAATCAGCTCTGCGATCACGGCAGGAACACCGCCAGCGCGGTGGTAATCTTCGCCGAGATACTCGCCTGCGGGCTGTAGATTGACCAAAAGTGGCACATTGTGCCCCAAAGCCTGCCAGTCATCGTTGTCAAGCGGCACACCTAGATGGCGCGCAATGGCATTTAGGTGAATAGGCGCATTGGTGGATCCGCCAATGGCGGAGTTAACCACGATAGCATTCTCAAAAGCCGCGCGCGTCATGATGTCAGACGGGCGCAGATCCTCCCACACCATTTTAATGATGCGTTGTCCGGTCTCATAGCTGATCTGACCGCGTTCGCGGTATGGCGCCGGAATGGCCGCCGCGCCTGGTAGCTGCATGCCGAGTGCTTCGGCCAAGCTGTTCATGGTGGTGGCGGTTCCCATGGTGTTGCAGTACCCCACTGAGGGAGCAGATGCGGCGGCGGCATCCATGAATTCATCAGCGGAGATTTCCCCGGCAGCAAGGCGTTCGCGAGCTTTCCAAATAACAGTGCCAGACCCTGCACGCTTCCCTTCGTGCCAACCATTGAGCATCGGCCCCACAGACAGAGCGATGGCTGGAATGTTGACCGTTGAAGCTGCCATCAGAAGGGCCGGTGTCGTCTTGTCACAGCCAATCATCAACACCACGCCGTCAATCGGGTAGCCGTACAGCGATTCAACCAAACTCAGGTATGCCAGATTACGGTCGAGCATGGCGGTGGGTCGTTTGCCAGTTTCCTGAATGGGATGGACCGGCACTTCGATGGCTGTGCCTCCTGCTGCGATGATTCCGTCCCGTACCCGTTTGGCGAGCTCCAGATGGTGGCGGTTGCAGGGGCTTAGGTCGCTGCCCGTCTGTGCAATTGCGATGATAGGTTTACCGGATTGCAGTTCTTCGCGCGTGAGCCCGTAGTTGAGATAACGTTCCAAATAGAGCGCGGTCATTTCCGGATCACTCGGATTGGCGAACCATTGACGTGATCTGAGGTTCTCGGGCTTCATACGTGACATGCGTGCCTCCTAAGTCTTGGTCGTGTGTCGGTTAGATCTTTCGACCTTTGAACATACCAAACAGCGCGAAAAGCGGGTCCTCATATTTGAGCAGCGTACAGTAGCGGAAACTTGTCTGGCTTCACGTTTTTGAAACGCGCTTCCCAAAATTCACCGCCAACAGACTATGACAGTCCACCACGCACCAGGGCCAAAGCGTCTTTCGCGGCAGCTGCCATCAAACGGGCATCCGACGCGATTGTGACAAACTGGAACCCCATTTCGATGCGTTTCAAAGCGTATTCCGGTGTTCCGTTATGGCAGCCAGCGAACTTCCCATACTCTTTTGCCTTGGCGGCTATCAGTTCAATGGCCTCGGCCACGGGGGGCTCGACCTCATCGAATGCCGGGCGGCAACCTAAAGCCAGGGAAAGATCGGAAGGTCCGATGTATACGGCGTCGAGCCCTGGAACCGACAGTATGTCTTCAAGGTTGTCGAGACCTTGCAGAGTCTCGATCATCGCGAAGACGACGATCGTGTCATTGGCATGCTGTGGGTAGTCTGAACCTCCGTACAAGAGGCCTCGGGTCGGCCCAAGACTCCTTGTTCCGTTGGGCGGGTAGTGTGTCCACGCCACAAGGTTCTCGGCATCTTCGCGGTTGTTGATCATTGGGCAAATAACACCGTAAGCGCCGGCATCGAGCACCTTCATCAAAATACCGGGCTCGAGCCACGGCACGCGCGTAACTGGGACGGTATCGGTTGTCGAAATCGCAGTGAACATCTCGACCGCCTTCTGGTAGTCGATTACGCCATGTTGGATATCAACAGTAAGCGTGTCCCATCCCTGATGCGCCATGGTTTCGGCCGAGAAACCGCTTGGGATCGCCAGCCATCCATTGACTACAGGCCGTCCGGCGGCCCAATGCTCTCTAATTTTGTTTGGCCGCATCAGTTTACCTTTTCAGAATGTCCACTCATATGGGCTGATCGGATTGGAGCTATTCTTCAAGAATGCCCTGACCACAGAATTCTCCGCCCTGATAAACTGCGGAAACTTCGTCGTTCGCAGGTGGGGTGCATTCGGCATCGATACGGGCGCGAAACATCTCGGAGTTGTCTTTTGGCTTCCACCCCAGAAAGCTTGTTTCACGATTGTCCCACCAGGATGCGTCGTTGTTCGAAGCACCGTAGATAATCGGACACCCCAGGCGCGGAATAATGAAAACACTCTCGATAAGAGATATCAGATCATCGTAACTCAACCAGGTTGCAAGCATGCGATGGTTTTTTGGTTCCGGAAAGGATGAACCGATGCGGACCAATGCTGTCTCGATCCCAAACTTCTCAAAATAGAGCCGTGCGAGAGCTTCTCCGAAGACTTTTGACACGCCATACAGACCATCCGGCCTTACCTGTGCATTGGCATCAAGCCGCGTTGTCTGTTCGTGAAAGCCAATCGCGTGATTTGAACTGGCAAAGAATATCCTCGGCGTAACCGACGATTTTCGGGCCGCTTCATAGAGATTGAATACACCGTCGATATTGGATTGTTTTATAGTTTCCCAAGGTGCTTCGATCGATTGCCCCCCCATGTGAACAATCCCATCACACCCTTCAACCATGGCCTCAACCGCATCTTTTTCGCCCAAGTCACAATACATAATCTCTTCATTTTCACCGGCAGGGCCCACATCTTCCCTCGCACCAAGGCGAATGGTTGCGGCAAGGCCGTGCAAGCGAGACCGGCAAATCGACCCTAGGTTGCCGTCCGCGCCCGTTATCAAAAGTTTGTTTAACATTTTGTATTTCTCACTTTTTGCAGGCGGCGATCACGTCGCTTCAGATTGGAAACCGTAGAGTTCTTCGGCGTTTTCTACGAGAGCGAGGTGACGCGCGCGGTCGTCTGGAAACCAGTTCAGAACCGTGTCGAGCAACGCCGCGTCGTTAGGGTAGTCCGAGGTTTTTGTCGCCGAATTGTGAGGAAAATTCGTTCCCCACACAATGCGCTCGGGGGCATGTGCTGCCATGATCCTCGAAACGTTAGCTACGTCTGAATAATGCGGTTCGCCTTCGATGGAGGACTCATAACAACCAGCAAACTTGAACCAGCATCGGCCACCGTCGACAAGGCGTTTGAGCATTGCTACTTCATCGCCATCTGGCGCGACGCCCCTCAAAAATTTGCCATGGTGGTCAAGCACCCATTTGGATCGCAGTTTTGAGAGCCTATCAACATGGTCCGAAATGTCTGAGCCATCGAACTGAATTGCAATCATCCAGCCCGCAGCAAAAGCACGGGCGTCAACCTCTTCGAGCTGACTGAGCCCAACGGCTCCCCCTGGCAGATCCACGATACGCGTCCCAACGACCCCTCCATCCTTGAGCATTTCAAGTTCTGCGTCAGAGGTTTCACCGTCAATGGCGGCCACGCCACGTGCCACGTCCCTGGTTTCTTTGAGCGCCGCCAGCAAATTCGCATGGTTGGCGTGATGTGCATTTCCTTGTGTGATGACAAACCTGTCAATGCCAAGCCAGCCCATGACTTGTCTGTACTCTGATAACCCAGGCTGGCCCTCCGGCAGATCAGGACCTCCTGGCAGTGCTGGAAACCCGGAAAGATAGACGTGAAGGTGTGTATCAATGGCGCCTGCAGGCAGCTTGGTCTCAGGGGCACGGCCAGAGAAGCTGCGCTCGATCATTCGGGTTCTCCCATGGCGAACTCTGCCAATGCATCACGATTGATCTCGATACCCAGACCCGGTTTGTTTGGAATTGCGATCACACCGTTTTTTTGTTCGATCGGGTGAGTGATGATCGCCTGCCTGAATGGGTTATGCGTCCGATCAAACTCGAAAATCGGTTCGATTGGATCCCGCCGTGGTGGGTCTGGTAGCAGGGCCGAAACAAACTGAAGGCTCGCAGCGATTTGCACTGCTGTTCCCCAAACATGCGGAACAACACGTACGCCATGAAGAGCTGCCATATCAACGACCCGGCGCATCTCCGAAAAACCGCCAGTGCCACACAAGTCTGGCTGGGCGATATCGATACATCCTGTTTCCAGGGGCTCGCGGAACGCAAACCTGCCATGCCAAGTCTCGCCACCAGCAACCGGAATAGGCTGACCGGCGCGTACGCGACGGTACGCGTCAAGTTGTTCCGGAATGACTGGTTCCTCGAACCAATCGATATCGAACTCTGCCGCACGGTTGCCCAGAGTGATCGCTTCTTGAATCGAGTACCCGTGATTAGCGTCAATCATCAGACGAGTATGCGTGCCAATCGCTTCACGCACCGCCTTGATGACTGCAAGATCTTCTTCCACCCCAAAGCCAATCTTGATTTTGACTGCGTCGAACCCTGCAGCGACATGGGCTGCGCATTCCTCGGCATTGTCCGAAATGCGATCGACCCCGTCGCGCCGGAATGACCCGGTCGCATATGCCTTTACTGTGTCCCGAACACGTCCCCCGAGAAGCACCGAAACCGGAACGCCAAAGTGGTGACCTTTGATATCCCACAAAGCAACATCAATTCCTGAAAGTGCGGTCATTGTGAGACCGCGCTGCCCTTGGTCTCGTAGGAGATTATACAGGCCTTGCCAGAGAACTTCCGTATCCAGCGGATTGCGGCCAATCAAATAGGGCGCATAGGCCTTTACGATCGCCGCGTTTGGCTGCGCTGGCCCCAAGCACTCTCCCCAACCCGTTGTACCGTCATCACAGACAATCTCGATCAAAACATGTTGGCGCCGCGTGAAACGAGTTGCTGCGCTCTCGAAGGCGGTCTCAAGCTTGTAGTCAAGAAGATGTGTATAAACCTCGGAAATCTTCATTTACACATCTCCAACTGGGCCGCGTCCCGAGCCAGAATTTCGATACCCGCCCAATCGCCCGCGGCGATAAGATTTTTGGGCGCCACCCAACTGCTTCCAGCACAAACCACGTTCTGCTGCGCCAGATACGAGCCTGCATTGGCCGCGCTGACCCCGCCCGTAGGACAGAAGGAAATCTGCGGCAATGGCCCGCCAATAGCCTTGAGTGCCGATACCCCGCCCGAGGCCTCGGCTGGAAAGAACTTGAGCATGTCATAGCCGCGCGCCAAAAGACGCATCGCCTCAGACGCAGTCGCGGCGCCGGGCAGGAGCGGCAAATCTTCAGCTTCACAAGCGGCAAGCAGTTCATCGGTGGCACCCGGAGAGACACCGAAGGTAGCGCCCGCCTCTTTGGCGGCCCGAACATCTTCGGGTGTTATCAGTGTGCCAGCCCCCACATGTCCACCCGGGACGCCGCTCATGACCCGAATGACCTCGAGAGCGGCAGGGGTGCGCAACGTGACCTCCAGCGAGGGCAAACCGCCTGCGATAAGCGCCTCGGCCAACGGTCGGGCTGTTGCGACATCATCAACCACCAAAACCGGCACAATTGGCGCGAGTGCACAGATTTCTCGGGCCCGTAAACTCGCGGCCTTTGGAGAAATAGTCATCTGGACAAATTATCCTTTTGCTGGGTGCATGGTGTAACCGATCCGACTGTGAAGCGGAACGACTTGTACAGCGCGTTTTCTAAGCCAGATGAGACAGTTAAAATTTTGGCGGCGATCGCCGAGTTGTCAAGTAAGCCGGATTCCATAGCGTTAAATGCTCCCAAAGCTGTCATGCGCGGCGGTTTGATTTGTCTGTCGATCCGTTTCTGCCCTAGTTCCCTGCTGTTCTTTAAACTCAAGGCGATGGTCCTTTTAGTGAGTGAGCCCTGAAGGAAAATGAGTTCGTCCCAGAATTGGACAAAACATGGCAGCGATTCAGACATCAGTCAGAGAGCCGTGCGCGCCAGACCTCAAATCGTTCAAGAACGTCTGGGTCGGTTGCAGGATAGAGTCCGATCACGGGGGTGTTTTTTCGTACCTCTTCCAGAACGAAGCGTTCGAACAGCTCCATTGGTCCTGCCTCGATCGCAATGTCATCGGCGAGGTGACGTGGGATAATCATGACACCATCGCTGTCACCCAGAACGATGTCGCCGGGATAGACCGCCACGCCGCCACACCCGATTGGCAACCCGATATCAACCGCATGATGTTTCGTAAGGTTGGTTGGGGCAGACGGTTTTGCAGCAAAGACTGGCATCTCAAGTGCTGCGGCACCGTCGGCGTCGCGAATGCCACCATCCGTGACAACGCCCGCTGCTCCGCGCATTTCCAGTCGCGTCAAAAGGATCGAACCTGCCGAGGCCGCCGAGGCATCCTGCCGACAATCCATGACCAATACCGCGCGTTCAGGACATGTATCCACGGCCACGCGCTGCGGGTGATCTGGCTCACGAAACGCCTCGATCGGGTCGGTGTCAGGCCGTGCAGGAATGTATCGCAGTGTAAAAGCCGGGCCCACAAGAGTGGGCTTGCCCTTGCCCAATGGGGTAACGCCTTGAACATAGGCGTTTTGATAACCACGTTTGTAAAGCAGCGTGGCCACAGTCGCTGTGCTGACCTTTGACAAGCGATCTAGCGTATCCGGATGCAGTTTGATCGTTTCGGCAGGCTGAGGGTTCGGCATAAGCTGGATCCTTCTGCTAAGGCCGTGGGCAACTGTCGAGCAGGCTTTGGTTGATAGGAACAAGTGCACCTTTGCCTTGCACAACATGCCCTGCCAGTTTGCAGGCCAGCGCTATGCTGTCAGGTAAGGGTGTATCCGTTGCCAGCCCCGCCAGAATGCCAGCGTTGAAACTGTCGCCTGCAGCAGTCGTGTCCACAACCGAGGCCAGAGGCGGAACATGGACAGAGCCCTCTGCGCCGCGGGTACGATAAAGGACCGTTTCTGCGCCATTCTTGACAACGATCGTTTCCGCACCCGCCCTTGCATAGCGCTGCAAAGTGGCCCCGGGGTTCATGTCGCTGAACCAACGTGCCTCGTCCTCGAACGATGGCAAGGCGATATCGCTAACGGCGGCCGCCTGCATGATGTTCTCGGTCATCTCAGAGGGGCTGTCCCAAAGATGCGGGCGCAGATTGGGGTCGAAGGCAATCCGTTTTCCGGCACGCCGCGCTGACCGAGCAACGTCGAGCAAGGCGGCGCGCCCTTCAGGGTTCAAGATTGCCAGAGTGATACCCGAGAAATATATGAGATCTGATTGCGCCATGGCGTGGGCAAGTGCTTGCTTGTCTTGCGCCAACAGGCGTGCGGCGGACTGACCGCGCCAATAGGTAAAACTACGTTCCCCGTTGTCCAGCGTGATAAGATACAACCCCACAGAACGGTTTGGCACGACCCGCACCTGCTGGGTATCCACCCCACTTTCGCGCATGGCCCCCAGCATCCGGGACGAGATGGCATCATCTCCGACGGCGGTAAAATAGGACAAGGGTGTTTCGGGTGTGAGTTGGGCCAGATACCAAGCTGTATTGAACGTGTCTCCGGCGAACCCCATTTGATACGTGCTTGGCGCGTCTGTTGGGGCCATTTCGGCCATGCATTCACCTATCGCGAGAATTCGCATATTCCGGTTTCCAGTACTTCGAAGTTTGACAAACGGTAGCGTTCGACAATTAGGTAACCTGTTCTGCAGTGGTCACGAGAAAAGCATCCCACCATTGATATCGACATTGGTCCCGGTCAGATAAGCCGAGTCCTCGCTTGCTAGAAACGCCACGAGGTTCGCAACATCCTGAGACTGGCCTTGCCGTTTGAGCGGCGCAGCAGCTTCTAGCCCGCGACGGCCTGCATCGGGAGTATGGATGTTATGGAAATCCGTGTCGATCATGCCTGGGCAGATTGCATTGACACGGATATCGGGACCCAGTTCTTTTGCAAGACTACGGGTGAGCGTCATGACCCCACCTTTTGACGTTGCATAAGCCGACGCACCGGGGCCACCACCGTCGCGACCCGCCTGACTGGCGATGTTTACAATGGCCCCGGATTTCATATGCAGCAGTGCCGCTTTGACCATAAGAAACGTGCTGGTCAGGTTGAGATCCATGACAGCCTGCCAATGTTCAAGCGACATCTCGGTGATTTTCTTGCGCGCGACCAAACCTCCGGCATTGTTCACCAGAATGTCCAGGCTGCCATAGGTATCGACCGTCTTGGCGATCAACGCATCAACCTCTTCGGGTTTGTTCAGGTCGCCTTGCATTGCAAACGCCTGTCCACCGATCTTTTTGATCTCGGCTACGGTTTCCTCGGCGCCGACACTACTGGCGAAGTAGTTCACCGCGACATTCACCCCTTCGGAGGCGAGTTTGACAGCGCAGGCGCGCCCGATATCGCGGCCACCACCCGTGACAATTGCGGTCTTTCCCTGAAGTCTCATGGTTGTTCTTTCCCGTTCAATTGGTGCTGCTGTGAGTGACTGATGGATCTGACGCTAAAGCTTGGCAAAATAGTCGAAGATTTCCGGCACGTTGCCGTCGCCCATGCCTGCGTCCGCGGCCGCCTGAAGGTTGCTCGCGGTTCCTTCAGCGATCTCGGCACGAGTGCCCACGTCTTCGGCCAGCTTCAGGAAGTAACCAAGATCCTTGCTGGCGTTGTTAATCGAAAACCCCAAATCGCTGACACCATCCACCGCGTAGTTCTTACAAAACTGCATAAAGGGGGAACTGGACGGTCCAGCTGACATGATGTCAAAAAGCTGCTGTTTGTTTACCCCTGAGCGTTCAGCCACAGCAAAGGCTTGGCTCATGGTGCAAGCCGTCGTCATACCCATAAAATTGTTGATGAGCTTGGTCACATGGCCCGCACCCAGTTCGCCGAGGTGAAAGACATTTTCCCCCAGTACATCCAGGACAGGTTTCACCTTCTCAAAGGTGGCCATATCGCCCGCTGCCATGATGTTCAGCAAACCATCCTTGGCGTGCGCGGGCGTGCGCCCCAGCGGCGCGTCAATCATACCAGCACCTTTTGCGGCCAAGTCTGCGCCGATTTTGCGAGTGGACGCTGGGATCGAAGTGCCAAAGTCAATGACCACGGCACTGTCCTTGATGCCTGCCAGGATGCCGTCATCGCCGTAGATCAGGTTTTCAACGACATCTGATGTTGTTACACAAAGCATCACGATATCGCTGTTTTCAGCAAGCTCTCGTGGCGTTGTAACCTCTACAGCACCGCGGTTGACTGTGGCTGCGACGGCTTCCTTGTTTCGACCCATGACAACCAGATCAAAACTGTTGTTTTGCAGGCACTCTGCCATGTTGCCGCCCATAAGACCGAGGCCGATGAAACCGATGACGGGTTTTGTCATATCTGACTCCTTAAACTCTTTCCAATTAGGCTTCGCAGAGCGCCGTGACCCCTGCCTGTGCAACTTCGAGATCCTGGGCTGGTGAGCCCGAGCTGACACCGATCCCGCCAACCACCTGTCCGTCGACCGTCACGGGAAGGCCACCTGCAACGGTCACCATTCGTCCGCCCAGCGTTGAGGATATACCGTGTGCGGCCATGCCAGGCTGATTTGCTTCACCAAGAGCATCGGTTCCTTTTTGGATACCGGTTGCAGTGAAACTCTTGTCGATGGCCAAAATGATGCTGGTAATTTTGCCACCATCCATCCGTTCAAACGCTATGAGGTTGCCGCTTTCGTCTGTGACGGCAATACACATCGGCACGCCGATTTCCTGCGCTTTGGCTCGCGCTCCGGCGATCAACTTGCCCGCGTCATCGATGTCCAGGCGCCTTATTGTCAGCATCGCCTCATTCTCCTTTGCTTTAGGGGCCAATGATAAGGTTCGGCAGCGTCAGCGATATTGCCGGTACAAAAGTGATCAGCATGAGCGCGGCAAAGATGGCGAGGTAGAAAGGCCAAATCGTTTTGACCGCTTTCTCCATCGGTAGTTTTCCAACAGCACACCCCACAAAGAGACAGGTCCCGACAGGTGGCGTGCAAAGACCAAGACCGAGGTTCACCAAAAGGATCATGCCGAACTGCAGCGGGTCGATGCCCAGCATGTTCATCACCGGCAGGAAAATCGGTGTGCAGATCAGGATTAACGCGGCCATGTCCATGATCATCCCCAAGAGCAACAGCACAGCGTTGATCATCAACAAGATCAGGATCGGGTTTTCTGTGATACCCAACAGGAATTCGACTGTTTTTGTCGGAACCCGGTTGAACGTCAGCATATAGGCAAAGGCACCGGCGCAGGCGATCAGGATCATCACCATAGACGTTGTGCGCACCGAAGAGATAACGGCGGTTTTGAAGTTTTCCCAGGACAGGCTGCGATAGACAACAAGCGTCACCACAAAGGCATACATTGCCCCGAACGCGCCGGATTCCGTCACTGTAAAGACGCCTGACAAGACCCCTCCAACAATGATCACGGCCGTCAACAAACCAGGGATCGAGCCCACAAAGGCGATGGCCAGTGCGGTCCAACCCGGAAACTGTTCGGCCTGATAGCCGCGCTTGACCGCCACGACATAGGCGGCAATCGCAAGGCAGCAACACATAAGGACACCGGGAACAACACCGGCCAGGAATAATTTTGAGATTGAAACTGCACCGCCGGTTGCAAGGGCAAAGATGATCATGTTGTGGCTGGGTGGGATGATGATCCCGGCAATTGATGATGTCACTGTGACGTTCACCGCATAGTCGGCATCATAACCTTTGTCTTTCATCACCGGGATCAGGATTGACCCAAGCGCCGAGATATCTGCAATTGCCGATCCGGAAATGCCACCAAACAACATGGACGAGAAGACATTGACGATACCAAGCCCACCGCGCACAGCGCCTACGGCGGCCTGCGCGAACCGAACCAACCGGATCGCGATACCACCGTGAAACATCAGCTCGCCCGCAAAGATGAAAAACGGGATCGCCATTAGGGAAAAGACGTTGATCCCCGACACGATACGCTGGAATCCAACAAACATCGGCAATCCTTCAAACCAAAAGGAAGCCAATGCAGCGATACCAAGGGCGTATGCCACTGGCGCACCGATGATGACACAAAGGGCAAAAACCCCCAACAGAATCATGAGTCCCATAACTATCCCTGATCAATGTTGTCTTGGCGTTCGTCTCGGCCCAGAAACAGGCGGATCAAATGGCCAGTGGAAAAAAGGAACACCAAAGCGCCGCTGATTGTCAGAGGCAAGGAGCGCAAGCCTTCTGACCATTGGATGAGCGGGATCAGGGTGTTCCATTTGAATATGGTCAACTCGATCCCGTACCAAAACATCATGCCACCGAAACCCGCCATCAGGACGTCAGTGAGCACGACGAAAACCGTTCGCGCAGAGGGTGGAACTATATTGCGGAACACAACAACGGAGAGGTGCGTGTGATTGTGCACACCCGCAGCCGCACCGAGAAACGCGATGACCATGACCAAAAGCAGTGAAACCTGCTCGACCCAAGTGGGCGTGTTATTCAGAACGTAGCGCCCGAACACCAGCCAGGCAAAGATCGCTGTCATAACGACAATGGCGACGCCAGACAGCAACATGCAAACTCGTGCGAGCAGATCAAGAATCCTGTCCATGTTGCGCATGGCGGCAGGGGGGGTGTCGGGCTCTTGCATTGGATTTCCTCTGAGACAAAACGCCCGGCATCCAATTGGCGGAGCCGGGCGCTCAAAGTTGAACTGTTAAGACAACTTATTCAGTGGCTTGCGCCATTTCTACCAACGCTTTCATGTCAGGATTTGCAGCCAAGTAGTCTGCATAAACCGAATCCATTGCGGACTGGAATGGGCCTTTGTCAGCGATTTCATTGACTGTGATGCCAGCCGCTTCGACATCTTTACGCGCTTGCTCAGAGCCGATTGCCCAAAGCTCACGCTGGACCAATGCGGCTTCTTCTGCTGCGCCGCGCACAGCGGCCTGCAGTTCAGGAGACAGCGCATTGAATTTGGCCGTGTTCACGCAGATGCACTCGGGGATAATCAGGTGCTCGGATAAAGAATAATTTGTGGTCACTTCAAAGTGGCCGACATTTTTGAATGACGGGAAGTTGTTTTCCGCACCATCAACAACGCCGGTTTTCAGAGCTTGCTGAACTTCGGAGAAAGCCATTGGAGACGGGTTTCCGCCCATAGCTGAAATCATCGATGTATAAAGATCGTTGTTCATCACACGGATTTTCAGGCCTTCGACATCTGCTGGCGTGTTGATCGGTTTTTGGCTGTAGAAAGAACGCGCACCGGCATCAAACCATGCCAGTGGCAGAACGCCTGCTTCACCCATCGCAGCTGAAACAACCTCACCGGCTTCGCCGTCCAGCACGCGGAACATGTGCGGCACATCCTTAAAGATGAAAGGAAGCGATACAAGGTTAGCTTCTTTCACCATTGGGCCAATGGGACCGAGGTTGAAGTTACCAACCTCGATTGCGCCGATACGAACCTGTTCAAGGGCATCCGGTTGGGAACCAAGAACACCACCGTGGAACACATCGACGGTAACCTCGCCGTCTGTAGCAGCGTCAACCAGTTCGGCAAACTTGTCCATTGCAGCCGTGTTGGGATGGCCGTCGTTGTGGATGTTCCAGGCCCGCCAGTTTTCGGCCGAAGCTGACGTTGCAATGAATGCCACAGCGGTCGCAGTTGCAAAGAACGATTTCGTGAAAGTCATGGGTTCTCCTCCCCGATTAATTTTGGACAGGATTTGGCTTTCATGGAAATTCAGAGACCGTAAGCCACGTAGCTTTCGATTTCCCCCAAGGACCAGAATCGCTGCTGCCCTTAAAGGGACACTAGTATCCAAGTTATGTCAACTGTAGGCTTTTAGTATGTCAGATTGCTTGACAGTCGAAAGCGCAGGGCATTTGATAGGTGACAGGATTACATTGGTTCACTCAAGCAAGATCAAATAGAATATTCTATATATTTCAATGATCTAAAGGTGAATCTATAATTTGAAACGCAACCAAGATAGAGGGCGCAAGCAACATACCGTGGAAGATATTGTCAGACGAACCACAACCGATGCGGTCTATGAAGCGCTACACGACGAGATCGTTTCGCTTGAAATTCTTCCCGGTACAAAGCTATCCGAAACAGAGGTAGCCAGCCGATTCGGCGTATCACGCCAACCTGTTCGCAACGCATTCACAAGGCTCGGCAACGAAGATCTGCTCTTGATACGACCACAAAAGGCGACCGTAGTTCGAGGATTTTCTATGGAGCGTGTGGCTCTCGCGCGATTGGTTAGAATGGCGGTGGAGCTAGAGATCGTCCATCGAGCAATGGAAGTTTGGGACGCAACACGTGAAGCAAAACTTGCAGAAAACCTCGCCTTACAAGAGCAAGCGATCAGTGACGGTGACCTATCGGCATTTCACGCGCTGGACTATGATTTTCACAAACTGATCTACGTGCTCAGCGGCAATCCGATGGCGTTTGATGTAATGCTAGAATCCAAGCAAAAGGTTGACCGGCTTTGTATGCTCAGTCTTGAAAAGGGCAGCGCCGCAGACGCCATCCTCGCCGATCACCGAGAGATTGCAGAGGCCATGGCGGCAGGAGACCATGACCAAGCGCAAGCCTCTGTCAGAAAACACTTGTCCCGCCTCGACGAAACCATCGACTTCATTCACAAGACGCACCCAGGCTACTTTGAGTAACCGAGGCCATGCGATCTGGTGGTCTCAGGCCGTTCCTCGTTCCGGACGATCATTATCAATATTGAATTTCATGCCGTCCAAAAGCTCTTCCAAATCGGGACGTGCCGCAGGGCCGTTAGAGATGTCGGCCAGCATCAGCGTCCCATTCGGACGGATACCAAACGCGCCAGGTTCAGCGAACAGACCCGTGGTTTCCGCATCAGATAGGGGTGATGACACATAAAGACCAAGCGCGCGCATTTGCGCTTCGGTCATTCCATAGCAAAGATCAAACTCCCAGCCGAATTCTGCTTTGTCTGCCGCAGCTTTTTCTTTGGTGTCGGCAGAGACAACAATAACGTCCATAACGTCAGCCCATGCTGGCAGCGCCACATTCAACTTGTTCAAGAAGCGCTTGCAGCGTGGACAATGCTTACCTCGGTAAACAAACAACATGGTCCAGCGGTCTTTTTGTTGACCGATCGTAACCTTGTCATCAGACCCCAGCCTCAAAAAACTCATTTGCTCGATTTGCGCGCCGACATTTGGTTTGGGTGAGGTCATGAGTCGTTCCTTTATCCTATAAACAATAACTTTGCGCGGATAAGGTCTGATAAGAGCCCTTTTTGACCAATGTCGCAACTCGGACGAAATGTCGGCTTACACAAACTCAAGAAAAAGTTGCACAATTGCTTTCAGGCAACCGCAAAAAGTTCGGATAATTGTCGACCACTTGAAAAGCTCAAATAGACTTGTGAAAGGGTCAACACTATACGTCAAATAGCCCGACATCGTTCAGCTTCGAGCTGAAATCTGCGGCACCGCACTGGGTGCCGCAGGGATCTTTGGATTTAGAACGACCAGCGAAGCCCCGCCCGCAGGAAGGGTCCCTGGGCGTCGTTGCCGATTTCCTGCTCTGCATTCAGTTCGAGCCGAATGTCCTGAACAAGCTCCTGCTCGTAACCAACCGAGACGCGAGCGCCGGTGAAGTCGGTAGAGGCAAAGATCAGCGACTGAGTCGAGGAGAACACGGTTACATTCGCATCTGATGTTCCCAGATCGCGCCGCAGAACTCCGCTCAGCTGTCCGCTTAGTATTCCACCATTGCCGAACAGCTTTTCGGCTTCAACACCCAGTTGGACTTCGATGACTTCGGTTGTGACATCTCCAACCGTGGCGTTGGCACTTGACCGTGTTTCGGTATAGCCATCGTCTTTCTGGTTGGTATAGCGTGCGTTTGCAAATCCGATCAGCCCAAAATCATCGCTGACGTCGAACCCGCGTTCGACAGCGATGTGCGCTGTCAACAGCCTGCTGTCATAATCGGCATGTGCATCAATGCTGCCATTGATTTGACGGGTGCGGTCTGTCGAGAGCCAGCCATAACCAAACCCTGCTTCAAGCGTGTATGCACCAATCTGCCGGCCCAGAGCAGCGTCGAGATAGAAACCGGTCGTGTCAAAATCTGCGGATTCGTTGTCTCCATCTGCCGAGAAAACGCCCATGCCAACAGCCAAAGCAAGGCCATTGTCCAACTGTCCGGCAACCCCGGCGCTACCACTGAAAAGCGATACGTCCAAATCACTACCGGTTTCAGGGTCGAACTCTCGATATTGCGCATCAATCATCGCAAATGGCCTGAAGCCCGCAAAAGTGGCCCCCTGCGCAACTTGCGGTGGCAGGTCATAGTTCAGCGCGTTGCCACTGCTACCTACTACACTTCCGTAGAAGGCGACGACGTCACCTGAAACCGCAAAATCATCAGCATCGACAGCTGCGTATACCGGAGCTGCTCCGCCCTCATCCTGAACAAACCAGGCTGAGCCCTCTTCGGACACTGTGGTCGTGAAATCGCCCGCACCGGGCGTAGCGTCTTCAAAGTGAAACACAGCACTGCCGCCCTGAGCGTCGAGATTTACGTTGTGTGCGTCGACCCGTATCATGCCCGCAACGTCGTCTTTGGTATCAGCGTTGAGTGTACCCGAACCCGTCCCGAGATATACGGCATAAACCTCGTCATTTCCCGAAACCCGGATAGTTCCCAGGCCGTCGATCGTGCCGTCAAAGTTGTCGAATTGAATACCGGCAGCACGTGTTCCGGAAGCGCCGGTCGCATGAGCGGTGATCTCGCCTGTGTTTGAGAAGGATCCCTGCATGTCATTGGCGTAGACACCGATTGCAGTTGATTGGTCCGGTGATAGTCCACCACCATCCATCCCACCCTGAGCGGTGACCGTGATACTGCCCGAGTTCGTGATGTCTCCGGTTGCGATTTCGTCGACGTATACGCCATAGGCTTCGGCCTCGGTATCCCGCGAGATCGCAGTAGCCGTAATCACGCCCGAGTTCGTGATGGTGCCGCTCAGGTCGTCAGTCAGGTAGACTCCTGCGGCTGTTGCAACGCAGGCCGAAAAAGACGCGTTCTTAGAGCGTCACCGCTAAACCGGAGTCTGAGGCTATGGGCCAAGCCTCTCTCATTTTTTGCGAGACTGTTCGCACTCGTATGCTGCACAGTTGAGTGTAAATCGGTATTCGTTCGGGTCTCGCCATACTTGACTTTGGAACAAACGCGGCGAAATGGGGCTTTGTTCCCACTTTTCCAATTCGATGATGTCATAGCCAAAGGGAGCCTTGCTGGTCAGCCGTAGTTCATTCATCGAGCGGCGAAATCTGACTGTGAGCCCGACTTGCCCATTCAACAGAGTGCAGGGAAGGTCGGTTTTTTCATGGTTTGGCCATAAATGCGGCTCGGATCGCGGCCTTCATAGCGTCCTGAGGCCCTTGTACTTTCGGCTTGCTCGATGCCATCACCAGCTTGGAGGCGGGTGTGTTTCCGAGGCCCAATGCATCGTTCACCACCGATAGACCGCCGTGCAGCGAGGAGCGGCCGAGCAGACCCACTGCGATCCCGGCTTCTACTGCTGCAAGCACACCAGAGACGCTTTGGCTGGAGTAGACAACGCGATATGGCTTTCCACGGGCTTGCAATGAAATGGCCGCCGCGTCGCGCCACCAGCACGCATGATCGAACAAGGCCACTGGAAGGCTTTCATCGGCCCGAAAGAGCCGGTGCGCCGACGACACCCAACATGTCGGGTCTTCATAGATGACCTCTTCGTGGCTGGATGGGCTTTCAACCTCATAGACCGCTAGGTCCAGCGCCCCCTTATCGAGGGCTTCTGGAAAACTTGTGCTCAGGGCGCAGGTGACATCCAGTTCGACTTTCGGATGTTGACGGGCAAAAGTCGCAATGATCGCCGCAAGTCTGGCGCGCCCATGATCGTCGGGTATGCCCAAACGCAGTTTGCCGCTTACTGTGTTCTGTGAAATCTCTCGTAGTGCCACATCGAGACGTGCCGTCACCTCCTGCGCGACTGGAAATAGCTTTCGTCCCGTGTCGCTCAGGACCACCCCGCGACCATGCCTTTCAAAGACCGGCTGACCCAGGATCGCTTCGAGGCGCTTGATTTGAAGGCTTGTCGCAGATTGCGACCGGTGGATGCGGGCAGCACCGCCCGTGACGCTTCCGGCATCAGCCACGGCGACGAAGGTTCGCAGAAGATCGCTATCCAGATTTTCCATCTGTTTTTCCAATATCGGAAATTGAAACTATGCGTTTCACAGATGCCTTGTGCCGCACTATTTTTCAAGGTCAGAGGAGTATCCCATGTCAGATCAGACAGCTGCCCACCAACCATCTAACCGGAAACCCCTGGTGTGGGGCGTGTCTTTGCTGCTGCTGGCAGGCATCTGTCTTGCTTGGCCGGAACACGCGGTAAACGCAGCAAAGTTTGTTCTATGGGGCCTGATTGTCGTGGCCCCCATCGTCATTCCGGGCATCGTGCTTGCAGCCTGGATCATCGCAAGCGGCGCGGATACCCACATCGCTGGTGCCTTCGAGGGCAGGACACTGAGAACGGTTCTGGCGGCCTCGCTCATTGGAGCCATCACACCCGTGTGCGGTGTGACCGTGCTGCCTTTGATGGCCGGCTTGCTAGCTGCGGGCGTGCCGCTCGCTCCGATCATGGCCTTCTGGCTGTCCTCTCCGATAACGGACCCCGCAATGCTCGCGACAACAGCGGCAACCCTTGGTCTGAGCTTTGCGATTGGCAAGACGCTTGCCGCTTTCGGATTGGGTCTATTCGGCGGCGCGATCACCGGCCTGTTCGCCAAGACGCCATGGGCCATGAATGCGCTTCGGGACAATGGTCTGGCGCGCCAGCTAAGTGTTGCACGATGCGGCGAAGAGCAGCCCTTTGATCCTAGGGTCTGGCGGTCTGAGGCGCGACGTCATTCTTTCAGCAAACAGTTCTGGGCAACCACGCGGCTTATCCTGATTTGCCTGATCCCGGCATTTGCCGCGGAGTATGCCCTGAACGCGGCCCTTACACCGGGCGCACTGGCAGCATATGTTGGCGAAGACAAATGGTGGGCCATACCCGCCGCTGTCTTCGTCGGTGCCCCGGCCTATTTCGACGGTTACGCTGCGCTCCCACTGACACGAGGGTTGATCGACAACGGCATGTCCGACGGCGCAGCGATGGCGTTCCTTGTTTCGGGCGGCGCGGTCAGCATCTGGGGTGCTATGGCCATCGCACCGGTGCTCAAATTTCAACCGTTCATGCTCTATCTGCTACTTGCAGTTCTGGGGTCGCTCGGGGCGGGGTGTATCTTTGGATGGATCGTCTGAGATTCAGCGTATCGGGACGCAGACGTTCAGCGACCGGCAGCGAAGTCCCGCACTGCGGTCGTCTTCAAACCGCGTCTCGAATGGCTGGTTAGCGAGTCACTTGCTCAACGGTTTCGTTTGGGCGAGCTGATGCCGGACTTAGGGTCAGGATTCATAACCAATAGATGACGGTTGCTGCGAGGGCGATGGCAGAAAGGAAGACTTTGGGGCAGCGGTCATAGCGGGTTGCGATGCGCCTCCAGTCCTTGAGTCTGCCGAACATGATCTCGATCCTGTTGCGGCGTTTGTAGCGGCGTTTGTCGTTTTTGACTGGGGTCTTGCGTTGCTTACGGCCGGGGATGCAGGCGCGTATCCCTTTGTCTTTTAACGCGTCTCGGAACCAGTCAGCATCATAGCCGCGATCCCCGAGCAGCCAGTCCGCATTTGGAATACTGCTGAGCAGAGCCCGAGCACCGATGTAATCGCTGACCTGCCCGGCGGTAACGAACAGGTTGAGCGGACGCCCTTGGCTATCACAGATGGCGTGCAGCTTGGTGTTCATGCCCCCCTTGGTTCTACCGATCAGGCGGCCACGCCCCCTTTTTTGCGGCCATACTGGTCGCGGTGCGGTGTGCCTTGAGATAGGTCGCGTCGATCATTACCGTCTTTTTCTCGCCGTGCTCAGCGGCTAAACCGGCCATCATCCGAGCGAAGATAGGGGTGCGACGTTCGGACACAGAAGGTCAGCGGACGGCCGGTCCGGAAAGCAGCTGGATATTAGTGGCAGATAAGGGGCAAAAAGCCTCTGAACAGAAATTGTTCAATGTTTTCAGTGCTTTGGAACGTCACTGATATTTGACTCAATTGACGGCCAAAACCTCAATAAACAGGTCAATCACGTCATTCAATTTTGACCCAAACGTCAAGCATTTTTGGCCCAAGGTGATTAATGGCATTTCATCGATGCTGAAGTTGATGTCTCATTTCTTGCCTGCTCCACCCAGCGACTGACAAACGCGGATTTGACCATCATGGAGTTGAGAAGGTTACTAAGCTCGAGGAAACTACGTCACGACTGAACGCGCGTTGGATGTCTTATCCGGAGCCTCCAAGCCTTGCCGATGTATCCTCCTTGGCATTGCCCTCAGCCATTCTGCCAAAAGCTTGTCGCCAACCTTCAGCAAGTTCTTTCATCTGAGACAAAACCTCGGCATCTTGTGGCGATATGCGACGGGTCAGCCGTGCGCGTGTAACAGCCAATACAGACCAATTCGGATTTGGCCTTTCAGCCAAGGTGATCCGATCACCGGCGCCAACTTCGCCAGGTTCGAGCACACGATAGTACCATCCGGTTCGGCCCGTCTTCTGAAACTGGTAGGGCATTTCCTTGCGCCTTGTATGTAGCCCAAGTTTCCAGCACGGCTGCCGTCCCTGGCTAATTTGAACTACCGCCGTCCCGAGTAACAGGATGTCGCCGATGCAGAGGTTTTCCTCGGTCAGTCCCATCGTAGAAATGTTCTCACCAAACGCCGCTGGTATTGTGCCGGGTGCCATTAGGCCCTCTGCTTGCCAAGCCGAATAGTGATCAAAAGCATAATGATGGATGGCTTTGTCTTCGCCACCATGCACGGTCAAATCCGCTTGAGCGTCCCCGGAAAATCCAAGCGAGGTAATAGTTTGCCGCCCGTTCACCCGATCTTTCTGAATGGCTGATGGCGGTTTGTTTTGCCCGCGATCTTTGACCTCTCCGAAGAATATGTCGTCAATAGTCGCTGACAGGTCTGGATGGTTCATCTGGCTTCCTTGTGCTCAAGACAGATCTTGTCTTTCTCTCCGGGCTCCAATGAAATACCCAACAACTTGCAGAAACCGTTTTTAGTCGTGGCATCATGATGAGTGCAGGATTTGCATTGGCCGAACGAACGACCGCCATTTGCGGTCAAGGCCAGACTGAGGCTTTGCATCAGCCCCTGCTCAAGCATGGCTTGGTTTTCTGCAGGCATATCTCCTACTGCCTGAGCAACAGGGTTCGGCTGACGTACGATCTCGCCCCCTTCCTTTGTGAGTTCGTAGGAAATCGACCGCTGATCATGTTCTTTGCGATGCTCTTCTACATAGCCTTTGCGCGCCAAAGCTTTGAGCGTCTGTGACATCGTTCCACGGGTTGTTCCGATGTATTCTGCAACATGCGACGGCGAGCGCGAGAACATGTTCGCCTCAGCGAGGTACTCGAGCGCCATCCTCTGAGTCGGGTTCAAATCTCCCGCCCATCCTTCGGAAGCATCAATCCGGGCCAGACGGTTGATCAGTGTGCGTATGCGATGATCTGTGTTCATAACACTTTTAGTAGCGACTCGAAATTATAGTTGCAATGTATTTCTCACTATAGTAGCGACTCGCTATCTTTTAACAGGAGACACCCATGAAACTCTCAATGCTCACTTCCACTCTGGTCTTGTTCATCGGCAGCACAGCTCTTGCTGATGGGAACCATGCCATCCATCAAGATGGCGCCATCATATCTTCGGCAGACGCCAGTAAAGTCGCGGACTTTGACATTCTGGCCGCGCACGCGCACCGCAATGGAAACACCGTCACTTTTCACATGACAACGAATGGAGCGGCTGGCGCCTCAGTTCCGGTGGCAACCGGAGAGGTCGGTGGATCAGACGTCTGGTCCTATGTTTGGCCTACTTCTTTGGACCCTTCGGCCGTTGGGTTCGAAGGCGACACAGGCATCCTTGCAATGGCCGCAACCAGTCATCCAGATTTTGATGACACACCGCTTTTTGACGAGAACGGCGACGGAGATCCGGCCAATGACGGCATCGAATGGCACAGCCACTGGGTTGTGTTGACCCCGACCGAAGCTTGCGGACCCGACGCGCTTGCGGTGCGTGACATCCCCGAAGGTTCCTTACCCAAGCTACCTGCGACATGGCCTGGGTTTCCGATCTTTCTGGACAGCCCTGGATTTACGCCCTTGTTCGACGGCCCTGAAATCTCGGTGAACGCAGGCTTCGCCAGCGATGTGGAGTTGGATGGCGTGGCTTACGATGGTGTCACCTCGGCCTTGCGTGTGAACGCTAATATCCATGCGCCCTTGCTGTGCGTCACAGATGTCTTCGACGTCGCATCCGGCGATCTGAGCCTGCCGGGCAAGCTTCACTAACATTCGATTGCGCAGCCGCCGAACCCACGGCGGCTGCCTGCTACTGAGGACGAGGAAAATGCAAGCACCAGAGTTAGACGTCAGGGAATGGTTCAACACAGACACGCCCCTAACCCTAGATAACCTAAAAGGACGGGTTGTCGTCATTGAGGCCTTTCAAATGCTGTGCCCAGGATGTGTCCTGCACGGTATCCCCTTGGCGCAGTCGATTCAGAGGACGTTTTCTGAAGAGAAGGTAGCCGTAATTGGCCTGCACACCGGGTTCGAGCATCACAACGCTATGACACCGGTGTCTTTGCAAACTTTCCTGCATGAATATCGCATCACGTTCCCTGTCGGCGTGGACAAACAGGGCGCAGGACCATTGCCAAACACGATGTCTCGCTTTGGCATGCGCGGCACACCAAGCCTTGTCCTTTTAGATCAGGCGGGGCAGATCGTTGCGCATCACCTTGGTCAGGTTTCTGAACTGCAATTGGGATCAGAGATTGGCGGCCTTCTGACACGAGGGGTCGTATCGGTCAAAAGCGGTCCCGTCACTGTCGGTCAATCGCTGGATAGCAGTCATTGATCCTGTGCGCGGAGAACTTCTGTTTCGAGCCCCAACCCGTGAATTTGATTTTCGCGCTGCGAGCGCTCGCAGCACGGATTTTGCCGCGCAGGCATCATCTTTAGCGCGGCAATGCAGTGTTACAGCCGCCATTCATGTCGGGTGCAGCAAGATTTCGCCAGGCAAGGAACGAGTCGCGGGACAAAGGGTAAATTCACCGCGTTTGCGCCAAGGTCTGCAATATCGAGTAACCGGCCGCATAATCGACGTGCGGCCCTTACCAGAGACCGGTTCAGCGGACCACGTGGACAGAACAATTAGCATGGTGAACGACCCGGTTCGCAGTCGACCCAATAAAAATGTTCTCGATCCCCGGCTTGTGTGAGGCCAGCACTATGCAATCGATGTCATTTTCATTTGCGAAATCAACGATCGCTCGGCCAGCGCTCCCCGAAATAAGCCGCGGTGTCGCACCCGGTAGCTCTGCAGCGTTTCGATGTAAGCCTTCCTGCAGCTCTTTTCGCGTGTTTGCCAGAACTTCCTCGGGTATCTGAGATGCCACATATGCAGGGATCGGTTCCTGCACATGAAGCACTGTGAATTCCGCATCGGCATTCGCCAGCAAACGAGCAGCTTCAAATGAGGCCTGTGTATCGTGATCGTTGTCCAGTGCGACTGGTACCAGAATGTTTTTATACATATTAGCTACCCTCCTTTGCTCCAGTTGCGATCATTCCGACCTCTGTGGTGATACGGCTCTCTATACCGGATCGGAATTCGGAGATTTGCCCGCCTTCTTAGCTGTGCTTGCAACATCAACCATTGTCTTTTCCACAGCTTCGACTTCGGTTTCCGCTGCATATGCTGCACATCGGGCAACTGTTTCGAACCATTCCTGAGCGTCAGCCACAAGGCGTTGGGCTGAGTGCTTCTGCCACTCAGCTATGGATTGCAGTGCTTTTGCTGGATCAGTCGGGTCTGCAGCAGATGCCGAGCGCGCAGTTTCAAGCGCGGTTCGAACAGCCTCGTGACGCCTCTCAAACCAATGCTGAGCAAAGGCCTCTGTCTCTTTCAGTGATTTCTCCTGCGTGTCCCAGAATTGCTCAAGCTGAGCGCCTAAAAACGGATTGGCCGTAGTAGTCGGCTGCATCTGCTTGAAAACATCGACAAGTGGGTTGGAGTAACTTGATTTTGGCTTCTCTTCAGGCATCGGAGATTCCTCCTCATCTTCCCAATGCTGAATGTTACCAATTCTCGTAGAAAATAACCTTAATGTAGATCAACCGGCGTTAACAAACGTGGGCAGTGGTGCTCTACAATCTAATGGCGGCATTTGTACCAACCTACTCGATTTGAATAGACTCCAGATAATAAATCACATTTGCCAACGGCACACCTGCGAACATCGGCTGGCCGTCAGGCATGGTCAGCGCAACTTTTTGGTCCGAATCCAAAGCTGGTCCAAAAATGGGCATTTCTCCGCCATGCGCGAGCAATGGTGCGCGACCATCAATTTGACGCGCCACCGCCTCAATCGGAAAAACGCCGTCGTTTTGGGCCGCAAGCCTAGTCAAATCAGGCGTCCTTATCGCCAGCATCTCCGCCATTGGACCATCTCCTGTGGCCTCGAAACCATGGCATTGCCAACAATAAGTTCTGTAGAGATCGTGCCCATTTTGAAGGTCTATATCCTGCGCCAGTGCAGCACTTGCAGCAAATATTGACAAAAGAAGTGCGCGACAAACTAGCATCTGTTCTTCCTCCGAGATCAGCATTTCGAGTTGAAAATACGCGATATCGAATGAATGCTTCATTGATCTCGCTCATATTCAACCTTTGAGTACCATCTGGAAAAACCATCACGAAGGGATGGTCGCTTCAGTCGGTTCCGCTTTGTTTATCGGTCTTAGCGGCTAATGATATAGATCAATGCCAAATGAGGCATTACATATCAAAGTATGAATGTTTCAGAAGAAGCTCGGCATGAGCGATGATGAGCCCTTGGTTTATCATGGGGTGCTTGTTTGCGGCACAGCTTCGGTACCCAGGCAATTGTCCATCAAGGAGTGAGGTGAATGCATACAGTTGATCCACCGGCCCCTAAACTCCGACGCTCTCTCACCACCCCGTTGCTTACATTATATGGGCTCGGTGTTACCGTCGGTGCGGGAATTTATGTGCTCGTCGGCGCAACCGCCGAGGTCGCGGGCCCTTATGCTGCAGTTTCGTTTCTTGTTGCAGCGCTCGTCGTTTCGCTGACGGCTTTGTCGTACGCCGAACTCGCGACACGCTTTCCCGTAAGCGCGGGTGAAGCGGCATACGTTGAAGCGGGATTTCAAAGGGGCTGGATGGCGGTTCTAATCGGTCTTGCCGTTGCTGCGTCTGGGATTATTTCAGCCTCGGCTGTCGCGATTGGGGCGGCCTCATACCTTCACACCCTGACGGGGCTTGGCACCGCATTGCTTACGATCGGCGTTGTGTCGGTCATGGGGCTGATTGCACTCTGGGGCATTACACAATCGGTATTTGTGGCAGCCGTGATCACGGTCATCGAGATCGCGGGGCTTCTTTTTGTGATTGGCTGGGGCATGTCGGTGCATGAACCGCAAGGCCATGAAATTAGTGAGATGATTCCGGGACTCGAGCTCAGTACCTGGCGCGGTATTATGGCGGCATCTCTGCTGGCATTTTTTGCCTTCGTCGGCTTTGAGGACATGGCAAACGTCGCCGAAGAGGTAAAAGACCCAACCCACACAATTCCAAAGGCTATCCTTTTGACGCTCGTTTTGGCGACGGGTTTGTATCTAGCGACCTCGATCACGGTCCTGCTCGTTGTTCCTATCCATACCTTGTCGACCTCGGCCGCCCCACTCACGCTGGTTTTCTTCGACGCACCCGAAGTAATCAAACAAGGGTTCGCCGCAGTCGCGGTTGTTGCAACAGTCAATGGCGTCTTGATCCAGATGATTATGGCGTCGCGGGTGATCTATGGTCTTGCCGACCGGGATCATCTTCCGAAAATACTGGCGACTGTCCCGCAGGTTACCCAAACACCGGTCGTCGCAACCCTGTTGGTAGTTGCGATAATCCTTCTGCTGACGCAAACTCTGCCAATCGGCATACTAGCGGAACGCACATCCCAGATCGTTTTGGGAGTGTTTGTTTTGGTCAACGTCTCGCTGATATTGCTGAAGTCCCGGCCAGGGTCAACTCGGGAACATTTCCGCGTACCTCTTGTTGTGCCAATCCTTGGGGTGCTGACCAGCACTCTGCTTTTTGGTGCCGGATTTCTCTGAGAGGAAAACCGACAGCACAGGGTCATCAGAACGGGGTCCGACTGACGCATGAACACTGACCGATCAACAATTGGAAGGCGGATTTCAGGCTGGTGGCACCGGACTTTCGTTGATCTGGTCGCACAATTGCAATGGTCTTACTTGCCACCATTGATGGTTTACTTTGCGGCCGGGGTTTCGGGACTAACATCCGTCGTCGGTGCGTTTTTTCTTAAAGACTATCTGAATCTATCCGCCGCTTCTGTTGCGGGATTGGCATTCTGGGCCGGGTTGCCGTGGATTCTAAAAATGCCGCTGGGTCATCTTGTTGATCTGTTCTGGCGCTGGAAATCCCTGCTGATTGTCGTTGGCGCATCCCTTATCACGACGTCATTGCTCATCATGTACAGGCTTGTGGCTGCGCCTGACCAAATGGCCGGCATAATGCCACTTGAGGATTGGTACGTCGTTGCCTTGATGTTGGCTCCTTCAGGTTATGCCATTCAGGATGTCGTTGCTGACGCCATGACAGTCGAAGCAGTGCCGCAATCGGACCGAGACGGACGCGCGTTTATTCAGGACGAAGTTCGTGCCCGGCACACCACCATGCAGACCCTCGGCAGGATTGCGATCATATCCGGGTTTGCAGGGGTCGCCGCGGTTAACATCTGGATTTTTTCGGGGGCGGAAAATCTGGAGCAAGCCGATCGTTTGGTTCTCTACGGTCGGGTCTATCTCATTGCCCTGGCTATCCCACTGTTGTCTGTCAGCGGAGTGGTTCTTCACGCTCTGATACAGCGTCGCCTCGTTCGTCGAGGACACCTTCCGCACAGACCAGATCAAACCACCGAAGTCAGGTGGCCGATACTGCTGGGCGGACTTGCGTTTGTTGTTCTCAGCATAGTGTTGGGAACCGCAAATTTTGCCTTCGCGCAAGAGACCGTTTTTGCGGTGTCGCTCACGGTCATTCTCTACCTCATGTCGCGTTTGCTGAGAGAGCTGGAGTCGAAACAGGCCAAAGTTCTGATCGGGACAGCAACTATCATTTTCGTTTTTCGAGCAGTTCCCTTGCCAGGACCGGGCCTGACCTGGTTCGAGATCGACGAGCTTGGGTTTGACGAACAGTTCCTGGCCATTCTAGCGCTTCTGACCTCGCTACTTGCTCTGCTTGGCCTGATTATCCTCAGGCCGTTTATGGCAAGTCGTTCGATTGCGCAGGTTGTTGTGTTACTCACGATTGCCGCCGGAGTGCTGTCCCTGCCAAACCTTGCCTTGTACTACGGGGTGCATGAATGGACGGCCGCGCGCACAGGTGGGGTCGTGGATGCAAGGTTTATCGCCATTCTTGACACAGCCGTTGAGTCACCGCTGGGTCAGATCGCGATGGTCCCAATGTTGGCTTGGATCGCGCGCAACGCCCCAACACATCTGAAGGCTACCTTTTTTGCGGTCATGGCGTCGTTCACCAACATGGCATTGTCAGCAAGCAGTCTCGGTACAAAATACCTGAATCAGATCTTTACCGTTACCCGCGCGGTTACCGATCCCAGAACGGGTAACGTTGCCTCCGTCGCTGACTATAGCCACTTGGGGAACTTGCTGATTACCGTGGGGTTGATCTCTGTCATCATCCCACTGGCTGTGGTTTTTCTTGTGCAAAACTCGCCTTATCAGACGCGCGATTGAAAATGCGGATCAATCGCTTTCATCGAGAAGTATCTTGAGGTGTGACACCGGAACGCCAATATTCGAGCCGCCAAATTCAGGTAAGATCGCGGCATTGATAGCAACCACCTCGCCATTTCGGTTCAGGGCAGGTCCGCCGCTTCCGCCGGTTGTGGTTTCAGCATCATAGACGACTGCACCGGCACTGGTCTGGGCGACGATCCCCCGGCTGGCCAGAGGCCTGATCTTGTTCTGCTCTGAAAGGTGTTTTGCAATAGTCCAGAAATCGACGGCGCCGTCTCTCTCAAGCGTTTTCAGAAAATCTGGCCCGGCCTGCACGATCAAGGCCTTAAGGCCAGTCGGAAATCCAAGCAGGAAAACTTCTTCACCTGCACGCGGCGGGTCTGGTGCCAGTGAAAGCCCGAGCCCTTGAACACGGTTTGCATCAACGGACAGAAGTGCCAGATCGGCCGTGTTGCTTGCCCTAAGCAATACCGCTTCCATTGGCTTGGATTGTTCTGGCAGATAAGCCAGCAGGCTAAGTATCTCGGCTTCAAGCCCTGCTGCCTTCAGGGCCTGCGCCCGATCCCCGGTCGTCCAGGGCAAGGCGACATGACGGTTGGTCACCAACAGAGAGGTGCCCTGCAACAGAAACCCGGTTCCGGTGAACTGAAACTCTGCTGGCGCGCCTGCCGCATCTGGCTCAATCCATGGTTTCCCGAATGGAGTTTTTAGTTTCTCCCCGTCCGGGCCAAGCACATGCCGCAGCAATTTGCCGCTTTCGGTCTGTCGCAATCCGTAAGCACCCTGGATAAAGGCAATAGATCGCGTCGAGGCTGTGATAACTCGCCTTGACGCACCAGCGCGTTCTTCCAAAGTGCCAAGGCGCTGCTCGGTGGAAATCACCTGGTTGTCAAACGCTTCTCTGAGCGCGACCAGATCATCCGCCGTCAGTGCATCTTCTCGCGTCTGCGTAAGCATGACAGCAACCGCCTCGATCTTGAGAGACTCCTGTTTAAGGCTGTCCGCCAGCTTCCGGTCGTTCTGAAAAAGCAAATAGCCAAAGGCAAAGATCAGAAGAAGCACACCGGTAACGGTAACCCTGAACAAAACCGTGGTTTGTGATGTCAGCCTACGCCCGCCTTCGCGCAGCGCACCGGACATTTTTCTGGCGAAGGGTCGTCGGCTGGAGCGCGCATACACATAAGCGTCACTAATTATGTCCTCGACCGTGTGATGTGCAGGGAATGAGTGGTCACACACCCTGTAGCGAGACATGGGCCCCTCTTCACCGAACTCAATCATGTCGCCATGCCCAAGAACTGCCGAAGCAGTTTTTTGACCATTGACCCAAATATCCCGGCCAGGCAACGCGTTTAGCGCATAACCGCCTTGCGACCACTGAATGGTCGCCACGTCTTCGTCATGCGGGGGCAAATCCTCTTTCCGCCTGAACTTCAGGATACGATCAGGACCCACCGAAGCAGCCAAAGCGTTGCCGACAAGCCAGGTAACGGTTCCGCGGGACGGCCCCGTCAAGCTCTCCAGAAATGCTCGGACATCGCCCGTGTCACTTTCCACATCGCTTTTGTCCGGCGTCCGCATCGTCCATCTCAGTTCTCTAGCCCTATTGGCACATTATCATGCGCAGCAGTGAAACCGCTATGGTGGGCAATAATGTGCTCGTTTTAAGAACACCAAGGGTCCGCGCATGCTGCCCGGACCATGATGGTTGCGCGTGCGCCTCCATTGCGCCTATTTCGATGAGACCTTAATCTTCCGGCTGGGATCCTGAGGTTCGGTTTTCGGCATCGTGACGTGCAGGACACCTTTGTCGAACGCAGCGGAAATCTCCTCGATATCGACTGCATCAGGCAGCGTCATTGTCCGGGTGAAACTGCCATAGCTTCTCTCGCTAACGCGCAGATCGCCTGTGTCATCATGCGTAACATTCTTCTGGCCCCGCAGCGTCAATCTACGGTCTTTGATTTCGACTTCGACGTCGTCTTCTTCGAGACCCGGCAATTCAGCCGTGAGAACGATCGCTGTATCCGTTTCGTGGATGTCAATCGCCGGCGAAATCGCACCCGTCATGTCCAACGACGGGAAGCCCGTGCGTTGCGCGGCTGTTTCCAGCGGCAGGAATGGCGCTGCGCCCCCGAAAAAGCGCGACATCATGGATTCCATTTCGCGTCGAAAATTATCAGAGAGCGGATGTGTTCCAGCAAACAGTTGCGGGGTATTTTTGTCTTCAAGCATTTTCTGATCCTCCTCCTTTGGTGCGATTGGGGGGAGGCGGTATTATGGCAAAAAACGCGTCTAATTACCTTGATCTTGCGCAACCAGGCGTCCTCGGTATCACGCCAAAAGGACATCCCGGCCGTATCAGTATTCCGAATGAAACAAGGCGCATTACCAATCATACGTCCAGGCCAAGGGGCAAACTGATCTGACTCTATTGCGCCAACGAGCGTCTGAAAAGCATCAGGCTTGACACCAGAAGGATTGCGCCCAGTAACGCCATCCATAGGAACTCTGGCCATACCGTTTCAAACCCAGCACCCTTGAAGATGATGGATTGACCGGCGGACATATAGTGGCGGGAAGGAAGGATCGATGTTCCGAACTGAAGCCAGTCGGGCTGACCCTCGATCGGTGTCTCTCCTCCTGACAGCATCAGCATTGGAAGGACTGTCAGCATTACCAAAAGCGCGAACTGCGCCATTGAGCGCGCAATCGTTGCAAGAAATACCCCAAGTGCGGTTGCCGTGAAGAGAAACAGGGCGGTGCCAACTAAAAACAACACCTTCGACCCCGCGATGCTGATCCCCAGGAAACCTTGCATAACAAAGGTCAGCGATAAAGCGGCCGCGACAAGAACCACCGCTGCGTTTGCCCAAATCTTGGCCATCGCAATGTCAAGCGGGGTAAGCGGCATCGCAAGCAGGTGTTCAATTGTGCCATGTTCACGCTCGCGGATCATTGCAGCACCGGTGAGGATCGTAGTCAGCCACATGATCTGGCCGATGAGCGCCACGATGCCGGCAAAACGAACAGTATCACGGTTGGGATTGAACGCACTGCGCATGATGATATCGACAGGCAATGTCTCTATCAGGTCCGCACCGATGGCAAAGCGACGGATCTCGGCGCTGAGGATATTGATGATATAGTTTGCACCAATCCCGGCCTGTTCCATCGCCGTCGCATCAATCAGAACCTGGATTTCAGGTGAGCGCCCGGCGCGAACATCTTTCTCGAACCCCGGTGGCACTGCGACCACAAACAGGAACAGCCCGGCATCCATCTTTTCAGCTCCGGTGCCCGGTTCGATCTGGGCAACTGGCTGGAATTCAGGAGGGAAGAATGCTGTGGCAAGGGACCGTGAAAGGGGTGATCCATCTTCATCGGCAAATGCAATGGAGGCGTTGTTGACCGAGTTCGAAACCCCCGTCGCCTCCATCACGGGTGCCAGCGTGAATGACCAGACCAGCAGCGCCATCATCACCCAATCACGCCTAAGGCTCATCATTTCTTTCAAGCCAAGCCAGAAGATGCAGGACAACCGTTGCATTTACTTCTCCTGCGCTCGAAGTAAAAGGACAGCGATCAGCGTCAGCACCGGCCCGAAAAAGGCCAGAGCCAGAAGATCGGGGGCAAGCGCATCCCAGCCCAGCCCTTTTGTAAAGGCACCGACATTCAGATGCAGGAAATAGGATGACGGCCAGAGCGACCCAATTGTCTGCGCGCCGCCTTCAAGCGTTGACACCGGTTGTAACAACCCGGAGAACTGAATGGTCGGTACGACCGAGGCGATCGCGGTGGCGAAGGTAGCGGCCACCTGGCTTGAAGTCATGGTCGCAATGAGTAGCCCATAGGATGTTGTAGCCCAGACATACAGCAACGCGCCGATTGCCAGAGGAACCGGGTTGCCTTTGAGCGGTACATCAAAAACAAAGACCGTCATTCCAGCCAAGAGCAGGAAATTGGCGAACGCGATTGCGATATAAGGGATTTGTTTGCCAACCAGAAACTCAAGCCGCGTCGTTGGCGTCGCATAGAAATTGGTGATTGTTCCCAACTCTTTTTCACGCGCGACGCTGACTGCAATCAGAACTGCCGGTAACATTATCAAAAGGATCGCAGGCATGGCCGGAGCCATTGCGGCAATACTCTCGAAACTCTGGTTGTACCTGAAGCGTGGCTCGATACGGGCGATCTCGACCGGATGCACACCGTTTTGGCGGGCCATTGCTTCCAAAAAGGTATAGTGGAGCCCCGCCACATAGCCTTCCACGGTCTCGCCCTTGAATGGAATTGCGCCGTCCACAATTGCGAGCACGTCCGTTGCTTCGCCAGAGCGGATCTTGCGCCCGAAATCAGGTGGGAGTTCGACAACCAGCGAGGCATCTCCTCGGGCCAGCCGTTCATGGCCCTCATCGATACTCGTCAGTGGCTGCGTTGAGTTGAAGTAGCGCGATCCGGAAATCTCAGCAATGTAGGCGCGACTTTCGGGTCCTTGCGACAAGTCCAGTACCGCGAAATCCAGTTCTTCGATGTCCAGCGTAATCCCATAGCAAAAGACCAGCATCAGGATCACCGAGCCCAGGAACGCAAACGCCAAACGCACGCGGTCGCGCAAAATCTCGATGGTTTCACGCCTCGTATATGCCAGTGCGCGCCTGATACCCCCGCCAGCGCTGTCATCAAGGGCATGAACCGAAGCCTCAGGAGCTTTCACCGGTGCCGGAGGGTCAGCGGCCTTCAATACCGTGACAAATGCTTCCTCCAGACTGTCTGCCTGTGCCTCGGTGATCAACGCATCCGGTGTTCCCTCAGCCAGAACCCGGCCCGCATGCATGAATGACACCCGATCACAGCGCTCAGCTTCGGCCATGAAATGGGTCGAGACGAAAATCGTTACATCCTCATCTCTCGAAAGCTCAATCAGCAGAGCCCAAAACGAGTCGCGCGCCTCAGGGTCCACCCCCGAAGTTGGTTCATCCAGGATCAGCACGCGAGGTCGGTGGATTACAGCGACCGCCAGGGAGAGACGTTGCTTGATGCCAAGTGGCAGCGCCGTGGCCAGCATGTCCATATGTGTAGTCAGGCCAAAGCGCTCTGCCAATTCATTGATACGCATCTCTCGATCCGTGATCGCAAAGATGCGGGCGTGAAGCTGAAGGTTCTGTCGAACGGTCAACTCGCCATAAAGAGAAAATGCCTGACTCATATAGCCAATCTCGCGACGCATCGTCAGGTCGCGCGAGTCAACCGGCCTTCCGAACAACAGCGCCTCACCCTCACTTGCGGGCAAAAGACCTGTCAGCATTTTCATGGTTGTCGACTTGCCGCAGCCGTTCGATCCGAGGAAACCGAAGATCTCACCACGGTTGATCGAGAATTCGACGTCATTGACCGCGGTGAAATCGCCAAAGCGCCGCGTCAATCCACGTGCTGTGATCACCGGGTCGGCCTCATGGTGATGTGTGGGCGCTTTCTTTGGTGCGATCAGGGGCTCCCCGTGCGCCTGCAGCCGCCGGTAGGACGTTTCAAGATCGCTGGCTGCTCCCTTCAATTCTGCCGGAGAACCATGGAAAAGCACGCGCCCGGCATCCATCGCGACGATAAAGTCGAATTCTTCGGCTTCTTCCATATAGGCTGTCGAAACCAGTATGGAGAGGTCGGGTGTAGCCTCTCGGACCGCGTCGATCAGCGCCCAGAATTGACGCCGCGACAGAGGGTCGATGCCAGTGGTCGGCTCATCCAGAACCAAAAGCTTAGGGTCATGGATCAGTGCACAACACAGCCCGAGCTTCTGCTTCATGCCGCCCGAGAGTTTTCCCGTCAGCCGATCAGAGAATGGCGCAAGCCCGGTTGCCGACAGCAATGCTGCGATCCGGATGTCACGCTCCTGTTGCCCCTGCCCGAAGAGACGCGAAAAGAACTCAAGGTTCTCGCGCACCGACAATTCTGCATAGAGGTTCCGGCCCAACCCCTGCGGCATAAATGCGATCGCAGGGCAGATATCGTGACGATGGGCACGGTCGTCGATCGAACCTCCGAGAACCTTGATCGTGCCGGATTGAAGCTTCTTCGCGCCGGTGATCAAACCCAAAAGCGTTGATTTGCCAACCCCGTCAGGCCCGATCAGCCCAATAAGCTGACCAACCGACAGATCAAGCGACAGGTTATCGAGTGCAATGTGTTGGCGATACTTATGCGTGACACCTCTGACGCAGAAATCAGATTTGCCCGCCTGGGAATTCATTTGAACAATTCGGGTGGAATCCGCCTTTCCAGATATTCCGGCCATACACCATCAGAAGAAAGCCTGATCACAGCGATACCGCGAAGGCCGGTTTTTACATGTTCTATCCGCTCTGTGATCAGATCTTGGGGGATGCGAACCCGAACGCGAAAGACCAACTGTTCACGCTCGCTCAATGTCTCTACCTGCTTCGGAGTGAACTGGGCTTCGGGGGATACAAAAGTGACGGTTGCAGGAATGGCAAAATCCGGCAAGGCATCAAGTACGATGCGCGCCTCAGCCCCGATGGGCAGCAACCCCGCTTCGCGAGCGGGCAGGTACACGTCCATATAGACGTTCTCTAAGCTGAGAAGCGTGAGGATCGGCTCCCCCGCGCCGACAACTTCGCCGGGCTCAGCCAGTTTGTAAAGAACGCGCCCTGGCATGGGGGCGACAAGCGAAGCATCCTCGATCTGAGCTGTGATCCGGCGCATTTCAGCTTCGGCAGCAGCGATCTGGCTGTCTGATGTTGCAACCCGGGCCTTCGCCGCACCCAGGACGGCATCGGCAACCTGAAATGCGGTTTCGCGATCCTCGAAAACGGTCATCGAAATGTTTTGACCCGCCAACAGTGCCTTGGCCCGTTCCAGTTCCTGCGCTGCGCGACGCTGTTGGCTTTCTCGTTGGACAACAACAGCCTCGGCTTCGGCCTTGGCTTGACGCGCCAACGCTACCTCGGCTTTGGCGCGATCAAGCGCTGCAGACAGTTCATCGGTGTCCATCTCGACCAGCAGCTCACCCACAGCAACCAAGTGGCCTTCTGCCGCCAAAACCTGTGCAACCCGCCCTGCGAAGGTGGGGGCAATTTCCACTTGTTCGGCCTCTATCCGTCCATTGCCCTGTACAAATCCAACTGGCAATTCGCTGTTGTCTTCTGAAACGAATATGTACAACGCCGCACCTGCGAGAAGGAGCATTACGACGATCAGTATTGCGCGCACATTCTTTTTCATGATCTGGCGTACCGCGGTTAGAGCTACTAGGTGACGTTATCTCAAACCCCGCAAAATGCTTTGTTTTGGATCAAGCAGAGCCCTTTAGAGGGTTGTTCAGGCCAAACTCGGGTATAAAACCGGCGCAGCAGTCTGATTGTTAACCCGCATCAATGGCTTAATGCGGATTTCATGGCGTGACTTTCGATTTCGGTTGCGCCGAACTGACGGAATTGTTGCGCATGGGCAAGCATCACGCGGTCGAAACAAATGCCCAATTGTCCATCCATCGTGTCAAAGCACTTACAAGTCACACTTCCAGCGTGCGGATGAAACCAACACTGCGTCAGTATTGCGGGTTGCCGCTCCTACTTCGGCAACATGAAGAACTCTTCCAGTACAATCTTTCCGTCTGCTACCGAATAAACTGCAATCTCGCTCAAGGCGATACGTTGTCCAGTTTCCTTCTGCTTTACGTCAGCCTTATATCGCACACTGAAGCGGTTTGGGGGATGAACATAGGGGCCATCGACGTCGAATTCGATGATTTCATGAGTTGCCAGCCAATCCTCTCTTTTCCCTTTGATAGCATCACGGCCTTTGGTGATGCGAAACTGTCGAACCGGAGGCACAACCGCTTCTATGGATTGAGCGTTCTCGGCATACATTTCATCAACATTTGCAAGGCCCCTGCGATCACGCATTGCCTGAACAAATGTTCTTCCAATCTCGACTAATTCTTCCATGATAGCCCTCATTTTAGGCATCTACTGTATCACATCTTGCCTTTTCCAATCTTGACGAGGATCAATGAATTTAGATGTTGGCGAAGAATCCAGTTTGGGAACGAGAGGGCAACTAGTGCAGTGGCAAAGAACGGCCCAATTCCCGGCACCGTCATCAACCAATGCGCCATCTCCTTGCCTCGTGGTCGGTGAGTTACCTCCGCATCCAACTCATATCTGACTGATCAATCGGCTCGCATCCCAATCAGCGGACTTAGGCAAGCCTGTGCTGCTTCCCCTCGTGTTGCACCATCATGCGACAACCGATATCGACCACGAAGACAACCATGCTCCCGGCATCTAGACTATTAAGTGCAGGAAAAGCTTGATCTGGGCTGCACAATTGACAACGCCTTCAAAACCAACTGAAACCGATCGTTTTGCTCTGGCGGGCGCTGTGATCGGAGAAGTGGGTCTTACCGTTTATTAGCGCCAAGATAAGCAAACCAGTAGGCCAAGGCGACTCCTCCCGCCCCGCCGACAATGTTGCCCAGAGTAACCCACAATAGATTGGTCGCCGCTGAGAAAACCGGAACAGTTGCCCCCGCTGCCCAACCCTGCGGGAAGAAAAACATGTTCGCAATCGAATGCTCGAGCCCCAGCAACACAAAAGCAGTGACGGGCCACAAAACGGCCAGAACCTTGCCGACGACGCTGCGGGCGGCAAAGGACAGCCAAACAGCAAGGCATACCAACCCGTTGCACAATGCGCCACGGGCGAAGGCCGCCATCGGTTCCAACCCCGCTTTGGCATCGGCTATCACCACGGCGGTATTGCCCATCGGCCCCTCGAGCAGGCCGGTCAGAGAGAAGGCCAATGCAAGCCCGAGGGCGCCCGCGAAGTTTCCGGCGTAGACGATGCCCCAGCTTCGAAACAGCAGTCGCAGCGGTATCTTGCGGTCGACCGCTGCGATCACCATCAAAACATTTCCGGTGAACAATTCTGCACCACCTGCGATCACCAGGATAAGGCCCAGGGAAAACACCGCGCCACCCAGAACGCGGATCGGCCCCGCAGCGCTGTCTGCCCCAGTAACCGCCATCGTATAAGCCGCTGCGCCAAACCCTATGAATGCCCCGGCCAGCATCGCAAGAACGAACATGGGTGCCATTGGCAACTTTGCCTTTGTGACCCCAGCAGTCTCAACTAACGTCGCAATTTCAGAGGGTTTATGAGCGTCGAACAGGGGCGGGGTGTTCATGTCGGGCTCCAGAGTTAGCACGGATTTACGTATCAGAGATACGTACAGTCTATCTTCTGACCTTGAACCAATGCACAAATAAAAAGGGGAAGTTCATCTGTTCCGCCACAGTTCGGGTAGTTTCGCCTAACACAGTTTGGTCTCCGGTGATCACCACAGGCACCCATGACCTCTGTTTCAGCCTCCGTTTTCGTGCCACCGTCATGAAGCAGTGGATATCTGACTCCTTTTTCACAGTCGGGAGTTCAGCATCACGAAGTAGCCATCGAAACTTAGTTCTGCCACGAGACTTCAATGCAAAGCTTATTGATCGTCATCGTTTTTGTGCCGATTGGGACCAAGTTTGAAATTTAGGCAACGGTCAAAACCGCACAAGTGGCATTCCGACTGATGCCTTGAGAGGTGCTCCCTTGAATCAGGCTACCAATGCTTCCCAATCCGCGGCGGCCCGTCACAATCAGGTCAGCTTTGCATTGCTCGGCGCATGCTATGATCTCGTCGACCGGATCACCGCGTTGGGTAAGCGTTTGCGAAACCGTCTGATTGTATTCTTTGGCAATCTCTTTGCCCGCGGAAATGATCTTGTCTGCTGCCCGCTGAACCTCTTCGTCTGAAGGCATTGTCGTGACGGCGTGATAGCCAGCAACAGCGCCCATTGCGAAAGCCACGGTTTGCGGCTGAGGTGTATGGACAAGGTGAATTTGGGAGCCATATTTGCTTGAGATATTACAGGCAACGCGTAGTGCTGATTCTGACGCCTCCGATCCATCCAAGCCAACCACGATTTTATTGAACATGTCGCACCCCCTCCTTTGTGAGGGGTCAGTATGGGCGCCCCCTCCCGCATTCGCCACGTGGCAGATCAGCAGGAACAGGCAGCTTCGCTGTCTGATCTGCAAATCAGCCCTGATTTTCCCAAAAGGAAGTCAGGATCATTGAAATCGGTCTGGGTGCTGGATGAAGGAAGTAAGGCGAAAATGGCTAGGTTCTGTCGCTGATGGCAGAACTATGTGTCGCCTGACAAAAGTACCAAGTGGCGGACCGAGGAGGATTCGAACCCCCGACCCCTTGATTCGTAGTCAAGTACTCTATCCAGCTGAGCTATCGGTCCGCGTTGGTGAGGCGGTGTTTAGACCTGCCGCCCAGAACGTGCAAGTCGATTCTTCAAAAATAATTTAAAAAGTCATGTCACCACGGGGAAGGCTTATTTCGAACACGGTTCCTTCGGATCCGGTCTGTTTCAGTGTCAGATCTCCACCATGCCCACGCACGAGTTCTTGGGAAATCGCCAGACCCAGACCAGACCCCCCTTTTCGAACCCCACCCTGAAACGGAGTGAACAGGTTTTCGCGCGCTTTTGGCGGCAGGCCCGGACCCGTGTCGCGGATTTCAATGCACCAGGTGTCTCCATATTCGCAGCCAGCAATCGTGACACGCCCAGGCTTGGCAGATGTCACCAAGGCCTGACGCGCGTTGCGCACAAGATTCATGATGACCCGGAACAATTGTTCGGGGTCTGCGCGGACGATCAGATCTTCAGGCACTTCGTTCACGATTTCGACGCAGGCATCAGCAACGGCAAGCTGTTCACTGGCTGCCACATCTGCAGCCAGTGACCGCACAGGGACCATCGTCAGTGTGGGGGCAGGCTCTTCCGCGCGACCAAAGGCCAGCGTGCTTTCACACAACGATACGGCTCGCGTAATGGAATTCACCAGTTTCGGTGCCATCCGACGAACCAGCGGATCGTCGCTGGATTCGATTCTGTCCGTGAACAGCTGTGCCGAGGTCAATATGTTGCGCAAGTCGTGACTGACCTTGGCAACCGCCCCACCCAGCTGTGCCAGCCTCTCGCGTTGTCGAAGTGCCTGTGTCAGATCCGTCTGCAGCATTTGCAGCGCCTCCTCGGCCTCACGCAGTTCAGTCACTTTCGAGTTCGGCGAGATGATGCCCCGCGCGTCTTCGGGCGCGCTGGCATAGCGCTGCATATACCCCACGACGCTTTTGATCGGCCGCACAAGAACCACGCGCACCGCAAGAAACAAAAGCGAAGCGGTGATGATCGAAATGACAAAAGACAAACCAAGAATGCGCAGGCCGTAGTCTACCATCGCCATGCGCAGTGGGGCGCTGTCCGTGGTGACTTCGATCAACAGCCCAGCGCCCTTGACCGGTTCGCCAATGACTCGAATGATTTCGTTCTCGGGTGTAAAAATCCGGCTCATCGCATCACGGATCAATACCAAAGGACCCGCATCGCGCAAATCGTATGTCTGGGCAATTGATTCCGGAATCGGAGAAGACAACATAAGTTGCCGAACCTCATCTCGGCGCAGCACGACGTTATACACACCGGCATTTGCCAACAGCTCTGCCTCAAGGTCCTCAGCCAGCATATCGTCTGCCAACAATGCCAGCGAGGCAATCTGGGCGCGTTCCAGGCGGTTCAGCAGAAAATCTTCGCGGAAGCGAGCAATAGACGGGACAAAAATCAGGACTTCGGCCAACATGACGAAGACCGTCGTCAGGATTAGAAATCGGCCCGACAGCGAGTTCAAAATGCGCCCCTCCTCAGGTCAGGGTATCCAGCGCTGGACGAACCTGACCACCCGTTTAACTGTCTGATTCTCAAACAGCCTTGGCGTGAAATAAGCACCAGCCACGCGTTTGTTAAGCTCTCCGATCGTCGGATAGGGCGAAACCATCGCAGCGATCTGCCCCATCTTCAGATTATTGGCCAATGCCAGCGACCACAAGTTGATCAATTCGCCTGCCTGATGACCGACGATTGTGGCCCCAACGGGTCGACCTTTGACGACCATGACTTTGATGAAACCATTTGTCTTACGTTGGGAAATGGCACGATCGTTGTGATGGTAGTCAAAGCGGGCAATCTCGAGCCTGTCACCATGCTGCGCAAGGGCCTGCACTTCGGTCAGACCAACCTGCGACAATTCCGGGTCGGTATAGGTGGCCCACGGGATATGTGCCGTTTTGGCTTTGGACGGCAGGCCAAACAGTGCCGAGCGAATGATGATGCCCGCGTGATACCCCGCCACATGGGTGAATTGCAGCCCACCTGCAACATCGCCAATGGCATAGACTTGGCGGTTTGTCGTCCTCAGGGCCTCATCCGTCTTTATGCCAGTCCGGGTGCGATCAATTCCCGCCTCCTCCAGATTCAGGCGTTCTATGTTGGCCTTGCGCCCGGCTGCGATCAAAAGATGAGAGCCTCTGTGAATTTCACCGATCTCGGTCACGACCTCAACTGCGCCTTCGCTTCCTCGGATTTGCGCAACCATTGCGTCTTCCCGGATGTCGACGCCTTCACTGCGCAACGCCTCCAGCACCACAGAAGCAGCTTCGGGGTCGTCCTTGCCCAACGCCTTTTGGCCTTCTATGACCGTGACCTTGCTGCCAAGGCGTTGATGGGCCTGCGCCATTTCCATGCCGATCGGGCCACCGCCAATGATCAACAAATGATCCGGCCGCTCGCGCAGTTCGAAAATGGTTTCATTCGTATAGTAAGGAACCGTATCCAGCCCCGGGATCGGCGGCACCAGAGGCGAAGACCCGGTTGCGATCACGATCCGCCGTGCAGTGATGACGAGGGCCCCCGCCTGCACTTTGTTGGAAGAGATAAAGGTGCCGTATTCGCGGATCACCTTGACGCCAAAGCCCTCGAACCGCTCCTGGCTGTCCATCGGCTCGATCTGGGCGATGACGTCATGTACATGATCCTTGGCCGCCGCATAGTCGATCTGAGGGGCAACATCCGCGATCCCGAATGCCGCGGAATGCGCCTGACCATAAGCGGTCTTCCCGCTTGCAATCAGCGCTTTGGACGGGACGCAGCCGAAGTTCAGGCAATCGCCCCCCATCTTGTGGCCTTCCAGAAGAACGACATCAGCACCCATTTGGCTGGCCCCAGCGGCAACCGAAAGTCCGCCGGACCCGGCCCCAATGACCAGGAGGTCTGTTTTCAGTTCGGTCATGGCTCAGCTGTCCTTATTTGCGCGCAAGGCTTTGATGACAATGGGCAAAGCTGCCAAAACGCACAACCCGATGATCGGCCCGATCACGAACGGCTCCCACAACAGGGACACATCCGGGGTTTCGCCGCGGTCGAACACTCCGCCAAGCCCGACACCAATCCAGGTGTAGACAATCCCACCCGGGATAATGCCCAGCGCCGTGGTGATCAGGAAGTTGCGAAACTTCACGCCAACCAATGCAGGCACCAGATTGGCCACAAAGAACGGGACAACCGGCACAAGCCGCAACAGGAACAGGACCGAGATCTCATTTTCGCGCAGACCGTCCTTCAGCTTCTTGACCGTCCCCTCCGAAGATTCCAACCGTGCAGTCAAAGACTCACCCAACCCCCAGCGTGCCGCCAGAAAAATGGCCGAGGCTCCGATAGTCGCTGCCACAACGTTGAAGACCGTACCTGCAAACAGGCCAAACAAGAATCCACCCGTCATCGACGCGACCGCCGCCCCGGGCAACGAAAACGCCACAATAACGATGTAAACAGTCACAAACGCGGCAGCCATGACCCAATAGTGACCATCGCGCCATGCCAGAAGCGCCTCACGATTGTCCCGCAAGGTTTCAAAGCTCAGGTAATCCCCCAGCGTGAAAAAGCCAGCTACGGCAACACCAAGGATAACCAGCAATGGAATATGGCGCGCAAACCCGCTGCGCGGGGCCTGGCTTGTTTCGGACATCAGGTTTTCCGGTTCTTTCTGTTTCATCTTGTGCCCAAGATGCGCTGCCCGACGGTCCAGCAACAGGGGGATCACGGGGCCTTGATCTTTGTGGCACCGAATGTGAGAGATTTCTTCGATAAACGGGTGTTTTGAAACCTTTTCGCCGCTGCGGTTACAGAATTGTTGCAAAAGGCGCGAAAACCCGGCTGTTGGGGTTTGACTTACCCCCCGCTTAGCAGTAGAGGACGGGCTTCGAACACTCGGGCCAGGCGAATCCGCGCCGCACCCCACCGCTATTGATTGGAGACGGAGCGATGAAACGCACCTATCAGCCTTCGAACCTGGTTCGCAAACGCCGCCACGGTTTCCGCGCGCGCATGGCCACCAAGGCCGGCCGCAAGATCCTGAACGCACGCCGTGCACGCGGCCGCAAATCGCTGAGCGCGTAAACCGCTCACCGATCAGGTTATGAACATGACGCCGCCGGAGGCCCCTGTGGATGGTAACAACCAGCCCGGGAACACGCCCCCGGCGGCGTCCGTTTGTGCGCCTGAACCATTGGCCGTACTCAAAAAACGTTCGGATTTTCTGAAAGCCGCCCGTGCACGCAGGCAGGGTACGTCCTCGATGATGGTGCAGGCCCGCAGACGTTCGGCCGACGAAGCCTGCGGGATTCGCGTGGGGTTTACCTGCTCCAAAAAGGTCGGCAATGCCGTGGCCCGCAATCGCGCCAAACGCCGTCTGCGCGAAGCTGCCCGTGCCGTTTTGCCTGAGTTTGGCCGCGATGGATGGGATTACGTGCTGATCGGCCGTGCCGAGGTCACCGCCGACCGGCCCTTTGAAGCTCTGTTGGGCGACTTGCGCTATGCACTCCGCAAGGTTCATACTTCGGGCAAATGACCTTTCTGTCCCATATCGTCGCCCTGCCCGTTCGGGCATATCGGCTGATCTTCAGCCCATGGGTCGGCTTCAATTGCCGCTATCAGCCCACCTGCTCTGCATATGCGCTTGAGGCACTTGAGAAACACGGGTCGGTCAAAGGATCATACTTGACCGCTCGACGAATTTGCCGTTGCCACCCCTGGGGGGGCGATGGGTATGATCCGGTACCTGATTGCGAGCATCACGACGCCTCCGCCTGATTCTTCATCAGACTTGACCGGCCCCCTTAATACTTGAACAACTCGCCGCAGTTATCAGGTGATAGCAGTCCCTCCTCCGGCACGCCCTTGGGTTGGATACTCACGCGCCGCTGACCCACCACTTGCCCGGTTGGACCATCTGCTGTAGGGGCAGCGCATGCTTGATGATGCAGACGATATCCACCCGCTCTTTGCTGGCGCGCCCTCGACCACCGAGTTCAAGAAGCTGCGCAAGCGCATCGTGCGTCAGACCCGCGAAGCGATCGAACAATATGGGATGGTGGACCCGTCCGCCCACGACAAGGATGGCAAACCGCCCCGCTGGCTGGTGTGTCTGTCAGGCGGCAAGGACAGTTATACGCTGTTGGCTGTTCTCTACGAACTGAAATGGCGCGGTTTGTTGCCCGTCGATCTGCTGGCTTGCAATCTGGATCAGGGTCAACCCGGTTTCCCGGCCACTGTGTTGCCAGAATTTCTGAACCGGATGGGTGTGCCACACCGGATCGAATATCAGGACACCTATTCCGTTGTGATGGACAAGGTTCCGCAGGGTCGAACCTATTGCGCCCTATGTTCGCGCCTGCGCCGCGGCAACCTGTATCGTATCGCACGGGAAGAAGGATGCGCTGCGGTTGTTCTGGGCCATCACCGCGACGATATTCTCGAGACGTTTTTCATGAACCTCTTCCATGGCGGCCGCCTGGCCACCATGCCGCCGAAGCTGGTGAATGAAGAGGGCGATCTTTTTGTCTTCCGACCGCTTGCGCATGTTGCCGAGGCCGATTGCGAAAAGTTTGCCAACGCAATGCAATACCCAATCATCCCCTGCGACCTATGCGGCAGTCAGGACGGGTTGCAGCGTCAGCAGGTGAAACAGATTCTCGATCAGTGGGAAAAGAACAGCCCAGGCCGTCGCCAAGTTATGTTCCGCGCGTTAACAAATGCACGCCCTTCGCACCTTCTGGATGCGAAACTGTTTGATTTCCTTAACCTTTCAATAAAATCTGGCAAAAATACTGAAAACTCGGGTGAAATTCCGCAGCTGCGTTAACGACTGACTCAGACTGGTTTCTTAGGCTCGATAGCATGTCATTCATGCCAAGGCCTAAAGCACGATGTGGAACCAATCTTCATTCAATCGTTTTTTCCACTCTTTGAAAACTATTGTGAACGGGCCCGCCGTGCTGGCGTTTGTTCCGGCGCTCAGTTTAGGCGCGTTCTGGGTGGGTGGTGAACGGGCCTTGGTTTCGATGGCTCTGGGCTTACCCTTGGCGATCGCCGGGCTGGGGGCAATATCAACCACACCGACACGTCCGGGACGAAGGGCATCGGATGGCCTGGTGTCAAATGACCACTTCGCATCCGCCTTGACAGATGTTTTTGCTGAAACCCGCCGCAAAGGCGAGGATTCAGCCTGTTTCGCCCTGGTTCTAGATGACTACACGCAGCTGCTCGATCTTCACGGACAGGCGGCTGCAAACCATGTGGCACAACAATTCTGTGCGCGTGTCATGTCAATGATCCGCAACCGTGACTGCGCGACTCGAATCGGTGGGAACAAAATGATGGTTGTCCTGCGCCCGGCTCGGCAACTGGATCTTGAAGCGTGCATCCAGCTATCCGGCCGAATGCAATCCGCCATAGAAGAGCCGATCATGTTGAACGGAACCGGCGTTTATATGTCCTGCTCAATCGGGTTCAGCCTGAGCGACAGTTTCCCCAGCGGATCCGCGATGGATTGGCGCGATGCCGCAAACAATGCCTTGCTTGAGGCGCAACAAAACGGCCCATCCACGATCCGGGCCTTTTCGTCTGAGACACGCCGCCGGGCACAAGTACGCACCAATCTGCGTAAAGAATTTGATGCGGCGCTGGACAGCGGTGAGATTCGCCCGTGGTTTCAGCCTCAAATTTCGACCGACACCGGGCGCGTTACCGGTTTTGAGGCGCTGGCCCGGTGGGAACATCCTTACAAGGGGGGTTCTCAGCCCCAATGTCTTTCTGCCCTTTGCCGAACACGCCGAACTCATGGGGCGGTTGGGACAGACGATGCGGCACTACGCGTTTTCGGCTACGCGCGACTGGGATCAGGCTGGGCTGTATGTGCCGCGCATAGGAATAAATTTTTCCTCTGATGAACTGCGTGACCCGGGCCTGATCGACCGCCTGAAATGGGAGTTGGATCAATTCGACCTGACTCCAGATAGGCTGGCAGTCGAGGTGCTGGAAACCGTTTTCTCCCGTCGGCCCGATGATGTCATCACCCGCAATGTCACCGGGTTGGCTGCCATGGGCTGCTGTATCGATCTGGACGATTTCGGGACAGGCCACGCCTCAATCGCGTCAATCAAACGGTTCAACGTGTCCCGCATCAAGATCGACCGTTCCTTTGTCACCAAATCTGATCAGGACCCAAGCCAACAACAGCTGGCCAGTGCCATCCTAACCATGGCTGAGCGTTTGAATCTGGAAACATTGGCGGAAGGCGTCGAAACGCCGGGTGAGCACGCATTGATGGCTCAGCTAGGCTGCGACCACGTTCAGGGTTTTGGTATCGGCAAGCCGATGCGCTTCGAAAAAACCGAGGGCTGGATCAAGTCTTATCGCAACAAGATCGACGGGGTGCCTAAAATCGGACGGGAAACAGGCTGAGGAACCCGAAATCAGCCCAAAGAAGACCAGAACGTGACGAAATGACGGGCGATTCCGCTTGACCTTTGGGCCCGCACTCTGTTGAACCCTGCGGGTGTCTTTCACTGCTCAAGGTGGCTGTCCCCGATGGACGATCAGAACAAGAATCTCATCCTCGCAACCGCGCTCAGCTTTCTCGTGATCCTGGTCTGGTTTGTGCTGTTCCCCCCGCCGGAACCGACGCCTGCACCGGAACAGGCTGAAATTGCCAATGTCGAAGGCAATGAGGTTCAGACGCCAAGCGCTGCTGAAACAGGCGCTGTGGGGGAAGCAACCGCAGCTGCGACCGAAGCTGAACCCGAGGCTCAGGCCCCGCGGATCAGCATCGACACGCCGCGCCTGACCGGAAGCCTGTCGCTCGCCGGTGGTCGCATCGATGAGCTGTCGCTGAAAGACTACAAGGTTTCGCTGGCCGACGATTCTCCGATTGTCGAACTGTTGGCACCGGTGGGGTCCGAGTCCGCGTATTACGCACTATACGGCTGGGCTCCTGGCGCGGGCCTGAGCGGTGCCGACGTACCCGGCCCCAACACCATCTGGTCCGTTGAACAGGGTGAGACCCTCGGTGTCGACAGTCCGGTGACGCTTGTTTGGGACAACGGCAACGGCCTGACCTTCCGCCGCACCATCTCGGTGGATGATAACTACATGTTCAGCGTCACGCAGTCGGTTGAAAACGCCACCGAGGCCGAGGTCGGCATGGCCCCCTACGGCATCTTGGCACGCCACGGTATTGGCGAAGACGGTGATCTGCCTGGCCTGAAGAACTTCTTCATTCTTCATGAGGGCGTTATCGGAATGGCTGACGGCACTCTGACAGAAGTGGATTATGGCGACGTTCGTGATTTCGACATCGATCCGAACGAACGCGCGCAGGCCGAGGTATATCAGGTCAAGGAAAACGGCTGGATCGGTTTCACCGATCACTACTGGATGACCACGCTGATTCCTGAGCCTGGTTCCGCATTCAAAGCAGCCGCCAAGTATGACTCGCGCCGCAAGATCTATCAGACAGAGACCGTTCTGCCGACGCTGACCGTTGCGCCGGGTGCGACCGAGCAGGTCACGACTCGCCTTTTTGCCGGTGCAAAAGAATGGGAGGCTATTCGGGAATACCAGTCCGAAGGCGTTCAGAAATTCATCGACAGCATCGATTGGGGCTGGTTCTTCTTCCTGACCAAACCGATCTTCTGGCTTCTACACAACATCAACGTGCTGATTGGCAACATGGGTTGGTCGATCATCGGTCTGACGCTGATCATTAAGGCGATCCTGTTCCCACTGGCCTACAAATCCTACGTCTCGATGGCCAAGATGAAGGAATTGCAGCCGCAGATGGAGGCTCTGAAAGAAGCCGCTGGCGACGACCGTCAGAAGATGCAGCAAGGCATGATGGAACTGTACAAGAAGGAAAAGGTGAACCCGGCCGCAGGCTGTCTGCCGATCCTGTTGCAGATCCCAATCTTCTTCTCGCTATACAAGGTGATTTTCGTCACGATCGAACTGCGTCAGGCACCCTGGTTCGGACCGTTCCAGGACCTGAGCGCGCCTGACCCAACCTCGATCTTCAACTTCTTTGGCTGGCTGCCTTGGGCGACACCCGCACCTGAAAGCATCATGGCGTTGATCTTCATCGGTATTCTGCCGCTGCTGCTGGGTATCTCGATGTGGCTGCAACAGAAGCTAAATCCGGCACCAACCGACGCCACTCAAGCGATGATCTTTGCTTGGATGCCCTGGGTCTTCATGTTCATGCTAGGCGGTTTTGCCAGCGGTCTGGTCGTCTACTGGATTGCGAACAACACGATCACGTTCACACAGCAATACCTCATCATGCGCAGTCAGGGCTACAAACCGGACGTGTTCGGGAATATCAGATCCGGCTTCAAGAAGACGCCAAAAACGGACAACAAATGAGCGGGACAGTCTCAAATCTCTGGCGTCACCCGATCAAAAGTCACGGGCACGAAGCCCTGAGCCAAGTTACAGTCATCCCCGGGCAGACCATGCCCGGGGATCGCGTTTGGGCGGTTGCTCATGAAGCCGCCAAGACAGATGGGTCGGACTGGGCCCCTTGTTCGAATTTCAGCCGCGTCGCAAAGGCACCCGAACTGGCGGCGATCTCCGCCGAGTTGCACGGAGATCAGGTGACACTCCGGCACCGCGACAGACCCGATCTGAACTTCACCCCGGATGCCGAACAAGAGGTTTTTCTGGATTGGGTAAAGCCGCTGATGCCCACTGACCGCGCAGCATCTGCCCGGATAGTCCGGGTTCCGGGACGCGGAATGACGGACAGTGATTTCCCATCCATCAGCCTGTGCAACATGGCTTCTCACCGCGCGGTCGAACAAAAACTTGGTCAAACGCTGTCCACCGTACGCTGGCGCGGGAACATCTGGATTGACGGCCTGCCCTTGTGGGAAGAGTTTGACTGGTTGGGGCGCGAAGTCCGCATTGGGCAGGCCGTGTTCCGTGTGCGCGAACGGATCACCCGCTGCAAGGCCACCACCGCCAACCCCGAAACCGGTGCGCGCGACGCGGACACTCTGGGCGCGCTGAGCAGCTGGGGCCATCAGGATTTCGGTGTTTACGCCGAAGTCGTTCAAGGCGGTGAGATCCGTCTGAATGATGAGGTGTGCGTGCTATGACATCACTTCCGTTTCCACTGGCTGAAGAGCCGGATGACCTTTCCAAGGAACGCGGGCGCAAACTGTTCGCTGGCCCTTCTGAATTTGTCAAAGGCGTGGTCGCCATGAACGGCCTGCCCGCCCCTGATCGGTTGGAGGTCTGCTTCGCAGGCCGGTCGAATGTCGGCAAGTCCAGCTTGATCAACGCGCTGACCGGAACCAAGGGTCTGGCACGGGCCTCAAACACGCCCGGGCGCACGCAAGAGATCAACTTTTTCACTCAGGGCCCCGAACTCTATCTGGTGGACTTGCCTGGCTATGGCTATGCGAATGCCCCGCTGAAAGTGGTGGAGAAGTGGCAGAAACTGCTGAAACAGTATCTCAGCGGTCGCCAGACCCTGCGTCGCGCCTTTGTACTGATCGATGCGCGCCACGGCGTGAAACCGGTTGATGCCGAGATCATGAAACTGCTGGATACCAGCGCCGTAACCTTTCAATGCGTTCTGACCAAGTCCGACAAGGTCAAGGCCAAGGATCGCGAGAAGGTGCTGGACCAGACGCGCGCTGCCTTGTCCAAGCACCCCGCAGCATTCCCGGAAATCGTGCTGACCTCTTCCGAGAAAGGCGACGGCATCGCGACCCTGCGGTCCATCATCGCGCATCTGGAATAGCTTCGCCCTTGGCAGGGCCGTGCAAAGGCCCTAACACAGGTCTCCAAAGGGACTTTAGCCATGAAGACACGAGATATGAACCGGGACTGGATTGCCACCGCAGCTACACTCAACAGCGCTCTGCCCTATCTGCAGCGCTATGACGGAGCCATTGTCGTCATCAAGCTGGGCGGCCACGCGATGGGCAGCAATGAGGCGATGGAAAGCTTTGCCCGTGACGTGGTTCTGATGCGGCAGGTTGGGGTCAATCCAGTCGTTGTGCATGGCGGCGGTCCGATGATCAACGCCATGTTGGATAAGCTGGATATCCAGTCCGAGTTTGTGAACGGCAAACGTGTGACTGATACCGCAACCGTCGAAGTGGTCGAGATGGTTTTGTCCGGTCTTGTGAACAAGCGCATTGTTCAGGCGATCAATGATCAGGGCGGTTCGGCGGTTGGCCTGTCTGGCAAAGATGCAAACCTGATGACCTGCGACCAGACAGACGCGTCGCTGGGATATGTGGGCACACCCGCCGAAATGAACCCCAAGATCCTGCAAGACCTGTTCTCACATGACGTAATCCCGGTGATTGCTCCGCTGGGCGCAGGTCGTGATGGCGAAACATTCAACGTCAATGGCGACACGGCGGCGGGAGCAATTGCCTCGGCGCTAAAGGCCGACCGGTTGCTGCTGCTGACCGATGTCTCGGGTGTCAAGAACGCCGCCGGAGATGTTGTCACCGAACTGAAGGCCGGGCAAATTCGCGAAATGACCCGTGAGGGCACGATCGCAGGAGGCATGATCCCTAAGACCGAGACTGCCCTTGACGCGCTGCACAGCGGTGTTCGGGCCGTGGTGATCCTGGACGGACGCGCGCCAAACGCAGTGCTGCTCGAACTGTTCACGGAACACGGGGCCGGGTCGCTGATACGGCCGGACTGACCCGTTTGAGGAAGGAAGAGACATGACCAATCTTGCACAATCTTCCTCCGATCCAAATACAGCGCCCTATGACCACGTCGCTGAGGCAGCCCGTTGTAATGGGCTGATTGTCATGGGGGCACTGCATCCCCGCAAGGTGGACGCCAAACAGCTTGAAACCGGCACGCTGGTCCTGTTGGGGGCCGGGGGGGACTTTTGGCCAGTCTTGAAAGCAGCCCCAGAATGGGGCGCACCCGATCCGGTTGACCGGTGGTCCACCAGAGTGATTGGCGGGATGGCCCGGACACTTGGTGCAGATGCCTTTTTTCCCTTTGGCGGGCCTCCTTATGCTCCTTTCATCGACTGGGCGCTGAAATCAGGACGGACTTTCAGCAGCCCGGTCGGGGCGTTGGTGCACGATACCGTTGGCATGATGATCTCGTATCGCGGTGCACTACATTTTGCCGACGAATTCGATATCCCAAACACATACGGACAATCCCCCTGCACCACCTGCGACGCGCCCTGCACGCGAGCCTGCCCTGTCGGCGCCCTGAACGCACAAGAGTTCTACGACGTCTCGGCCTGCCACAGCCATCTGAATACGCCCCAAGGGCAGACCTGCATGACCGGCGGCGGATGTCTTGCCCGCCTTGCCTGCCCTCTTAGCGCGGGCTCGGGACGCACATCAGAACAGTCGGCCCATCACATGAGGTCGTTCCACCCGTCATGACCCACACCCTGATCCTGACACGCCACGCCAAATCCAGCTGGGACAATCCGATGCTGGACGACCATGCACGACCGTTAAGTAAACGAGGAAGCAAGTCTGCCTCCGCAATTGCCAAATGGTTACGTGCACATGGATGGGTGCCGGATGAGGTTCTCAGCTCGACCTCAACCCGAACCCGCGAAACCTGGGGTAGGATGGCGATGACAGCTGAGTATGTCCGTTTTCAGGATGCGCTTTACCTGGCGGGTCCTGACCAGATGATACGCCAGTTGTTCGAAGCGAAGGGTCGGACCGTCTTGATGTTGGGACACAATCCGGGGATCGCACAGTTTGCCCGCCAACTGGTGCAGGACACTCCGGCACATTCGCGATTTCTGGACTATCCGACCTGCGCAACAACCGTCATGGAATTTGACGTTGCCAGTTGGGCCGAGCTCCAATGGCACACCGGGAAAGTTCTTGGCTTCGCAATTCCGCGCGAATTGCTAGAATAGAAAAAGGCGGGGCAAAACCCCGCCTTTCCTTTGAGTTTAGGCCGGTTAGTGGCCCAGAATCTGGCTGAGGAACAGTTTGGTCCGTTCGCTCTGCGGGTTGTTGAAGAACTCTTCTGGTTCGTTCTGTTCAACGATCTGGCCGGCATCCATAAAGATCACCCGGTTGGCCACCTGCCGGGCAAAGCCCATCTCGTGCGTCACGCACAGCATGGTCATGCCTTCCTCGGCCAGCTCAATCATGGTGTCCAGCACCTCTTTGATCATCTCGGGATCCAGCGCCGAGGTCGGTTCATCGAACAACATGATCCGCGGCATCATGCAGAGTGAGCGGGCAATCGCCACACGCTGCTGCTGACCACCTGACAACTGGCCGGGATACTTGTCGGCCTGCTCGGGTATCTTAACCTTTTCCAGGAAATGCATCGCACGCTCTTCGGCCTCTTTCTTAGGCGTCTTGCGCACCCAAATCGGCGCCAGCGTGCAGTTTTCCAGAATGGTCAGGTGCGGGAACAGGTTGAAGTGCTGGAACACCATGCCAACCTCGGACCGGATCTTGTCGATGTTCTTGAGGTCATTCGACAACTCGATCCCGTCCACAACGATCTTACCCTGCTGGTGTTCCTCCAGCGCGTTCAGGCAGCGGATCAGGGTGGATTTACCAGACCCCGACGGGCCCGCGATAACAATCCGCTCGCCCTGGTTGACGGTCAGATTGATGTCGCGCAGCACGTGGAACGACCCGTACCACTTATTCATGTTGTTAATGTCGATGGCGATCTCGTCGCTCACCTGCATCTTGGAACGGTCGATTTCACGGTCAATTGCAAGTTCAGACATATGTTGAACTCCTTAGTGATGATCTGTGGCAAGGCGACGCTCGAGCCACTGAGAATATTGAGAGATGCCGTAGCAGACGACGAAGAACAGAAGCGCGGCGAAGCCCAGAAGCTCCCAATAGACGCCGTTCCATTCGGTCGACGCCAAGATGGGACCCCGGATCATGCCCACCAGATCGAACATCGAGATGACCGAAACCAGTGTGGTATCCTTGAACAGGCCGACGGCCACGTTCACGATACCGGGGATCGAGATTTTCAGCGCCTGCGGCAGGATGATCAGCCGCATTGCCTGCGGGTAATCAAGGCCCAAGCTGTCTGCTGCCTCGTACTGTCCACGTGGAAGCGCTGCAAGACCGCCGCGGATCACCTCGGCAATATAAGCTGCCGAGAACATGGTGATCATGATCACAACGCGTAGGAACAGGTCGACAGTGCTGTCAGGCGGGAAGAAATACGCCAGCATCACCGAAGCCACGAAAAGCAGCGTGATCAGAGGCACGCCTCGGATGAATTCGATGAAGATGACACAGACCCATTTGATCAGCGGCATGTTCGACTGACGGCCCAAAGCCAGCGCGATACCCAGAGGCACTGACAAAGACACACAGGTCACACCCAGCATCATGTTCAGCATGAATCCACCCAGATCACGGCTGGGAACAGCTGTGAGCCGAGCATTCTCGGATAAGCCTTCGGGGATCAGAGCTCCGCCGACGTTCCAGATTACCAGCGCAGTCACGATGGCCCCAAAGAACCCGGCAGCAAAGCTGTTGTTACCCAGTTTCTGGAACACAGCACCCGCAGCAATGAAACCGACAAGCGCCACCACAGGAACCAGAATCGTGCCCCCCCAGATCAGCCAGAAAGCCACAAAAGGATAGACTGCGGTAAACAGCAACATCTTGCGGGGCAGATCAAAGAACAACACCGGTGCAAGGGCGACCAACATCAGCACTAAGGCTAGGTTCGGTCGCCAGTAAGCGTCGGCAGGGTACTTGAAGCCATAGATCAACTGAGGCCAGCGTTCGGTCAGAACCGCGAAACAGGCACCGGTCTTACCTGCCAGAATCTCACGGCATTCCGCCAAAGAGTTGGCATTCCACACCCCGTTAAAGATCCACGGCAACGTGTTCTTCAATAGAATGTAGATCAGCACCAGCGACAGCACCGTCAGGACAGTGTTTGTCACGCCCGAGAACAGATTCTCGCGCAGCCACTTAACCACCCCTGTCTCACGTGCTGGCGGAGGCGAGGGCGGGATTGTGTCTTCGGCCACGAAGGCGATCGGGTTTGTTGTTTGATCACTCATGGCTCAGCGCTCCTTCAGCTTGACGGAAGCGTTATAGATGTTCATCGCCATCGAAATCAGCAGGGAGGCCGTCAGATAGAACAGCATCAGCAGCAGAACACATTCGATCGCGCGTCCGGTCTGGTTCAGCGTAATACCACCCAGCGTCGCTGTGATATCCGCATAACCCACTGCAATCGCCAGCGACGAGTTCTTGGTGATGTTCAGATATTGCGAAATCAGTGGCGGGATGATGACCCGCAGCGCCTGAGGCAAAACGACAAGGTTCATGATCCGTCCCGGACGCAGACCCAATGCAGCCGCAGCTTCGGTTTGGCCTTTGCTGATTGCCTGAATACCCGCGCGAACGTTTTCCGCAATGAACGCACCAGTGTAGATGGAAAGAGCAAACCACAATGCAATCAGCGGGCCACCAACCTTGATGCCGCCACTGAAATTGAACCCTTTCAAAGCGGGAATATCCCAAGTCAGACCCATGATGAGCATCAACACGGCAAAAGGCATCAGCCAAACAGCCAGCTTGACCAAGAACGTTTTTGGGCGCTCACCAGTCGCTTCCTGCTTCAAAGTTGCCCGCTTTTCGATTTCTCGCGATGCAAACCACGAGCCGATCAGAACAACGATGACCAGCAACCAGTTCAGAATGGTTGCGCCAAACAGCCCGTTTGCGAATACGGGGCGCGGAACATAGACACCCCGGTTGGTAAAGGCGAAAGCATCGAACAACATGCTGGATGTTGCGTTGTCACCCCGGAACGCGCGCGGTCCGGGCAGCACAGCCGTCATGACGGTGAAGATGATGATGATCCAGATCAGAACCGGAATATTCCGAAAGATCTCGACATAGACTGCCATCAGTTTGGACACCAGCCAGTTGTTGGAAAGCCGCAGAACACCCGCGATCACTCCGAATATCGTGGCCGTGATACAAGCCAGAAAGGCGACCAATAGCGTGTTGAGAATACCAACAACCGCAGCACGCCCGTGGCTGGACTGACTGTCGTACTCAACCAGACGCTGGTTTATGTCATACCCGGAAGAGTCACCTAGAAAAGAGTAGGAAATGTTGAGCCCAGCGGCCCGCAGGTTCTGGATCAGGTTGTTACCGAGATACCAGATGGAAAGCGCAATAACGATCGCCGCGATCACCTGAAACGTCAGGGAGCGATAGCGGGTGTCGTTAATGAGCATGGACAACCGAAAGTCAGCTTTCGGTGGATCAGTCATAGTCGACATATTTTGAAATCCCCGTAGCGTGCGAATTTGTTTTCTTGGCGGGTTTCTCCCCGCTCTAGATATTTCCGCAGCTTTTTGATGCGAAGAGGGCGCAGGTTACCCCACGCCCAATTCCTTACATTTTAGCGGAACGGCGGCGAGTACAGCAGGCCACCTTCGGTCCACTGTGCGTTCAGGCCGCGTGCCAGACCGATCGGGGTTTCTTCACCGATGTTCTTGGCAAACACTTCGCCATAGTTGCCGCCGGCCTTGATGGCCTTCGCAGCCCAGTCAGCGTCCAGGCCCAGCATCTCGCCCAGGGTGCCTTCGGTACCCAGCAGACGGTTGATTTCCGGGTTGTCGGTGCCAGCGCTCAGCTCATCGATATTGGCCGAGGTCACACCCAGTTCTTCCGCCGAGACCAGCGCGTTCAGAGTCCAGCGAACAACGTCACCCCATTCGTGGTCGCCGTGACGGACCAGCGGGCCCAGCGGCTCTTTTGAGATGATTTCGGGCAGCAGAACGTGCTCGTCCGGTGCTTCAAACGTGGCGCGGGTTGCGGCCAGACCGGATGCGTCGGTGGTATAAACGTCGCATGCGCCAGCCAGATACTGCTGCTGCGCTTCGGCGTTTGTTTCGATCGGAACCGGCTCATAGCTGATGTTGTTCGAGCGGAAGAAGTCCGCCAGGTTCAGCTCGGTCGTGGTACCCGTCTGGATGCAGACAGTTGCGCCATCCAGTTCCTTGGCCGAGCTCACGCCCAGCGCCTTGGGAACCATGAAGCCCTGACCATCATAATAGTTCACACCAGTGAATTCAAACTTCAGGTCGACGTCGCGGCTGAAGGTCCAGGTGGTGTTACGGGCCAGCATGTCGATCTCGCCGGATGCCAGAGCGGTAAAGCGTGTCTTACCGGTAGTCGGAACGAACTCGACGGCGTTTGCATCGCCTAGAACGGCAGCGGCGACAGCACGACAAAGCGAAACGTCAAAGCCTTGCCACTCGCCATTGGCGTCGGGTGCAGCAAAGCCAACCAGACCGGTTGTCACGCCACAGTTCAGCTTGCCGCGCGCTTTAACGTCGTCAACGGTCCCTGCCATGGCTGCGCCAGCAGAAAGACCGGCAATCGTTGCCGCGCCCAAGATTACGGATTTTTTCATTTTTACCTCTTCCTGATTTTCCACCTCTTGCGAGGCGGCTCTGCCCGGCAAGTGGATGCCGGAAAGGTTACCCCAAAGGTGTCTCCCCTTTAGTGGGACCGAGTTTGGGCGTATTCATAAACAAACGTCAAGGGTCGGATCATCGAAAACGATGGATCACACCCCAAGCCCATTGCGCAATTGCCCAAATATCAGGAATTAAGGCTCAAACAGACATATCGAAGAAGCGTTTCGCGTGCAGAAACGCCGCCCTTTTGGTTTCAGCAACCTCATGCGCCTCGTCGTCGTGGCCCCATTGTTCGATCTGCCAGCTTTCATCCAACCGCGAAATGCGCCATATCTCGTCCGGTTTGCGCCAATCCAAGGCTGCCGCGAACCCGAGAATCAACGACCCGGACAGGCTGACCAGATCATGGAAGGCCGCCAGTTGAAACGCATCCAGCGCACGGACGCGCGCGCGCAGCGTCGCGAGGGCAGCGCCCGATTGCGGTTGATGCAGCACGCCCACGACTGGCACCAGACGGACGGACAGTGTTGACTCAGCCCAATTCAGTGCCGGGTCCCATTCGGCGCTTTGACGGTTCTGCAGCTCCTGCGGGTGTGTGGCCCGATAACACAGCAGATCTGAATCACCGTAATCGGCCAGCATTTCGGCCACCTCGGCGTGCTGAACACGCACTTTGTCGATTGCAGCATTGGCAGACCTAGTGAACGGCATTGTTGCGGGATCAACCACTTTTTCCTGCGCGTCCCATTCCGCCGCGACTGCTTCGGCCATCGGGCGGGTTGGCAAGATCAAACCTTGCTTGGCTGGGGTTTTGACACGCCGGCCGTCCAATTCAACCGTAAACCCGCCATCGGAGTTTACAACGGCACTTTCTTTCCAGAAGCGTTTTGGTTTCCAGTCGCTCATAGTCTAGTTCCATATTCCAGCCAGCGCCGTGGGCAACTGGTCGAACCTCTCGATTAGGCATGTGGCCGAAGTCAAAGCCGAGCGATCATGGTATCCCCAGGTCACACCAATTCCCCGCACCCCCGCTGCGGCGGCCATGTCCATATCAAAGCTCGTGTCACCGATCATCACCGCACAATCCGGATCAACGCCCGTTTCCGACAATGCGGTCTGTACCATCGACGGGTGTGGCTTGGAGGGGTGATGATCTGCAACCTGACGCGTTACGAAATAAGCCTCAAGCTCGTGTGCCTCGATCAGCGCATCGAGACCGCGCTGTGATTTTCCGCTGGCAACCCCCAAAAGCACTTCGGGCACAGCGTGCAACGCTTCAATCGCCTCACGCGCGCCTGGATAAAGCGGAGAGCTGGCCGCCCCCAAGTCAAGCCGATGCGCATGGTAAGCCTCTTTGTACCCTTCAACCAGATTGTTCTGGACCAAGGATGATTGATCCGGCGCCAGCCGGGCAATGGCGTGCGGCAAGGAAAGACCAACAATTGACAGGATCGCGCCGCGCGATGGCACGGGCACGGACGCCGCCTGAAAGCTGGTTGTCATAGAGTGAACGATACTGCCCTGACTGTCGACCAATGTGCCGTCGACATCAAACAGAACCAACCGCAAGGGTGCGCTCATTGCAGCTCCTCAAACGGGTCTTCAGCTGCCAGGTCCTCGGCCCAGCCGAACGTGTCCCAGCTGTGTTTCATGTGTTCTGGCAAGGGGGCAGTCACTGTCACAGGTTTTCGCGTCATCGGGTGCAGGAATGATAGCTGCCGTGCGTGCAGGTGCAGCTTTTTGCTGATAATCCCGCCCAGTTGCGCACCCCAACCATCGCCCAGGTTTTCCTGACCCGAGCCGCCGTATTTGCCATCCCCGATGATCGGATGCCCAATAGCGGCCATATGAGCCCGAAGTTGGTGAGTCCGCCCGGTAATCGGCTCCATCGCAACCCAAGCCGCGCGGCCAGCGACACGGTAGAGAGTCGCGTAAAGCGTATGCGCTCGCTTGGCCCCCGGAGTACTGTCGATCTCGTTCATATGCACGGGGATCATCTTTTCACCCTCACCGTGCTTGCCATGACCGGGCGCTTTGACAAGGCCCGTCTTGATCTCACCCAAATATGGCGTCGGAACACCGGCCACCAGTGCCCAGTAGATTTTACGCGTATCGCGGTGACGGAAAGCTGCTGTCAAACCCTTGGCAGCCTCACGCGTGCGTGCCAGCAACAAGACACCTGACGTGTCCTTGTCCAAGCGGTGAACCAGACGCGGGTTCTCGTCATAGCCAAACCGCAGCGCCTCGGACAGGCTGTCGACATGCCGGGTCTGCCCGCTGCCACCCTGCACCGGCAAACCATGCGGCTTGTTCAGTGCCAGAATGTGATCGTCGCGGTAGATTACGCAGGATTGGATCAACTTGGCATCTGCATCCGAGATACGGTGTTTGACTTCAACCGGTTTGTGATCCGCGTCCGGCAAAGGCGGAACACGAACCACTTGCCCGATTTCCAGCCGGGTCGAGGCTTTGGCGCGGCTGCCATCCACGCGCAACTCGCCTTTGCGGCACATTTTTTCAATGCGGCCCTGACTAACATGCGGAAACAGGCGACGCAGCCAGCGGTCCACGCGCTGGTCTCCATCGCCTTCAGCGACTGTAATCATCTGTACGCCACTCATGCCATTGCCCCTTGCGCCGCGCGGGTGATCCGCCCGGATTGCACCTTTGTCCGTGTCCCAGAAATCATGGGCGTCTGTCGCGCGCTATGCGGCAAGAGTCAAGGTATCAGGCCGTTGTGCTCAGATGTTCGAGAAGTCTCCGTGTCGACCCGCCCCATCCCGGAAACGACTCGCGCCCGATGTTCCTTCGCGGCGGATCGCCTCCAACCCGTTCGCCCATTCGACCTTGAGCGCGTCACGGACCGGCATTCCGCGGGTTTCGATGATCGACCGCCGGTCGGCCCGAACAGCCTCCTGCGGAAAGCGCGCGATTTCATGAGCCATTGCTTCGGCTGCAGAACGCGCTTCGCCATGCGGGGCGACTTTTTCCGCAAGCCCGATCCGATAACACTCCTCAGCCTCGACCTTGCGACCTGTCAAAGCGATCTCCAGCGCCTTGCCCTGTCCCACCAGACGCGGCAACCGGACCGAGCCGCCATCCATAAGGGTGATCCCCCAACGGCGGCAATAAACGCCCAAGTACGCCGTTTCCGCCATCACTCGGATGTCACACCATAGGGCAAGTTCCATACCTCCGGCCACGGCTGCGCCTTCAATCGCGCCAATGACGGGCTTCGAAAGCTCCAGCCTAGACGGTCCCATCGGCCCAAGTGTCGAGGTGGCCGAACCAATCGGGAAGGTATGCTTGTTAAAATATGCCTCGCGCAGTTCCGGATCAACCAGCGAGGCAGCGAGCTTCAAATCCCAGCCCGCACAGAAATTACCACCTTTGCCCCAGAACACCGCAGCTTTGGCTGCACTGGACTCAAAACTCAGAAAAGCCTCGACCAGAGCCTCGGCATGGTCCGTATCAACGGCATTCCGCGCATCCGGCCTGTCGTGGATGATGGTCCAGACGTCCTGGGTCTTTTCAATAAAAACCGGCATATCCTGTCCTCCCTTGCAGGTATTGACCCGAGGGAAGCGTTCAATTGCAAACCTGTCGCCTGTGACGCCGCGGCACGTCCAAAACTGACCCTGCGTAACTAGCTGTTGCGCTGTGTCCGTAGCTTGGCAAAATAATCGAGGCGCTTTTTCAGCTCCCGCTCGAACCCGCGTTCGACCGGTTGATACAGGACCGGGCGTTTCATTGTCTCGGGGAAGTAGTTCTGTCCGGAAAACCCATCCTCGGCATCATGGTCATAGGCATAACCCGCGCCGTATCCGTGATCCTTCATCAGAGATGTGGGCGCATTCAGGATATGTTTGGGCGGCGGCTCGCTGCCCGATTGTTTGGCCAGCCGCATCGCCGCCTTATAGCCAACATAGGCCCCGTTGGATTTAGGAGCCAGCGCCAGATACACCAAGGCTTGGGCCAGCGCCAATTCCCCTTCGGGTGACCCCAGCCGCTCATATGTCTCCCAAGATTGCAGACAGATCGCCTGCGCTTGAGGGTCGGCCAGGCCGATATCCTCGACCGCCATCCGCGTAATCCGGCGCGCCAGATAGCGCGGGTCTTCGCCCCCGGTCAGCATGCGCGCAAACCAATACAGCGCCGCATCCGGGTCGGACCCGCGCACCGACTTATGCAGGGCCGAGATGAGGTTGTAATGCTCATCCCCCGATTTGTCATACTTCGCCGCCCGCCGCATCAGGCGTGTCGACAACGCATCCGGCTCCAGCGACGCGTCCACCTTCCAAGCCGAGACCTGCTCGATCAGGTTCAGCAACGCCCGCCCATCACCATCGGCCATTTCCTGCAACGCATCGCGTGCAGCGGGGGTCAAAGGCAATGCACGGTCCAGCTCTTTCTCGGCACGCTGCGTCAGACGTTCAAGGTCGGCAAGGCTGAGTCGTTCCAGTACCAAAACCTGCGACCGGCTCAGTACGGCGGCATTCAGTTCAAAGGACGGGTTCTCGGTCGTTGCACCCACCAACAGGATAGTGCCGTCTTCCATATGAGGCAGAAACCCGTCCTGCTGCGCCTTGTTGAAACGATGGATCTCGTCCACGAACAACAACGTCCCCTGCCCGTTCTGGCGGCGGATTTTTGCAGCCTCGAAGACTTTCTTCAGATCCGGCACACCGGTGAAAATCGCACTGATCTGAACAAAATGCAGATCGGTTTCCTGCGCCAAAAGCCGCGCAATCGTCGTCTTTCCAACTCCGGGTGGTCCCCAGAAGATCAGGCTGGACAGGCTGCCCGCCGCCAGCATCACACCCAGCGGGGCCTCAGGCCCCAGCACCTGCTCCTGACCGATGACGTCACCCAGCGACTGGGGCCGCAAACGATCTGCCAGAGGGCGATGCGGGGCAGCAGCGGGTTCGGTTGGATCGGTGTCGAACAGATCACTCATGCGTTACAGCCGGAATCGCAGAGACACAGACCGGCCTTCGCGCTGAAGACCCATCTGCACGCGGCGTCCCGGGTTTGTCATAGCGCGTTCAACGTCACCGGGGCGCTGAATATCGACCGCGTTGATGGTTTCGATCACATCGCCAGGCCGCAACCCCGCCCGCGCACCATAAGGGCCCGGATCGATCACAACAACGCCGCTCAGCGATAGGGGTAGGCCCAGCTTGGTGATCACCGCCGGATTGATCCGTGACACAATCAAGCCCGGCAGAACTGTATTTTCGTCCAGCGCGGTTTCTTCGGCAGCGGGCGTTTCGGGCGCTTTGATCAAGGCCACCTCGACCTCATCGCTTTGTTCGCCACGCAACCGCGTCAGAACAGAGGTTCCCCCTACACCAGCGATGGACATGCGGAACTTCATTTCGGCGGGTGAGTTCACCTCGTCCCCGTCCACATGAGTGACGACATCCCCCACCTTAAGCCCCGCCTCACGCAGCGGACTGAGGTCATGCAGGTCCGAGATCACGACACCCAATGGAATAACCAAACCCAGAGATTCAGCGATATCTGCGCTCATGTGCTGACCCGACATTCCGGCCCAGGGGCTGACAAATCTGTCATTACCTTGCTGCGCCTGTTTCAAGAACTCAGCCACCAGATTGGCCGGGATAGCAAAGCCGATCCCGTTGGAACCGCCCGATCGCGTCAGAATGGAAGTGTTGATTCCGATCAGATCGCCATTCACATCGATCAATGCGCCACCGGAATTGCCCGGGTTGATCGCCGCATCCGTCTGGATGAAATACCCACGTGCATTACCGGTTGCCGTGCCTGTTCGGGCCAGGCCCGAGATGATGCCTGACGACACGGTTTGCCCAACACCAAAGGGGTTTCCGATGGCCAGGGCCAGCTCGCCCACTTCGACCTGATCGGAATCCCGCAGGTTCAGGAAAGGCAGGTTTTCGGCCTCTTCCAATCGCAGGATAGCAATATCGCTTTCCTCATGGCCCAAAACAACGGTGGCCGAAAACTCGCGCCGGTCCGTGGTGACCACCCGGATCTCTGTCGCGGACCCAACCACGTGATAATTGGACACGACATAGCCGTCCTCGGACAGGATCACCCCAGAACCCAATGAGTTTTGCACCCGGGGTTGTGGCGCGCCAAAGCCCCGGCCAAAGAAGTCCTGAAAGAATGGGTCCGAGAAGAAAGGGCTGGCCCGCCCCTGCCGCACGATCTTGGCGTAAATGTTCACCACCGCAGGCGAGGCTTTCTTAACGACAGGAGCAAAGCCCAGAGAAATCTCGGCCTGCGACTGTGGCACACGTGTTTCAGCCGTCGCAATTGTGGAAACCGCACAGGTCAAAGCGATAAGTGTCGCGCGAAGCATGGATACCTCTACCTCAAAAGCTGCGTAGGATATGCGACTACGGGCGCGGTAATGCAAGCACATGTCCGGGGCGTTCAATCCAGCGGCGCGTGCAGACGGGTTCCTTTTGTAATGATCCCACCCCTATTGCCCACTTCGATCGACCCGTAACGCTGTTTGAAAACGTCAGGCAACTCCCGATCCCCTTCCGGAGAGAGCCAAAGGCGGAAAAGATGCCGACGCCCGGATGGATCAGGCCAGTCCACAAACCCCGTCCGGTCATGTAACTGAGAATGGTTGTAAACAAACTGCATATCGCCGGGCTGCAACCGCATGGTCAGGTATAGATCAGGGTCGTTTGCCAAGGCGTCGAACTTGTCCAAAGCGGCGACATGGTCAGGGGTCAGGCGCATGGCTTCGGGAAACCTTTGCGCGCTGTCGATATATTGGCGCTGATAGAATACGGTCAGCTTGCCATCATGCCAGCTGAAGGGCGGAATAGTCATGAAGGGCTGCATGCCTTCCGGCACTTCACCACGCCTGTCAGTCGCTATCGGGTCGAACAACCGCTCTAGCAGATCCGGGCAATCGGTGCGCATCCGGTTGTAGATTGCTTCGGCGCTGACCAACAGTGAATCCCCACCCTCTTCCGCGTCCCGAAGGCACAAAAGCCCAACGATATCGGCGCTGTCTGTATGAAAGGTCTGACGCTCATGGGTCTGATAAATCCGCGTATTCGGATCATTTGCATTCGCACCGATGTCCCGGACATGACCCAGAATGTGTCCCTGCGCATTCTGGGACCGTGCCGATCCCAAATGGGCACCCACCCCGCAGAAAATCGCGGCGGCCATTTCCTGAGAATAACTCTCGACCGGCAGGCCCCGGATCACCTCGAACCCGATACCGTTGATCAGTGTGTCCTTTAGGATCTCAAGGTGGCGGTCGAACCGATGCAGCGGAAAGTCTGCTTTGGTGATTTCGCCGATATCTCGCCCTAGGCTTAGGTAATGCCGCGCGGCTTGCTCGAGGTCCGCGATATCTTCGGGGCTAAGATGCAACAGCCATTCATTCTGCCGCGCTGCCATTTCTTGTCCGGTCCAAACGGATGGTCCGGTGACTTGTGCCGGTCTCTCTGAAAAAACTGTCATCGCTGCCGCCCCTCACGCTGTCTCTGTTTTCACGTGCAAAAAGGCACAGTTCATCACCTCTAGTCACCGAAGGTTTTCAAAATACGACAGCCGTTCGGTGCGCTTTCGCAAACACCTCTGACTCTACTCCGTAGGCGACCAATCAGGACCCGGGTCATACTCCAAAATATTTGCCGTGCGTTCGAGCGTGTCAGGACCAAAATCTGCCTCGAAAATGATCCCGTTTTCGCCAACCAAAAACGAGTGAATTCCGGTCTCGCCGTATTCCGAAGGAACGGCCAGCAGCGCATGGCCTGCCACAAAATGCCCCCCAACAAAGAACGAATACGCACCGCCCGGAGCATTGGAACCCTGACCTTGAAGGATTGTATAGTAGTAACCAAGGAAGGGTTCCGGTTCGTAATCCTCTTCTCCGTCGCTCCACCCCGAGGCCACGGCCCGTGCAAGTGCCGCGCCGACAAAGCTGTCTTCTTCTGGCCAGAACAGACCATCTTTCACACCCGGATCGGAAATGATGTTGCGCGCGAACTCCATAACACCGTCGCCGTTGTGGTCGGCCAAACGAAACGCTGCCTGAAGATCGACATATGCGTCGAGCAACTCCATCACTTCCAGCTCATTCAACCCGATCTCACGGGCCGAAACTTCTTCGATGCCCGCAACGAGGTCGAAGTGCCAATCCTCACCATCTCGAGAGATCGGTATAGGGAAAGGCCAACTGTCCTCCCCCAGCAAAACGACAACACCGTCCTCGTCCGGCTGAAAGCGATAGCCCTCGGCATACATGCCAAGCACTTCCTCTCGTCTGGCCCGGTCTTCCTCGGGGTCGCCGGTTGCAAGCAGGTCTTCGGCTTCAGCTCCGAAAACATCCAACAACTGGTCCCGATCATCCGATTTCAACGCACTGACAAACGCGTCCAACGCCGCTTGAGGGCTGTTGAAATGGGCACCCTCAGAAGCGGCTGCGCTGGCCGTGGCGAAAAGAAGGGCAGAAGAAACTATGAAATTTCGCATCTTATCTCCTCCGCTTTCCCTTGGCCGCGTGCCCACGTTTTGACGCGCTGTGGGTTCTTTTGCCGGACGCTTTCTTTTGCATGGCTTTGCCTTTTGACGCAGATTTATTGTGCTGAACCGCAGCCTTTTTGGCCTGGGGTTTCTTGGCGGCCTTCGCATTGCTTTTGACTGGTTTCTTGGCGGCACCAGAAGACTGCTTGGTTCGGTCTACAGCCTTCTGTTTCGCGGCGGCTCTGTCAGTGTCGACATTCCCACGGTTGACCTTAGGCAATTGCTTGTCATTGCCCCGGTTGGCCAATGCGCCACCCGCAATCGCTCCGGCACCCGCCCCGGCTGCCAGCGCAGCAGCGCCCGAACCATCCCGACTTATGTCTGCGGCCCCGGATTCGCGGCTGAGCTTCGCACGAAGCTCATCTGTGCGCCCTGCTGGCCGGTCTACAGGCAAGGTGCCAGCGCCGCCGCCAGTGCGTTTATGATCGGCGATTTTGTTCCGCGCTTCTTGCTGACGGTTAGAGTCGGGTTTCCACTCGATGTCCGTGCGGTCACCCAGATCAATGTCGTTGCCAATATTGACGTTGCCATCGACGTCTATGTCGATGTTTGGATTCCTGTAGATCGGCCCACCGCCCCATCCGCCGCAGTTTCGGCAACCCCAGTAACCGTACCAATCGTCATCATCATCAAAAATCTCGTCGATCAGAGCCACGGCCCCAAATGTGAGCAGAGCGGCACCCACAACATCACCCGTTGATGGCCCGGTATACACAGTCGCAGGATCGTATTGCGGAACATAAACCGTTTCGGTGTTGGTTGGTGTGATGACGACGGTTTCATCCTCTTCGACTTCGACCGTTTGTTCGGGGCCTGACACCAGTGCACCGCTGTCAATCGCCTGATCCCGCATCACCTGAACCGCGTCCATCACGTCGTCAGATTGGGCCAGCATCGCTGTACCCACCGTTTCTGTCCAATCGACATGCGTTGCCATTTGTCCAACGACCTCAGGAAACGCCGTCGCAAGAACTCCGACGGACGGGTCCCAGCCCATCGCCTCGATTTCAGGTTCAAGCTCAGCCGGGTCTCGATCGGCATTGTCGATCAAAAAACGCTCGGCCTTCACAATCTCCAGCGGTTGTGTCGAAGCAACAAGTATCTGGATAAGCAAAGTATCCGGATACAAGGCAACCGGCGCGACCAGCGTCTGAAGTTCTGCATCGGTCAAGAGGTCAGTCGCCTCTTGTGACGCGACTTCCGTCGTTTCATCAGTGTTTTCTTGCGCAAAAAGCGCAGTACCTGCGCAAATCAGAGGCGCAAAAATCAGAAATCTAAACATATTGCGATCCTTCAATTTCTTTGAGGATTGCCCAAGTTCATGATTCTGGCAACAAATCTCGGAATAAGAGCCTCGGTCCAAAACAAAAAAAGCCCCCGCGTCCGGGACGCGGGGGCTGAAAATCAGAAAGTCAGGCTTTCTTATTCTTCGTCGGCAGCCTCTTCGGTGGCAACGCGGACTTTGTCGGCCGCGCCTTTGGCGTCGATGTCACGATCAACGAATTCGATGATCGCCATCGGTGCCATATCACCATAGCGGAAGCCCGCTTTCAGGATGCGGACATAACCGCCCTGACGCTCGGCGTAGCGGGGGCCCAGAACTTCGAACAGCTTTGCGACGTCTTTGTCTTCTTTCAGCTGCGATGCGGCCTGACGGCGGGCGTGCAGGTCGCCGCGCTTGCCCAGAGTGACCAGCTTTTCGATGATCGGGCGCAGTTCCTTTGCCTTCGGCAGAGTTGTTTTGATCTGCTCATGCTCGATGAGCGAGCCAGCCATGTTTGCAAACAGAGCCTTACGATGCTCATGAGTACGGTTCAGGCGGCGGTAACCACGTGCGTGACGCATTTTCTAGTTCCTTCTTTCGCGTTTTGCTTTGTCTGGCCGACGATGCGTGTCACCGGCTCTCCTTGGGGCAAGATCGCCCTTATATTCCCCAGCAACCCGGGCATTGGGGAAGACGCGCTTAGAACGCGTCTTCGAATTTCTTCGCCAGATCTTCGATATTGTCGGGCGGCCAGTCCTCGACATCCATGCCGAGGTGCAGACCCATGCCGGACAGCACTTCCTTGATCTCGTTCAGCGACTTGCGGCCGAAGTTCGGGGTGCGCAGCATCTCGGCTTCGGTCTTCTGGATCAGATCGCCGATGTAAACGATGTTGTCGTTCTTCAGGCAGTTTGCCGAACGGACCGACAGTTCCAGCTCGTCCACTTTCTTCAGCAGCAGCGGGTTGAATTCCAGACCATCGTCTTCGTCCTGACGGCTTGCCGATTCCGGCTCGTCAAAGTTGACGAAGATCGACAACTGGTCCTGCAGAATACGCGCAGCAAAAGCCAGCGCGTCTTCTGGCGTGATCGAACCATCGGTTTCGATCTTCAGGGTCAGTTTGTCATAGTCCAGAACCTGACCTTCACGGGTCGGCTGAACGTCATAGGCGACCTTTTTGACCGGCGAATAGATCGCGTCGATCGGGATCAGGCCGATAGGTGCGTCTTCGGGCTTGTTCTTTTCAGCCGAGACATAGCCTTTGCCTGTGTTGACGGTCAGTTCCATGAACAGATCTGCGCCATCATCCAGGTGGCAGATGACATGATCGCGGTTCAGAACCTCGATGCCGGCGCTTTCGCTGATGTCACCAGCGGTGACAATTGCCGGGCCTTTGGCATTGATCGACAGGCGCTTGGGGCCTTCGACTTCCATGCGCAGGGCAACTTGTTTGAGGTTCAGAATGATGTCTGTGACGTCTTCACGAACGCCCGCGACCGAGGAAAACTCGTGCAGGACGTTGTCGATCTGAACGCTGGTGATGGCCGCACCTTGCAGCGAGCTCATCAGAACGCGGCGCAGGGCGTTGCCCAGAGTCAGACCAAAACCACGCTCCAGCGGTTCGGCAACCAGGGTCGCCTGACGTGCGGGATCGTTGCCCGGCTTGGCTTCCAGCTGGGTCGGCTTGATCAATTCAGCCCAATTCTTGTGGATCATGTAATCCCTCCATTCCTGTCCGCGCCCCATGACCAACAAGGTGCAGACGCCCGAGGTTCAAAATGACGTGCTGGGGCCGCGCAAAAACGCAGCCCCAGCTCAATTCAAAATCGCTTAGACGCGGCGACGCTTCGGCGGGCGGCAGCCATTGTGAGCAATCGGTGTCACGTCGCGGATCGACGTGATGTTGAAGCCCACTGCAGCCAGCGCGCGCAGAGCCGATTCACGACCCGAACCGGGGCCCTGAACTTCGACTTCCAGTGTCTTGACGCCGTGATCCTGCGCCTTCTTGCCTGCGTCTTCCGCAGCCATCTGAGCAGCATACGGAGTAGATTTACGAGACCCTTTGAACCCCATCGTCCCGGCTGACGACCATGCAATGGCGTTGCCCTGCACGTCCGAGATCAGGATTTTGGTGTTGTTGAAGGTCGAATTCACATGGGCCACGCCCGATGCGATATTCTTGCGCTCTTTTTTCTTGGTACGAGTCTTTTCGCGTGCCATCAGTCAGACCCCCCTTATTTCTTCTTACCAGCAATGGCCTTTGCGGGGCCTTTGCGAGTACGAGCGTTGGTGTGAGTACGCTGACCGCGAACGGGCAGGTTACGGCGGTGGCGCAGGCCGCGATAGCAGCCCAGATCCATCAAGCGCTTGACGTTCATCTGAACTTCACGACGCAGGTCACCTTCAACGGTGAAGTTTGCATCGATGTGCTCGCGGATGGCCAGAACTTCGGCGTCGGACAGTTCGTTGACGCGACGAGACGCTTCAATGCCCACGGCTTCGCAGATCGCTTTGGCCGAGGTGTTGCCGATACCGGTGATATATGTGAGGGCGATTGGTACCCGCTTTGCAGTCGGGATATTTACGCCGGCAATACGTGCCACGTGTCACTTTCCTTTTCGTTGCGGTTCCGTAACTCCAGAACCTTTTTTCACAACGCTTTACCGTGGCAGTGTCGCCAGAGGGCTCAGCATTATTCGAGGTGGTCGGGGCATTAGGGACGAATCCCTCATGCAAACTTGATTCCCTTTAGGGATGGGGGTCGATATGGGGTTTTAGTGGGGCCGTCAAGCCCCAACCTCAAGTCAGCCCAGAATGGCTTCGATCGAGGCTCTGACTTCGTCGATGCTGGCCAGACCATTGACCGGACGCAGATCACCCTTGGCATGATAGTAGCCGATCAACGGAGCGGTCTTTTTATAGTACTCCATCAGGCGAATACGCACACTCTCTTCATTGTCGTCTGCCCGAACTGGTTTGCCTGCCGCCCGCGCCTCTTCTGCACGATTGACGATGCGCTTGATCAGCGTTTCATCATCAACGCGCATTTCGATCACAGTATGCAGCGACTGACCCAGCTTGGTCAGCAAAGCCGCCAGTGCATCGGCTTGCGCCAGAGTACGAGGAAAGCCATCAAAGATAAAACCTGCACCCTTTTCGGTCATCAGCTTTTCTTCGATCAGGCCGATGACAATCTCATCGGTGACGAGCTTGCCCGCGTCCATGATCGCGGCGACCTTCTGACCCATTTCGGTACCCGAGGTTTTTGCCTCGCGCAGCATGTCTCCGGTGCTCAGCTGAACCATACCACGGGTTTCAACCAAATACTGAGCTTGCGTGCCTTTTCCGGCCCCCGGGGGCCCCAGAAGAATTATGTTCATCGACGAGCGGGTCCCTTCCTGCCGCGTTTCTTGCTTTTGCCGCGCAGTTGGGACTTTTCGATCAGCCCTTCGTATTGATGCGCCAGAAGATGGCTCTGTACCTGTTGGATCGTGTCCATGGTCACAGAGACAATAATCAGAACCGAGGTGCCGCCGAAATAGAACGGGATAGCAAACTGACCCCGAAGGATCTCAGGCAGCAGACAGACCGCCGCCAGATAGGCCGAGCCCAATACCAGAACGCGGTTGACCACGTACTCCAGGTACTCGGCGGTCTTCTTGCCCGGACGGATACCCGGCACAAAACCGTTTTGCTTTTTCAGGTTGTCCGCCACGTCATCAGGTTTGAACGCCACGTTGAACGTGTAGAAATACGCAAAGAACACGATCATCGACGCGAAGAACAGCAAGTACAGCGGCTGGCCGGGACCAAAATTGGCAAGCAGCCACGACATGATCGGCCCGTTTGCAGCACCCGACGAGAAGGTCGAGATCGTCACCGGCAACAGCAGCAGTGAGCTGGCAAAGATTGCCGGGATCACGCCCGCCGGGTTCACTTTCACCGGCAGGTGGCTAGACCCGCCCTCATATACCTTCATACCGGCCTGACGGCGCGGGTACTGGATATGAACCTTGCGCAGCGCGCGTTCCATAAAGACCACAAACGTAATCACGGCGATGACCATCACGATCACACCAACGATCACCGCGGGGCTGATTGCGCCGGACCGGCCAGAGGCAAAGAATTGCGCCAGTGCGGCCGGAACCTCGGCAATGATGCCGACGAAGATGATCAGAGAGATACCGTTGCCAATGCCGCGCGCGGTGATCTGTTCACCCAGCCACATCAGGAACATGGTGCCGCCAACCAGAGTAATCATGGTCGACATGCGGAAGAACAGGCCCGGATCTGTCGCCAGATCACCAGCCTCAAGTGAAACCGCCAGACCATAGGCCTGCACAGTGGCCAACGCCACGGTGCCGAACCGGGTGTATTGGTTGATCTTCTTGCGGCCTTGCTCGCCTTCTTTCTTGAGCTGCTCAAGCGCAGGAACCATTGATGTCAGCAGCTGCACGATGATCGAGGCCGAGATATAGGGCATGATGCCAAGGGCAAAAATACCCATCCGCCCCAGCGCCCCGCCGGTGAACATCGAAACCATGCCGCCGATGCCCTGCCCCGCCTGCTCCATGAACTCGCGCAATGCTGCTCCGTCGATCCCCGGCACCGGGATAAAAGTGCCCAGGCGATAGACGATCAGCAAACCCAGCGTGAACAGGATGCGGTTGCGCAGATCGGTGGCTTTGCCCAGAGCAGCCCAGCTTGTGTTGGCTGCCATTTGTTCTGCTGCTGATACCATAAATCGGTCTCTCTTATGCAAACGCCGCCCGGAACCGTTTTCCGGCTCGGACGGCGTCTTGGAAAACTCTGAGGTCTATGTAAGCGGGTCTTTGCCCGCTCACAAGCGATTACTCTGCCGCAGCAGCTTTTGTGACCTTCAGTGAACCGCCCGCTTTTTCAACTGCCTCAACGGCAGACTTCGAAGCTCCGGTCACTTCCAGATTCACTTTGGTGCTGATTTCGCCTTTGGCCAAAACGCGGATACCGTCCAGCTTGCGGCGGACCAGACCAGACGCAACCAGAGCGTCTTCGGTGATCGCGGCCGAGGCGTCCAGCTTGCCAGCTTCGACAAACTTCTGGATCAGGCCCAGGTTTACAACGGCGAATGCCTTGCGGTTCGGCTTGCTGAAGCCACGCTTGGGCAGGCGCTGGTACAATGGCATCTGACCGCCTTCGTAGCCGTTGATGGCCACACCCGAGCGGGATTTCTGGCCTTTGATACCACGGCCACCCATTTTACCTTTGCCGGAACCCGGACCACGACCAACACGAGTGCGTTTGGATGCGGCGCCAGGATTGTCGCGCAATTCGTTCAGTTTCATTTCGCTTCTCCTAAGCCGGATATGACCCCGAAGCGTGATGGGCCAAACACGGCATTTCTTGGTTTTGATTCTCAAGGCAAAAAGCCACCGCAGGCGTATAGGCCCGATGGCGGGGCTTGGCAAGTCTGTAGATTGCCGTCGGCTCTGCGGTGCGGTCAAAGGTTCCCGAACCAGACTCTTAACTGTTCCCAAAATGACGACTTCACCGGCTTCTGACCGATATTTGAGCAAGAATTGCATCAACTTTGACAGAAACCACTTGCCATGCCGGGGTGGTAGTCTATCCGGTTGCCTGAAGACACCAGACTGGCAGGCGCATGACTCACCCATCTCTCTCGCTCCGTGAAAAACCGGAGACAACCGCTGCGCGTGACTGGGTAACAACGCTTGCCAAATATCGCGAACCGAACCAGCTGCGCAGCGCTTTCGAGTTGGGCGTCAGCATTATTCCCTTTTTCGCGTTATGGGCTTTGTCCTGGATGTCGCTGTCGGTCAGCTATTGGCTGGCCTTTGCGATTTCCGTGCTCAACGCAGCTTTTCTGTTGCGACTGTTTGCCATCCAGCATGATTGCGGGCACGGCGCGTTCTTCAAAAACCGGTCGGTCAGTGACTGGGTCGGGCGGGGAATCGGAGTTCTGACGCTGACACCTTATGATGTATGGCGCCGCACGCATTCCTCCCACCACAACAGCTCCGGCAACCTGGGCAAGCGCGGGATGGGGGACATCCATACCCTGACCGTGGCTGAATATCGGGCGAAAACGCCGATGAACCGGCTCTGGTATCGGGTTTATCGGAACCCGATCACCCTGTTCGTGTTTGGCCCCGGCTATCTGTTCCTGTTTCAGAACCGCCTTCCACTGGGTCTGACCGACAGCGTCAGGTTCTGGGTCAGTGCGATGGCCACCAATGTCGCGATTCTGGTTGCACTAGTGGCCATCTACTATTTTGGCGGGCTGATGCCGGTACTGCTGATCTTTCTGCCCTCAACCCTGATTGCCGCTACAGCCGGAGTTTGGCTGTTCTATGTGCAGCACCAGTTCGAGGACACGCATTGGGAATCGGATGAGAACTGGCAGTTGCACGAAGCGGCCCTGCACGGAAGCTCTCATTATATATTGCCGTCCGTGTTGCAGTGGTTCACCGCCAATATCGGCATCCACCACGTGCACCACCTGTACAGCCGCATTCCGTTCTACCGCCTGACCGAAGTGTTGCGCGATCATGACGAGTTGGCCAACAGCAACCGGATGACCATCCGCGAAAGCCTCGCCAACGCGCGGCTGCATCTATGGGATGAGAAGAACCGCCGCCTGTTGTCCTTCGCCGAGGCCCGCGCGCTTTACGGGTGAGGGTTAGGTTCCGCGACCTGTTGGGCTGTCGGAAAGCAGCCGTTGCTCCGGGCGCGTGATGCGGATAGCGTCACCCTCATGAAACATGTCCCCAAAGAAACAACAGATGAGGCCCTTATTCAGGAGTTCCTGGATAAAGGAGGCAAAGTCAGCATTGGCAAAACCAAACCCGCGCCTGCTGAGCTGGGTCTGAGCAAGAATGTCTGGAACGCCAAGCTGACCAAGGAAGAGAAGGCCGCGCGCGACAAGAAGTGATTGTGCGAGGCCGGTGGGGCAAGCGGAATGACGTTGGAAAGCAAATGTGACCCTGGAAGAGGGGAGCGCCATTGACGTGTTTACCGGTCTCTGATCGGACCCGTCTTTGGAGAGAGTTAAAGGCCCCCGCAAAAGCGGGGGATTTTTGTTTAATTAATCTTATTGCATTCGATCTGCGGCGCGCTTCGCAGTACGAGTAACAAAGTTCAATGCAGAATACGCACCAGCGCTTCTACCCAAGTTCATGGGATTAGTGTCCGAGGCGCGCCATTGCTCCAAAGCAGCATCGACTAGTTCGCTCTCTTCGAAGATCTCCGGCTTCTCTAACACCCATTTGTCGTTCTTTTGGACAACGAAATGGCGAAGTGAACTTAGAATCGGAAAGATCATACCTGGGGCGACCCAAATAATTTTTCCGCCCTTTTTATCTCTTCTGAAGGTCCGTTTTTTTCGTCCATCGGACACTTCCGCGCGAATGCTCTTGCCGTTGAACATTTCGCCGTTTTGCCAGTACTGAAACTCTTCAATGGCCGTTGCAGCCATGTCTAAAGTGAATTGGTATCTGCGAAAGTCGTTTTCATCGACGTCCTTTTGTCCATACCAGCGAGTAAAGTCCTCCAGGCAGAGCGCCCTTTGTTTGTATGGGCGAAGCAACTCTGACGGATTGTCATTTTGGGACACCTCTAACGGCATCATCAATCTGGTGGCCTGCAGAATGTGAAAGGTATCGTGCGATCCCGCGCCGTCGGTTTCTGACTTCTTTATGTTTGTGCCAGTTGCTTTGAAGACTATTGCATCAAGCTCGTCTAGTTGCCCACGTCCTCCCGCTTGGGAAATTGATTTCACCGGTGAAGCACTGTTTCGGGCAATCGCTGTTTCAACAACAGAAGAATGATCGGGGTCTACTATGATTTCTGCCCGAACGTGGAAGTTCTCTGGTTCATCATATTCAAGCTCCAACTGATCGGTTTCAAATGTGTTGAGGTACCTAAGAACCTCTCCGCGTGTTTGGGCACCATTGATCACAGAATCTTCGGATAGAGTGGCAACTCTTAGTTTGTCGTCCACTTCAATCTCGCTACAGGTTAACGTAAGACCACCGTTTCGGTTTATGAACCGGTCGGACTCCGTCCGAATAGTCTGTTCAATGGCCTTGTGCACTGAGTTCCGTTTGGCAGGTTTGTATGGGTCTGCGCCGGGGATGTAGTCTCTGAGGTTTTCTCTGGTGTTCATCTTCCGAAGTTCAAAGATCGGTATGTTCGCGAAGAACGTTTGGATACCGTTTGCCTTCTCTTCAGGCGATGTGAGGTTACGAATTATTTGGTAGTTTAGTTCGATCTTACTGTTAGGCATGACTAGTTCCTTTTAGATTTACTTCGCAACTCATGCTAGCAACGCCCGAACATCCGTTGGGGTTGCAATGAGGCTGCTTCGAAACAGCTAAGCTTTGCATTTGAATGAGGCAAGCGAACAAGATTTTTTATCTTTTCGTGTCCCATCAGAAGGTTAATTCGAGGTTAACTGTGCAGAGGATAAAGATCTTAGCTTCCCCTATAGACACCCACCCCCAACACAGCTATATGCACCCAATCCTACGGCCTCGGATTCGTTCCGGGGCCTATGATATTTGAAACCGGGGACCTTCGGGGCCCTATACCCTTGGCACCTACGGGGGCCTATCACATAGCGGGGAAATCCCCGCACTTGCTAAACGGAAGACAGAAAGCATGGCACTCAAGTCGTACAAGCCGACGACGCCGGGCCAGCGCGGGCTGGTGCTGATCGACCGTTCGGAGCTTTGGAAAGGACGTCCGGTCAAGTCTCTCACTGAGGGTTTGACCAAATCGGGCGGCCGGAACAACACCGGACGGATCACTTCACGCCGCCGCGGCGGTGGCGCAAAGCGTCTCTACCGGATCGTTGACTTCAAACGGAACAAATTTGATGTCGCGGCAACCGTCGAACGGATCGAATATGACCCGAACCGGACCGCATTCATCGCACTGGTAAAATACGAAGACGGCGAGCAGGCATATATCCTGGCTCCGCAGCGTCTGGCTGTTGGTGACAAAGTCGTGGCTTCGGCCAAGGCAGACATCAAGCCGGGCAACGCAATGCCGTTCTCGGGTATGCCCATCGGTACCATCGTCCACAACATCGAGATGAAGCCTGGTAAAGGCGGTCAGATCGCACGTGCGGCCGGTACTTACGCTCAGTTCGTTGGTCGCGATGGCGGCTACGCTCAGATCCGTCTGAGCTCGGGCGAACTGCGCCTGGTCCGTCAGGAATGCATGGCCACCGTTGGTGCCGTGTCCAACCCCGACAACAGCAACCAGAACCTCGGTAAAGCCGGTCGTATGCGTCACAAGGGCGTGCGTCCGTCGGTTCGTGGTGTCGCTATGAACCCGATCGATCACCCGCACGGTGGTGGTGAAGGTCGTACCTCGGGTGGCCGTACACCGGTTACGCCTTGGGGTAAGGACACCAAGGGTAAGCGTACCCGCAACAAAAACAAAGCGTCCCAGAAGCTGATCATCCGCTCGCGGCACGCCAAGAAGAAGGGACGTTAATCCATGTCTCGCTCTGTTTGGAAGGGTCCTTTCGTCGATGCTTACGTGCTGAAAAAAGCCGAAGCAGCGCGCGAGTCGGGCCGCAACGAAGTCATCAAGATCTGGTCGCGTCGTTCCACCATTCTGCCCCAATTCGTGGGTCTGACCTTTGGTGTGTACAACGGCCACAAGCATATCCCCGTCAACGTCTCGGAAGACATGATCGGTCAGAAGTTCGGTGAGTATTCGCCGACCCGGACCTATTATGGCCATGCCGCAGACAAAAAAGCGAAGCGGAAGTAAGTCATGGGCAAGGAAAAGAACCCCCGCCGCGTGGCTGAAAACGAAGCAATGGCGAAAACCCGCATGCTTCGCACCAGCCCGCAGAAACTGAACCTGGTTGCGCAAATGATCCGCGGCAAGAAAGTCGAGAAGGCTCTGACCGACCTGACTTTCTCGAACAAGCGTGTCGCGCAGGACGTCAAGAAGTGCCTGCAATCCGCAATCGCCAACGCCGAGAACAACCACAACCTGGACGTTGACGAGCTGATCGTCGCCGAAGCCTGGGTTGGCAAAAACCTGATCATGAAACGCGGTCGCCCACGGGCCCGTGGCCGTTTCGGCAAGATCATGAAGCCGTTCTCGGAGATCACCATCAAGGTGCGTCAAGTTGAGGAGCAAGCCTAATGGGACATAAAGTCAATCCGATCGGCATGCGCCTTCAGGTCAACCGCACCTGGGACAGTCGCTGGTACGCTGACACCAAGGATTACGGTGATCTTCTGCTGGAAGACATCAAGATCCGTGAGTTCATCAATAAAGAGTGCAAGCAGGCCGGTGTTGCACGTGTGATCATCGAACGTCCGCACAAAAAGTGCCGCGTCACGATCCACACCGCACGTCCTGGCGTCATCATCGGCAAGAAAGGTGCGGACATCGAAGTTCTGCGCAAGAAGCTGGCCGCAATGACCGACAGCGAACTGCACCTGAACATCGTCGAAGTGCGCAAGCCCGAGCTTGACGCGCAGCTGGTTGCCGAGTCCATCGCTCAGCAGCTGGAGCGTCGTGTTTCGTTCCGTCGCGCCATGAAGCGCTCGGTTCAGAACGCCATGCGCATGGGCGCCCTGGGTATCCGGGTGAACGTCGCTGGCCGTCTGGGCGGTGCTGAAATCGCACGGACCGAATGGTACCGCGAAGGCCGCGTGCCTCTGCACACTTTGCGTGCCGACATCGATTACGCACATGCCGAAGCGATGACCCCCTACGGGATCATCGGGATCAAGGTCTGGATCTTCAAAGGTGAGATCATGGAGCACGATCCGCAGGCACGTGACCGTAAAGCACAGGAACTCCAGGACGGCCCTGCACCTCGTGGTGCTGGTGGCGGTCGTCGCTAAGGAGGGAAAGATATGCTTCAACCAAAGCGTACTAAATTCCGCAAGATGCACAAAGGCCGGATCAAGGGCGAAGCCAAAGGTGGCTCTGATCTGAACTTTGGCACTTACGGTCTGAAAGCTCTGCAGCCTGAACGCGTCACTGCGCGTCAGATCGAAGCTGCACGTCGTGCCATGACCCGTCACATGAAACGTCAGGGTCGTGTCTGGATCCGTATCTTCCCCGACACTCCGGTCACTGCAAAGCCGATCGAAGTTCGTATGGGTAAAGGTAAGGGTTCGGTGGACCGTTGGGTTTGCAAGGTCAAGCCCGGTCGCGTGATGTTCGAGATCGACGGCGTCAATGACGAGATCGCCCGTGAGGCTCTGCGCCTTGCCGCGATGAAACTGCCGATCAAGACCCGCATAGTGGTTCGCGAAGACTGGTAAGCGATCCGGGGGCAACCCCGTTCGTGCCAAGATAGACCCCCGCCGAGAAATCGGCGGGGGTTTTCTGTTGTTGTGGGCACAGGTGATCCGGATGGCGGTGAAAACAGTCGACCTTTGACCAAAGCGTTTCTAGGCTGCGTTGAGGACTGGGAGGGTTTTATGGATCAGCCGCGCAAGAAGGTGTTTGTCAAAGAAGTCGTGACCACGGATCAATTGGGGCAACCTTGTGATCCGATCAGTCGCGTCGCGGTTATGGCCGTCATCCGGAACCCCCTGGCAGGTGCGTTTTCAGAGGATCTGTCCGAGCTGTTCGAAATCGGGGGTTCTTTGGGCGCGGAACTTGCCGCCGAGGCGGCGGGGCAACTGGACGGTACGCCGGTTTCATACGGCAAAGCAGCGATCGTTGGCGTGAATGGTGATCTTGAACACGGCGGGGCAGTGATCCACCCTAAACTCGGAGCGCCCATGCGTGCGGCGGCGGGCGGAGGAGAGGCGGTGATCCCCTCGAACGCCAAGTTGGGCTCACCGGGTTGCGCGATTGATCTGCCTCTTGGGCACAAGGACAATCCCTGGTCGTTCGACCATTTCGACACGATGACGTTGAACATCCCTGACGCGCCAAAACCGGATGAGATCGTGCTGTGCCTTGCCTATGCCGATGGCGGCCGTCCGATCCCGCGCTGTGGCAAAGGGCCCGTCAAAAGCTAAACGGCTGGTCTTGCCGAAAACACTGGGGTATGCCCGGCCCATGGCACAGATTGAATCACTCTTCGTTACCCGTCTCTATCGCGCAGCTTTGTCCGAATTCGGTCCCAAGATCGACGCGGAGGAGATGGAAAATTCCTGCCTTGTCATCGCCGAAGAGGACGAGGCCGGTCAGGATTGGTGTGAAGAAAACGGTTATCCCGGCTACACCAGCTATGCGTCGCTGACCGACCTGCCCTGGCGGTTCCCGATCTTTGCCGATCTGGTGAAGGTGCTTGATCAGCACGTGGCGGCCTTTGCCAAGGATCTGGAGTTTGATCTGGGCGAAGGTGAACTGAAACTGGAAGATCTGTGGATCAACATCCTGCCCGAGGGCGGAATGCACTCCAGCCACCTGCACCCGCACAGCGTGATCTCGGGCACGACCTATGTGGCGATGCCTGAAGGGGCCAGCGCGCTGAAACTGGAAGACCCCCGCTCGGGCCGCATGATGGCCGCACCGACGCGGCTCAAGGGTGGACGGCGCGATTTGCAGCCGTTCATCTACATGAAACCACAGGTGGGCGACGTCCTGCTTTGGGAAAGCTGGTTGCGCCACGAGGTGCCGATGAACATGGCGGAAGATGAGCGGATCAGCGTGAGCTTTAACTATAAGTGGGACTGACGCGGCCGTCTGTCACGATCACAATTCAAGATTAAATGCAAAAAGTCCTTGCAATGTGCCGCCACATCAACGATGTGAGGCACGCTTTCGTTTTTCTCTTTCGACCACTGTCTCCCGATTATTCGGCGTTCAGTCTCTCGATCCAGACCGACAACGCCGCGCTGTCGCAATCCCGCGGACAGCAATATACTAGGAGACTACGGATATGGCCAATGGCACCGTAAAATGGTTCAACACAACTAAAGGTTTTGGCTTCATCGCACCGGAGTCCGGTGGCAAAGACGTGTTTGTACACATCTCTGCTGTTGAGCGCTCGGGTCTGACCGGCCTGGCCGACGACCAGAAAGTAACATTCGACATCGAGCCCGGCCGTGACGGTCGCGAGTCGGCTGTGAACATCGCTCTGGCGTAAATCACTCAGACTTAGACAGTTGAAGACGCGGTCTCGTGCAAACGAGGCCGCGTTTTGCATTTTGCAGATTACTTGCCAGACACTCGAGCGCGAAACTTTGGGAACCCGATGCAGTTGCCATTCACGGAGCCGGATCTGTAGGCCCCTTTTTTGAATTTGAGGTCAAACTTCATCACGCTTCCCGATGAACAGCTGCCCTGTTTGGAGATCGTTGCATCGAATTGCAGCCGATCGTCTGTGACTTTTCGAACCTTGATGCCTTCTGGCGTAATTCCATGAGCCGCAAGAACCTGTGGTGTGTTGTTGTTGACGGCGGTATCCATCTGCCAGGGTCGGCTGGAATTGATGGTCAGGATCCATTTGCCGTCGGGCGCAGCCGTCGCGAGGGATGCAGACATCAACATTGTAAATGCAAAAATCGATAATTTGGAACCTTGCATAAGGCACCTCATAGTTAAACATTCACTAAAATCAGACGATGATGATAGATCGGCATACGTTCAAAGGCCAACAGTTTGAGAATCGCGGGTAGATCTGACCAAAGCTTCTGGAAAACTACCAACGATTTGAAACTTCGATTTCAGAGCGAAACACTCATACAGAATGAGTGTGCAATCTTTCCCTTGCCACCTACCCCTGAACCCCCTATAGAGCAGCATCTTGCGGTCCCCCGGCTGAGTCGGGGGATTCGTATGTCTATCATTCATCCACCAGGTCAAAGGTGACCCGAGTTCGGGGCCTTCTGGTGTTTTGAGCAAAGGAAAAAGGCGATGAACGCCCAAGAACTGCGTGACAAGACCCCGGACCAGCTCCGCGAGGAACTGGCCAACCTGAAGAAAGAAAGCTTTAACCTGCGCTTTCAACAGGCAACCGGTCAGCTGGAAAACAATGCCGGCATCAAAGCGGCCCGCCGTAATGCTGCCCGTGTCAAAACCATTCTGAACGAAAAGGCCGCTGCCGCGGCATCCGAGGAGTAATCAGATGCCCAAGCGTATCCTGTCCGGAATCGTAACCAGCGACGCCAACGAGCAAACCGTGACTGTTTCGGTTGAACGCCGTTTCAAGCACCCGCTGCTGCACAAAACCGTTCGTAAGTCCAAGAAATACCGGGCTCACGACGAAAAGAACGCCTTCAAGGTCGGTGACACCGTACGCATCATCGAATGCGCGCCGAAATCGAAGACGAAACGTTGGGAAGTTCTGGAAGCGTAAGCTTCCGGGATTTTTCATTTGTCGAAACCCTGGGGGATTTAACAAGACCAGCCCCCACAGGTCGGGAGAAACCACATGATCCAGATGCAGACCAATCTGGATGTCGCTGACAACTCCGGCGCACGCCGAGTTCAGTGCATCAAGGTCCTGGGTGGTTCCAAGCGTAAATACGCCTCCGTCGGCGACATCATTGTCGTCTCGGTGAAGGAAGCCATCCCACGCGGCCGCGTAAAGAAAGGTGACGTCCGCAAGGCCGTCGTCGTACGCACCGCCAAGGAAGTCCGTCGCGAAGACGGCACCGCGATCCGTTTCGATCGCAACGCCGCCGTCATCCTGAACAACAACAATGAGCCGATCGGTACCCGTATCTTTGGCCCCGTTGTTCGCGAACTGCGCGGTAAGAACTTCATGAAAATCATCTCGCTGGCTCCGGAGGTGCTGTAATCATGGCTGCTAAACTCCGCAAAGGCGACAAGGTCGTCGTGCTGGCCGGCAAGGACAAGGGCAAAGAGGGGACTATCACCTCGGTTGACCCGAAAGCCGGTAAAGCTGTTGTTGATGGCATCAACATCGCCATCCGCCACACCCGTCAGTCGCAAAACTCGCAAGGTGGTCGCCTGCCTCAGGCAAACCCGATCGAGCTGTCGAACCTGGCACTGCTGGACAAGAACGGCAAAGCAACCCGCGTTGGCTTCCGCCTGGAAGGTGACAAGAAGGTCCGCTTCGCCAAGACCACAGGGGACGTGATCGATGCTTGATAACGCAACCTACACCCCGCGTCTGAAAGCTCAGTACGCCGAAACCATCCGTGCCGCTCTGAAAGAAGAGTTCGGATACAAGAACGACATGCAGCTGCCCAAGCTGGAAAAAATCGTTCTGAACATCGGTTGTGGTGCTGAGGCCGTCAAAGACTCGAAGAAAGCGAAAGCTGCTGTCGAGGATCTGACTGCGATTGCCGGTCAAAAGGCCGTTGCAACCAAGGCGAAGAAGTCGATCGCGGGATTCCGCGTCCGTGAAGACATGCCGCTGGGCACGAAAGTGACCCTGCGCGGTGACCGGATGTACGAATTCCTGGATCGTCTGATCACCATCGCGCTGCCGCGCGTTCGTGACTTCCGCGGTGTTAAGCCTTCTTTCGATGGTCAGGGCAACTTTGCCATGGGCATGAAAGAGCACATCGTGTTCCCGGAAATCGACTTCGACAAGGTCGACGAGGTCTGGGGCCTGGATATCGTAATTGCCACCACAGCGAAAACCGACGCTGAAGCAAAGGCATTGTTGAAAGCTTTCAACATGCCGTTCAACGCGTAAGCGCCGGGAGGATTGAGACATGGCTAAAAAAGCAATGATCGAACGCGAGAAGAAGCGCGAACGCCTGGTGGCCAAATATGCCGCAAAGCGTGCCGAGCTGAAAGAAATCGCGAATGACGAGAGCAAGCCGATGGAAGAGCGTTTCAAAGCGCGTCTGAAACTGGCGAAACTGCCGCGCAACAGCTCGGCTACTCGTCTGCACAACCGTTGTCAGCTGACCGGTCGTCCTCACGCTTACTACCGTAAGCTGAAGGTCAGCCGTATCGCGCTGCGCGAGCTGGGTTCTGCTGGTCAGATCCCCGGCATGGTGAAATCGAGCTGGTAAGGGAGACATAGATATGAATGATCCTATCGGCGATATGCTCACCCGTATCCGCAACGCGCAAATGCGCGGCAAGTCCACCGTTTCCACCCCAGCTTCCAAGCTGCGTGGTTGGGTTCTGGACGTGCTGGCGGACGAAGGTTATATCCGTGGCTACGAAGCGACGACCGGTGAAAACGGTCATCCGGCCATCGAAATCAGCCTGAAATACTACGAAGGCACCCCTGTCATTCGCGAACTGAAGCGGGTCTCGAAGCCCGGTCGTCGCGTATACATGGGCGTCAATGACATCCCGCAGGTCCGTCAGGGTCTGGGCGTGTCGATTGTCAGCACTCCGAAAGGTGTGATGTCGGACCAGAACGCTCGCTCCAACAATGTTGGTGGCGAAGTGCTCTGCACCGTCTTCTAAGGAGGTCTGCAATGTCTCGTATTGGTAAAAAACCGGTCGAGCTGCCCAGCGGCGTAACCGCCTCTGTGTCGGGTCAGACCATCGAAGTCAAAGGTCCGAAAGGCACCCGCAGCTTCACCGCGACTGATGATGTAACGCTGTCGGTTGAAGACAACGTTGTGCAGATCAACCCCCGTGGCATGTCCAAACGTGCCCGCCAGCAGTGGGGCATGAGCCGCACCATGGTTGCCAACCTGGTAACCGGTGTGACCCAGGGCTTCAAAAAAGAGCTGGAGATCCAGGGTGTTGGTTACCGGGCTCAGATGCAGGGCAACACCCTGAAGCTGAACCTGGGCTACAGCCACGATGTTGATTTCACTGCTCCGGAAGGTGTCACCATCACCGCACCGAAGCAGACCGAGATCGTTGTGGAAGGTATCGACCAGCAGCAAGTGGGCGAAACCGCGGCCAAAATCCGCGAGTGGCGCCGTCCCGAGCCGTACAAAGGCAAGGGCATCCGCTATAAGGGCGAGTTCATCTTCCGCAAGGAAGGCAAGAAGAAGTAAGGACGCAAACAATGGCAAACAGCAAAAGAACCCTGTTTCTGAAGCGCCGCCTGCGCGTTCGGAACAAACTTCGCAAGGTCAACGCGGGTCGCCCGCGTCTGTCCGTACACCGTTCGAACAAGAACATCTCTGTTCAGCTGATCGACGACGTGCGTGGCGTGACCCTGGCCTCGGCCTCGACCCTGGAAAAAGATCTGGGTGTTGTTGGCAAGAACAACGTCGAAGCGGCCACCAAAGTGGGCGCGGCCATCGCCGAGCGTGCCAAAAAGGCAGGCGTCGAAGAGGCCTATTTCGATCGTGGCGGCTTCCTGTTCCACGGCAAAGTGAAGGCTGTCGCCGACGCTGCGCGTGAAGGTGGTCTGAAGATCTAAGACTAAGCGCACCCCGAAAAGTGGAAACCGGTTTTCGGGTCAAGATGCGCAATGCCAAAGATTGAGGGCGGGTTTCGATCCGCCCCGACGATCCGGGGGCCTCGGCAGTAGTCGGGGCTCACTTGGATTGAAGTAAACGGCGCCGTATGCGCCACATGAGAAAAGGGATGCCAAATGGCAGAACGTGATAACCGCCGGGGCCGTGGTCGTGACCGCGATGAAACTCCGGAATTCGCAGATCGTCTGGTTGCGATCAACCGTGTGTCGAAAACCGTAAAAGGTGGTAAGCGCTTTGGCTTCGCCGCTCTGGTGGTCGTAGGCGATCAGAAAGGCCGCGTCGGCTTTGGCAAGGGTAAAGCGAAAGAAGTACCTGAAGCCATCCGCAAGGCAACTGAACAAGCCAAACGTCAGATGATCCGCGTTCAGCTGCGCGAAGGTCGGACCCTGCACCACGACATCGAGGGCCGTCACGGCGCCGGTAAAGTGGTTATGCGCACAGCACCTGAAGGTACTGGTATCATCGCCGGTGGTCCGATGCGTGCCGTGTTCGAAATGCTGGGCGTTAAGGACGTTGTATCCAAGTCGCTGGGCTCGCAGAACCCGTACAACATGATCCGTGCCACCATCAACGGCCTGCAGAAAGAGCAGAGCCCGCGTTCGGTCGCACAGCGTCGTGGCAAAAAGGTTGCTGACATCCTGCCCAAGCGGGACGAAGCACCGGCAGCTGCTGAAGCAGAAGCATAAGGAGAGCGACCCATGGCAAAAACCATCGTCGTAAAGCAGATCGGCTCGCCGATCCGCCGCCCCGCTGAACAGCGCGCGACCCTGATCGGTCTGGGCCTGAACAAGATGCACAAAACCCGTGAGCTGGAGGATACTCCTTCGGTCCGCGGCATGATCCGCAAGATCCCGCATCTGGTAGAGATCGTCGAAGAGCGCGGTTAAGCGCGATACCTTCGAAGAACTACAAGCGCCTCCGATCAATTCGGGGGCGTTTTGTTATTGATAGGTCTTGTTAGCCTCATTACTCGGACGAAGCGGCGTCAGTTGAACCTGAACGCATTCCGTCGATTGTCCGACGCATATAGCCCATGAATTGCGCGCGCTCAGCTACGCTCAAAACCCCCAGCGCATCAGCATTCACGTTCTGAGCGGCTTCATAGGCGCTGTCTCGAAGTGCAGCGGCTTTCTCGGTCAACCAGATCAATTGAGCCCTGGCATCAGCAGGATTCTTTGTTCTCTTGATCAAGCCGTCACGTTCCATTCGGTTGAGCGTGTTGGCCAGGGTCGCCTGCTCGACATCGATTTTGCCCAGCAGATCCTTTTGCGTCACACCGTCTTTCAGCCAAAGCTCCAGCAAGATCGGGAACTGGCCGACAACGATGCCTAAGGGTGCGATGCGGTGTTGCAATTCCTTCGCGAACAATCGCGCCATGTGATTGACCAGATATCCGGCCGAGGTCTCTTTTTCGAATTTCATGCTCTAGATTTACTCTTGAATAGCATGCTATGCAATATTAGATAGCTTGCTATATTGTAGAATCGAAAGGAATCGAAATGGCTCGTATCGAAGAGTTGGACAATATCGTCACGCTGGCAGATCAGATGCAGACCGAGGAAGGACCGGTGGTGCTGATCAACCTGTTTACGGTGGACGCCGAAGACGAAGCGGCGCTGCTTCAGGCATGGGCGCATGATGCAGACTTCATGAAGTCTCGGCCGGGATATATCTCGACCCAACTCCATCAGGGCATCGCGGGCAGTTCGACCTTCGTGAACTACGCGATTTGGCAGGACGTACAGAGCTTTCGAGACGCGTTCACTCATCCTGAGTTTCAGCGTCGGATTGCGGACTATCCAGTAAGCGCAGTAGCCCGGCCACATCTTCTTCGAAAACTCGCAGTCGAAAACCACTGCACCGCCTGAAACGAAAACCGGAGTAGTCACATGTTAAGAGCAATTCACCCCATCGCCGGAGTATTGGGTTTTCTTACAATCCTCGTATTCTGGACATCCACCCTGTACAGCGAGTTGTTTGCAACCCATGCGACTGTCGCTGCTGTAAAGTCCATGATCGTCAGCGGTCTCTTTGTTCTGGTGCCTGCTATGATAATTGTCGGCGCGTCCGGCATGTCCCTTGGGCGCCGCCGCAAAGATGCGCCAGCGCTTGCCAAGAAGAAGCGGATGCCGATCATAGCGATGAACGGGTTGCTCATCCTGGTTCCGGCCGCCATCTACCTCAGCGCAAAGGCAAACGCTGGCTCCTTTGACACCAACTTCTATACTGTACAGATCGTCGAACTGATTGCTGGTGCAACCAATCTGACGCTGATGGGGCTTAGCATTCGTGACGGTCGGGCGATGACTGCCCGCAAAAGAAGTGCGCGGAAGAAATGAAAGCAGCATGTGATTGCGACGGGACGGCAACGTGTACAGCTATTCAATAGATGCATATCGGCTAGACCAAAAGTTCCGTTGTTAGCGATACCGAACACACCTATCTCAACTTTGTCCAAACAAGGAACACACAAGGAAACGTCAGGGAATTCGCCCTGATTAGAGAAAGGAACACAGAAATGACAACCGCAACACTGACAAATACAGGCTTCAACTTCGGCACCCGAATCGCGGACATGATCGCACGGATCAAAACGGCGCGTGCACGTGCCGCTGAGTATCAGCGCACCTATTCCGAGTTGCAGCACCTGAGCAACCGCGAATTGGATGACATTGGCGTCCGCCGTTGCGACATCGCAGACATTGCACACCGGCACGTATACTGCTCGTAACCGCAAATTCCTGCAAACCAGCTCAAAGGCGCCATTCGGCGCCTTTTCTGTTTTCTGAAATAGACTCCCGCCTGGCACACAGGGTTTTCAGGAGCGCTCTGAGGGCTAAAATATGTGCGGCATGCCTTCTTCCCGGATCCAACCATTTCGTCGCCCTACGACGCCAAAATCAACGTAATGGTTCGATTGAAGCTGCGAAGCGGCGCTGCAGCACTTGGCAACACTACAAAAAAACAATCTCGGCAGAAACCTGGGCTGCGCCAATCAGTTTTTTCACCACGATCCATAGGGCAAGCGCGAGCGTCCTTAAACGCGACACACGACGCAGAATACTACCGTCACCTGAGGAAGGTTTGATCCAACGACCTGCGGCCCTACTGCGGCCTCTCACAGGCGGTTCAGATCCTTCTCATTTCAAACCGTCCAGCCACAGCCCGCCTGAATCGTCCTGGGCAGCATTCAATCCGGTTCCAGTACCTGAAACAAAATCGGCCCCGGCGGGTTGAACCGCCGAGGCCGTGAATAGTCGCAGTAAGCGTCGGATCAAAGACCGGTGCTTACGTCGATGGTGTTACCCTCTTCCAGGGTCACATATGCTTTTTTGACGTCTTTCCGACGGCCCAGCTGGCCGCGGAACCGCTTGACCTTGCCTTTGGTCACGGTGGTGTTCACCGCTTTGACCTTCACACCAAACAGCGCCTCAACGGCCTCTTTGATCTGCGGCTTGTTGCTGTCGATCGCCACTTCAAAGACAACCGCGCCATTTTCGGACGCCATGGTCGACTTTTCGGTGATGATCGGCTTGCGGATCACGTCGTAGTGTTCTGCCTTCGCGCTCATTTCAGACGAGCCTCCAGTGCTTCGACAGCCGCTTTGGTGAGCACCAGGGTGTCACGCTTGAGGATGTCATAGACGTTTGCGCCCATCGACGGCAGGATATCCAGACCTTCGATGTTCTTGGACGCTTTCAGGAACCCTTCGTTCACGGTCGCGCCGTCGATGACCAGAGCGCGTTTCCAGCCCAGGTTTGCAACCTGTTTGGCCAGAGCGGCGGTCTTGCCTTCGGCTTCGGCGTTTTCGATCACAACCAGTTCACCTGCCTTGGCTTTCGCCGACAGTGCGTGGCGCAGACCAAGCTTGCGGAACTTCTTCGGCAGGTCATGACCATGCGAACGCACGACCGGACCTTTATAGATACCACCACCACGGAAGATCGGCGCGTTACGGTCACCATGGCGTGCGCCGCCGGTGCCCTTCTGGCGATAGATCTTCTTGGTCGAGTAGCTGGTTTCCGAGCGGGTCTTGACCTTGTGGGTGCCAGCCTGCGCGTTGTTGCGCTGCCAACGGACCACACGGTGCAGGATGTCCGCGCGCGGCTCCAGGCCGAACAGATCGGCGTTCAGCTCGATGTCGCCGGCTTTGCCGCCGTCCAGTTTGATTACATCAAGTTTCATGCTTCACCACCTTCCGCGGGAGCTTCTTCCGCAGGTGCTTCAGTTGCAGCCGATTTCACAGCAGCCGGGAAAGGCAGGCCTTCCGGTGCTTTCTTCTTGACGGCGTCCTTGACGGTGACCCAGCCCGATTTCGGTCCGGGAACGGCGCCTTTGATGAAGACCAGACCACGGTCGGCGTCGGTTTTGACGACTTCCAGGTTCTGGGTGGTTACACGGGCAGCACCCATGTGACCGGCCATCTTCTTGCCTTTGAACACCTTGCCCGGGTCCTGACACTGACCCGTTGAGCCGTGCGAACGGTGGCTGATCGAAACACCGTGCGAGGCGCGCAGACCACCGAAGTTGTGGCGCTTCATTGCACCGGCAAAGCCTTTACCGATCGAGGTGCCCGAAACGTCAACCTTCTGACCTTCCAGGAAGTGTTCTGCCGAAATCTCGGCGCCCACTTCGATCAGGCCATCAGCAGAGACGCGGAACTCGGCCAGCTTACGCTTGGGCTCGACCTTGGCAGCGGCATAGTGACCGCGCATGGCCTTCGAGGTGCGTTTTGCCTTGGCAGCACCGGCACCCAGCTGAACGGCGGTGTAGCCGTCTTTGTCATCGGTGCGCTGTGCAACGACCTGCAGGTTGTCCAGGTGAAGAACGGTCACAGGGATCTGCTTGCCGTCTTCCATGAACAGGCGGGTCATGCCTACTTTTTTTGCGATAATACCAGAGCGCATAATCTATACCCTCCGATCTTACGACTGCAGCTTGATCTCGACGTCCACACCAGCAGCGAGGTCGAGCTTCATCAGCGCATCAACGGTCTGGGGGGTCGGATCAACGATGTCGAGCAGACGCTTGTGCGTACGGATCTCGAACTGGTCGCGGGATTTCTTGTCAACGTGAGGGCCACGGAGAACCGTGAACTTCTCGATCTTGTTCGGCAGCGGGATCGGGCCACGCACGTTCGCGCCGGTCCGCTTGGCAGTGTTGACGATCTCTTGCGTGCTGGCATCCAGAACGCGATAGTCAAATGCCTTCAGCCGAATACGGATATTTTGGCTTTGCATAATAACAGCCTTTTATCAGGCGTTGAGGTTGAGAGGAGGACAAGCGCGCATCGCCAACCCTCATCGAACCCAAAAGGCGGGAATCACCCCGCCTTGATGTTCTTAGTGAGAACTCGCGCGAAATACAGGGGTGTGTGGGGTTTGGCAAGAGGGGAAATTCATCTCTGCTCCGGGAAGGCAGCCCGAAATCAAAGCATTTGCCTGTCACCGTGGGTCAGCCATTGATTTGGCTCAATACGCACGAAAGGCGCAGCCACTAGACTCTGACTTGGATAACCTAAGACCGGAGCGAACTGTCACTCCCAAGGGGAAGTGCCTGGTCCTTCTTGACCAAAGGAAAACCACGATGCTTAAACATGTTGTAACTGCTGCGTTCCTTGGCGCAACGCTAACGGTGCTGTCGAGCGACGCCGCAGCCCAACAAGGCGCATCAAATGACCTTAGAAAGTTCTTTGAAAGTCGCGAAATTCCAGTCTCAACCGATAACTTTGTGCGTGCTGCCACAGACATCGAATTTGGAAAATACGTTGCGCTGTCAGGTGGCATTAACAAAGTTCTGCACATACGAGAACCTACCCCGATTGACCAACAGCCCACGATCCGCATGAACCGGGACACCCTTTATAGCATGGCAGTCATTGACATCACCGAAGGAGCAACCCTCACCTTGCCGGATGGAGGGGGCCGCTACATCTCGGCACAAATCGTCAACCAGGATCACTATATGAACAAGGTGTTTCTAGGCGCAGGAACGTATGAGTTGGACACGGGCACGTTCGACACACCTTTCGTTGTGATGATTGCCCGGCTTTTAGTGGACGCCAGCGACCCCGACGACATCGCGCAAGTTTCTGCGCTACAAGACAAGATCATTCTAGAAGCCAAGTCTGAAACCCCCTTTATTGTGCCAAATTACGACGAGGAAAGCTTTGATGGCGTTTTGCAAGCTGCGCTATCACTTAGCCGGTTTATTCCTGATAGCCGGGACACGTTTGGCGCCAAAGGCGAAGTGGACCCGATCCGCCACTTTTTGGGAGCCGCCTTCGGCTGGGGCGGGTTGCCGGAGGAATCCGCCTTTTACCTGTCAATTGACCCCAATCGCCCTATTGGAGAATATGAAATCAATGTCCCGGCCTCAGTCCCAGTGGACGCCTTTTGGTCCGTTAGCGTCTACAATGCAGATGGCTTTTTTGAGGAAAACGAGACCGGTGTATACAATGTGAATTCTGTTTCGGGCACCGAGAACGACGATGGCAGCATGACCGTTCATCTTGGCGGATGCGATGACGGACGGATAAACTGTATCTCGCTTACAGATGGATGGAACTATGCGGTGCGCCTATACCAACCTGGCCCGGAAATCCTCGATGGAACATGGGCCTTCCCTGAGGCGGTTCCGGTGTCCATGGACTGAAAGCAAAGGCCTGATGCAAAAACTGCTATGTAAAAAGGCCGCCCCCCTAAGGAGCGGCCTTCTTTGTCTCACCGATGTGCCGGGCTGAAGCCCGGCCTATCGATTACTCTACGATCTTCGACACAACGCCGGCGCCGACGGTGCGGCCGCCTTCGCGGATGGCGAAGCGCAGGCCGTTTTCCATCGCGATCGGTGCGATCAGTTCAACCTCGAACGACACGTTGTCGCCGGGCATAACCATCTCGGTGCCAGCCGCCAGGGTCACGGTGCCGGTCACGTCAGTGGTACGGAAGTAGAACTGCGGACGGTAGTTCGCGAAGAACGGCGTGTGACGACCGCCTTCTTCCTTGGTCAGGATATA
>NZ_JBXWQF010000008.1:0-226784 GCF_059612245.1 Ruegeria sp. CDSA079 | reverse complement strand
TATGGCAAAACACCGATGGCACTTATAGTGAATGGGTCACTGATGGATCCGGCCAGTATATCAGCAGCAACACCATCTCCAACGTTGTGGATGTTGAAACGGATTATAACGCGGACCTGAACAATGACGGCACAATCGGTCACAAGACGACCACCATTGAATCTAACGGCACCACCACGCTCGGATCCTCGACCCGTGGCGTATATGTGATCGACGGCAACACTGACCTGTCATTTAATAATGCCATCGCTGGACCGAACAGCTTTTCCGGTTGGCAAGCCATACACGCCGAAGCGTCGAGTGGTGGCTATCGCGTTTTGTGGAAAAATACTGATGGATCCTACAGTGAATGGGTCACTGATGGATCCGGTAAGTACATCAGCAGCAATCTCGTCGCCAATGTGGCGGACGTAGAAGCTTTCTATGGGGCGGACGTCGATGGCAGTGGTGCTATAGGGCACCAATTGCCCAAGCAGACCGCGCCCTCAACACCAGAGTCGAAACTGGCTGTTGCCGCGCAGGATCTGAATTTGTCGGACTGGGATGAGGCGGCTGATGAACTGCAATTTGTGCCAGATCTGACATCGGCCTCGGAAAGCAACGCCACGTTTGACGAGTATCTGGATACCCAGGACCTGGGCGTGTATTTTGACGAAAATCTCAGCGAAATAGCTTGGTTCAATCTCTCCATCAATGAAGGTAAGGAGGGTCTGGACCCCACTCTTGCCATTCTTTTGGAGGAGGACGGCTTCCTGCTGTGATCTTTTTTTCTGCTGGAAGCTGGGGCGCTATCACCCGGCTCCAGCGCATCAGAAATCTAGGCTGTCAAAGAACAGAAATTTCGCAAAAACTCTGAGCCCAATACCGCTCAGCGGTCTCACCATTGTTTGAGACCGAAGCCGCAAATTTGACCCGCACGGTTTAGATTGTCGGCATCGGTTGGGCTCTCCGCAGTTAGTGTTATTCGCCATAATAGAGGCAGCCGAATTGTTTCGGAGCAACATCTGCCACTTCATAAATGGGTTGCAAAAATACTTGAGACCGTCACGCTACAGCCATACCTTGCCCGTTTTCATACATGGGCTGTGGCGAAATCAGCCTACATGTGACATAGCTTTCTTAGACAACAGGATAGCTTAAAGAGTAGATTTAGTTTCAATGGAAATAATTGCGCTTTCCATTCCGGAAGTGAAGTTGATTACGCCGAGGCGTTTTGGTGATCATCGCGGGTTTTTCGAAGAAACCTATAATGCCGACAGTTTTGCCGCTGTAGGCATAGATACGCAGTTTGTTCAGGACAATCATTCGCTCTCCGGCGCAATGAACACAGTTCGCGGCCTGCATTACCAGGCCCCTCCCCGTGCGCAGACGAAACTGGTGCGCTGCGGACGTGGCAGGCTGTTTGATGTTGCTGTGGACATTCGCAAGGGCTCCCCGACTTTTGGCAAGTGGGTCGGAGAAGAATTGAGCTTTGAAAATGGGCGGATGCTGTTGGTTCCTGCGGGTTTTGCGCATGGTTTCGTGACATTGGAGCCGGGCACCGAGATCGTCTATAAGTGTTCAGACACCTATGCACCTGAAACGGAAGGGGCAGTCCTTTGGGACGATCCTGATATCGGAATAGACTGGCCAAGCAGCAATTCAGCGCCCCAGTTGTCCGATAAAGACAAGGTCGCGCCACGTCTTTGCGACATTGAAACCCCTTTTGTATTTGAGGCTGCGCAATGAAGATTCTGGTTACGGGAGGGGCCGGATTTATTGGGTCTGCTGTTATTCGGCGCGCTATTTCCGACGGGCATTCTATCGTCAACGTCGATGCGCTGACCTATGCTGCCTGTCTGGATAATGTTGCGTCGGTGGCTGAGTCACCAACATACGTTTTTGAGCATGCGGATATCCGGAATGCCTCGGCGATGTCGGGAGTTTTGGACAAGCATCAGCCTGACGCGATCATGCATTTGGCAGCTGAAAGCCATGTGGACCGTTCAATCGATGGACCCGCGGCCTTTATCGATACAAACCTGACTGGCACATACGTTCTTCTGGAAGCCGCGCGCGCCTATTGGGTGGGTGCGGGCCGCCCCGAGGGTTTTAGGTTTCATCACATATCGACAGACGAAGTTTTTGGGTCGCTAGGGGAAACCGGGTATTTCACCGAAGATAGCCCTTATCAGCCCAATTCGCCCTATTCCGCCTCAAAAGCAGGATCAGATCACCTTGTGCGTGCATGGCGGGAAACCTATGGTCTGCCTGTGGTTTTGACAAATTGCTCGAACAATTACGGCCCCTACCAGTTCCCGGAAAAGCTGATACCCGTCGTCATCCTGAATGCGTTGGCCGGGAAGCCGATCCCGGTTTACGGGAAAGGAGACAATATTCGCGACTGGCTGCATGTCGAAGATCATGCCGAAGCGCTATTGCTGGTGCTGGAAAAAGGAGAGCTTGGTCGCAGTTACAATATCGGTGGCGAGAATGAGATGGCCAATCTCGACCTCGTCAGAATGTTGTGCACAATTCTGGATCGACTGAAGCCGGGAACAGCACCCTATAATGATCTGATCACGTTTGTAACGGATCGCCCAGGCCATGATCGCCGCTATGCCATCGACCCGACCCGCATCCGTGAGGAACTGAACTGGCGTCCGTCGCACACGCCTGAAACCGGGCTGGAGCAAACCGTGCAATGGTACCTGGACAACACAAACTGGCTGAACGCCCTGCAAGCGCGCAACGGTGTTGGCAAGCGTCTGGGGACGGCCCAATGAAGGCGCTGGTTTTTGGTTACAGCGGTCAGGTGGCGACCGAGTTGCGTCGCCGCGCGCAGAACCATGATATCACGCTCCAGACACTGGATCGCGCGATGGCAGACCTGTCCGATCCTGCTCAATGCGCTGAGGCCATTCGGCGCACGGACGCTGATGTAATCATCAATGCCGCTGCTTATACAGCGGTCGACAAGGCGGAAGATGAGCCCGAACTGGCCCAAACGGTTAACGCGGAGTCGCCCGGCGCGATGGCACGCGCAGCCGCTGAACGCGGCCTGCCCTTCCTGCATGTCTCGACGGACTATGTTTTTAACGGGTCAGGCATGACACCATGGGAAACCGAAGACTCAACAGCTCCATTGGGGGTTTATGGTAGAACCAAGCTGGATGGCGAACACCAAGTTGCACAAGCCGGAGGGTGGCACGCAGTTCTGCGCACCAGTTGGGTGTTCTCTGCCCATGGAAAGAACTTTGTAAAAACCATCCTCAGGCTGGCTGAAACACGGGACAGACTGACAATTGTAGCCGATCAGATCGGTGGGCCGACACCCGCGGCCGATATAGCCGACACCCTTCTTCTTATGGCCAAAGCTGGGCAAAATGACGAATACGGCTTGTTTCATTATTCTGGCGCACCTGATGTAAGTTGGGCAGATTTCGCCCGCGAAATCATTGCGCAGTCTGGTTTGGCAGTTCAGATCGAAGATATCCCGACGACAGACTACCCTACCCCGGCCCCCAGACCGCTGAATTCACGTTTGAACTGTGATCGTTTGAACACCGTTTTTGGACTCAGCAGACCAGACTGGAAAGCTGGCCTGAACAACGTCTTGCGCGAGTTGAACTCTGCAACAGGCTGAACCGTGAAAGGACAAGGTATGCAACGCAAAGGCATTATTCTTGCAGGAGGATCCGGCACCCGACTTTATCCGATCACAATGGCAGTCTCGAAGCAATTATTGCCAATCTATAACAAGCCTATGATCTTTTACCCCCTGAGCGTTCTGATGCTTGCAAAAATCCGTGAGATTGCAATCATCACCACCCCCCAGGATCAGGAGCAATTTCAACGTATGCTGGGTGATGGCAGTCAGTATGGGCTGTCTCTCACGTGGATCGTGCAGCCCTCTCCTGACGGTCTGGCACAGGCTTATACACTGGCGGAGGATTTTCTGGCCGGTGCCCCTTCGGCGCTGATATTGGGCGACAATATTTTCTTTGGACATGGTCTGCCGGAACTACTTGTTGAAGCGGACCAACAACAGCGCGGCGGGACCGTTTTCGCTTATCGCGTTGCCGACCCTCAACGTTATGGCGTGGTGGATTTTGAAGGAAACAAAGCCCGGGCGATTATCGAAAAGCCTGAGGTTCCACCATCGAACTATGCAGTGACCGGGCTATATTTTCTGGATGGCGACGCCCCGGCCCGAGCGCATGAGGTTCAGCCATCAGCGCGCGGCGAACTGGAAATCACCTCGTTGTTGGAAATGTACCTGCGCGAAGGCTTGCTGGAGGTCCAAACCATGGGGCGCGGCTTTGCCTGGCTGGATACCGGCACGCACGGGTCCTTGCTGGATGCAGGCAACTTTGTACGGACCCTCGAAGACCGTCAAGGAATGCAGACTGGCAGCCTCGACGAAATCGCGTGGGCAAATGGCTGGATCGACAATGCCGCACTGGAAGAACGGGCGCAACTTTTCGCCAAGTCCACATATGGCCCTTATCTGAAACAGTTGTTGGACTAATTCGTACAAACAGTGATAGTTCCTGAGCCTCTATTTTGCTTTTACTAAACTGAAAGCATGACCCCGCAGCGCGGTTGGAAATATCTTCCCACCCGCGCTTACTAGGTCAAAGGGCGGTGATCACCCACTCAGATGAATGAACGAGCGACAGAGATCCTCAACAACGCAGATCGAGCAGTAGAGGTCCGGCCAAAACGACACAGGACGCTGCAGGAAACTCGGACGCACCGGTTATCTCACCGAACTTGACGATGTCACCCGTGTGGACGGGCGCATCGTACCCTCGGGGGACATCCAGGTGATCGACGCAACCGAGCCGGGTGTTCTTCGCACGCTTCAAGTGCGCGAGGGGCAGCTAGTGGATAAAGGCGCATTGCTGATGGAGCTGGACACCACCCAGATCGATAGCAAACTCAGCCAAGAGCAACAGCGCGCCTATGGCCTGATGGCACGCGCTCAACGGCTTCAAGCAGAAATAGACGGAACGCATTTGGAATTTGATGCGAATTTGATCGAAGGAGCACCAAGCGTCGTACGTTCGGAAACCGCTTTGTATCAAGGGCGGCAAGCAGAGTTGCAAGCAGAGATCGCCATCCTAGAGCGCCAACGGCAACAGAAGTACCGGGAATATGAAGAAGGCTTGGTAGATCAAGTGACGGCCGACGAAACGCTCAAAGTTCTTGCGGACGAGCGCGCCATCATTGCTCCTTTGGTTAAACAACAGATGGAACCTGCGACAACTCTGCTAGCGTTGCGGCGGAGTGAGGCCGAGTGGCGCGGTCGGAAGGTGCGTGCCGAAGCCGCAACCAACAGATTACAAACAGGATTGGATGAAATCGACGATAGCATCCGGGCTGCCCATAGTCGGTTTCGCAGTGCGGCACTGACGGACCTGGCGATCGCCACGGCTGAATTGGCCACTTTGCAACCGACCCTGCCAGCTTTGCGCGACCGGGCATCAAGGGCCCAGGTCCGCTCTCCGGTGCGGGGCATTGTCAATCGCATTCATCAAACGACCATCGGAGGTTTAGCGAGAAGCGGCGAGGAACTCGTCGAAATCGTGCCGCTGGATGACACATTGCTGGTCGAAGCCTATGTGAAACCCGAGGATATCGCGTTTCTGCACGCTGGTCAGCCCGTGAAGGTCAAGATCACAGCTTATGACTTCGCGCGCTACGGCGCGCTGGATGGTGAAATCACACGCATTGGTGCAGATACGATCACGCGCTCGGAACGTAATGAAGAAGAGGTGTTCGTCGTGGAAATTCGCACCAATAACACAATGCTGGACGGGAACGGTTTTGCGGTTGAAATCATACCCGGCATGATTGCTGAAGTGGATATCTTATCTGGTCGTAAATCTGTTCTGGATTACATTTTGCAACCCGTCGTGAAGATCAAGGACCAGGCTTTGCGCGAGTAGACCTCAGCAAGAGGGTTTTCTCAGCGCGATCGACATCGTTTGATTGCCAACACGTGGCCAAAAACTCGTGCGATAATGCTGCACTTAGCTCCAGTCTACGTCGCCTAAAAAAATGTATCCTGCGCCGTATATCGTTTTGATCAGGCGCGGATTTTTTGGGTCTTCCCCAAGTTTTGTGCGCAATCTCGAAATTCTAACATCCATGGCCCGGTCGAAACTGTCACCAGCCGCGCCGCCCAAGGACTCCTGCATTTGCGCCCTGCTGATCAGACGCTTGGGACTTTCCAAAAACAACCGGAGGACTTCCCCTTCAGCATGGCTGAATGGCGTTTCAGCACCGGCCCCATCCTCAAGAACATAACGGTCAAAATGCGCTGTCCAGCCATTGAACACAGCTGTATCCGAATGTGAGGTTTGACCGCGCGGTGTCCGCAATCTGGCACGAATCCGGGCCACCACTTCTGCCGGGTCGAACGGTTTCGTTATGTAGTCGTCGGCTCCAAGTTCCAGTCCTGTCACCCGATCCTGCACCTGTGCCCGTCCAGAAATGATGATTACCGCCGCGCCCTGTTCCAATGCAAGGCGATGAACCAACGCCAACCCGTCGGTATCCGGCAATGAAAGATCGACCAGACAGACATCTGGTGTCACGCGGTTCAGTGCCGCTTCAAATTCCCGCGCGCGGGAAAAACTTTGTGTTCGGAACCCGGCTTCTTCCAAAGCGTCGGTAAGAATACGTCGTATCTCGGGTTCGTCATCGAGAATAGTCACCAACGGTTGCGTCATCAGGCGGCCTCGGCTTGGATCAGTGCGGCCAATTGAGCCTGTGAAAACGGTTTACGCAACACCGGCGCCGCAGAAAGCGCCTGTTGGTACAGAGGATCAGAATTCGGCAACGAAGTCATGAGGATGCACGGCAATCCAGAGTTTACTTTCCGCAGAAGATCCAGACCTGTTCCCCCGCCTTTTAAGCGGATATCGGACAAAACCATCGAGATGTCTTCAACACTAGAAAGCAGCGTCAGAGCTTCATCCGCCGAATTGGCCTCGATAACTGTAAAACCGAGCTCTACCAGCATGTCCCTGAACTGGCCCCGTAACTCGTCACTGTCTTCCACCAGCAATACCAAGCCATCCTGAGCGGGTGGAGCAGAGCGATACGGCAATCGCAACACGACCGATGCGCCGGATGGAGTATTTCTGAGGTTCAGATCGCCGCCCGCAAGTTTCACTGTGTCGTAAACCATTGACAAACCCAAACCGGACCCGTCACTGCCCTTGGTTGTAAAAAAGGGGTTCAGCGCCTTCTCCAGCGCTTCGGGTGAAAATCCTGAACCGGTGTCCGACACCGTGATTTCGACCCATATCTTACCGATCGCATGTGCGCTGATGGTGATCTGACCTGAGCTTCCGCACGCATCCCGCGCATTCAGAACAAGGTTCAGCAACGCATCCTGCACCATCCCCGGATCCAGCATTAATGTCTGATCCGGCAAAGTGTTAACGACAGAAAACCCCATACCGCGCGGCAGGGACGGGGTGGCCAGGATACGCAGGTCTTCCAGCAAACCGCGCATATCTGTAGCTTGTGGCCGCGGGGTTCGGTTACCTGTCATATCTGCGATGCGGTTCAGCAATTGCCCGCCCCGACGCGCCGTTTGTTGAGTGGCTGCGACAAGTTCTTGCGCTTCCTCCGGCAAGCCCATCTTGTCCAGTCTGGACTGCATCCCAAGGATAATCGTTAGCAGGTTGGACAAGTCATGCGCCAGTCCGCTGGTCATCTGCGCCGCCATCTCTCGGCGACGGGTTTGTTGTAGGGCGACCCGCGCCTGGGTTTCTTCGGTAATGTCCACGGACATGACATAGACGCCCCCTGCCCCATCTGGAGTGAATGAAACACGGATCCGGCGAGAATCCTGGTCTTCGGTGAATTCAAAAACCGAAGGTTCACCATCATAAGCCTTTCGCAGGTGGCTTTCCACGCGCTCAAATGCTGCTTCGCCAAGCGCGTCGGAGATATGTAGGCCCAGAATATCGGACGGACGCCCAGGCATAACCGCGCTCAGGCGCCGGTTGGAAAAGTCATACAAACCGTCACTGTCCAAATGCGCGATATGCGCTGGCATCATCTCAGTCACAAGGCGCGTGCGGGCTTCAATTTCGGTCAGTTCCCGTTTGGCTTCTTCCAAGGCAGCTATTGTGGCTGCAAGCTTGCGATTGGTGGCCGAAAGTTCTTCGGCGTGACCCAGCAATTGTTCAGACAATTCCTCTGACCGCGCCCGCAACAGGTTTTCGGCCCGCCGAGTGCCTGTGATATCGGTATAGACCGCAACCCACCCCCCCTGAGGCAACGGTGCACCTTCGATTGAAACAACCTGTCCGTTGGGTCGCACGCGTTCCATGTAATGGGATTCAAAGGTCAAAGCTTGCTCGATGCGCAGATTGACCATGTCTTCCACACTTTCGTCGTGGCCGTATTCTCCTCGGCTGGCAAGAAAGTAGATTGTGTCTCGGAACAAAGCGCCGCGTTGGACAAGCTCATCCGGCAAGTCGAACATTTCCTGAAACCGGCGATTGCTGAGCACCAGCTGCAACTTGCTGTCATAAATGGAAAGCGCCTGACCAATCAGGTTCAGTCCGGCGGTTGTCATCGCCTTGATGCGCTTTTCCGTTATGTCCAAGTTTGCCTTTTCCACAACCCCTGCGTAGCACCTGATTTCAGGTACGGATAGTGGGTTTCATTCTTGGACATTGCTACTTTATGACTCGCCATGCAGCGGCATTTTGTTGGCGGCATGATAAGCCTCGACATAACCTCTGGCGACGGACCGCACGGCGCGGCCGATCTGGGTATAGGCTTCGTCTGGCAGGTTGGCAAAGGACACGCGAGCAGACCACCCTGGCGCATCGAATCCGCTGCCGTTCAACAAAACAATCCCGTGATCTTCGGCCAGTTTGAACGCGATGTCGAGCGGGTGCACATTCTTCTTGATCCATGCAACAACATCATCGCCTACATATTTGCGCAACCAGTATTCGAAATCGATGATCCCGTAATAGGCATCGTAGTTTTCGCCTGCATTAACTTCGATACCCATCGCTTCGGTCAAAAGTTGGAACCGTCGATGTACAAGCTCCATGCAGGCGGTTTGATAGTCTTTCTTGGTGTCCGCCAGTTCGACGAGCGAAAACAGGCTCATCATGACTTGTTGCGGCAAGGACAGACCAGCGGTGTGGTTCAGGGCTACATCCCGGCTGTCCGCAACCAGACGATCAATAAACCTGATCTCACGAGGAGTCAGGCTGAGCGTGCCATAGCGTTTGTCCAGGGTCTGTTTGATCTCTTCACTGTGCCCAGCCAGTTTGAGGTCAAAGATATTGTCTTGCGCCACTGCGATGACACCCAAACGCCAGCCCGTGCAGCCGAAGTATTTTGAATACGAATACACGCCTATCGTGTTGCGCGGCATGTACCCCATGACCGAAGTAAAATCATGTACGAAGGTCCCATATACATCATCTGTCAGAACGATCAGATCGGGACGGTGGTTCTCGACAACATCCGTTAATTTTTTCAGGGATGCCTTGTTCAAGGCGACTGACGAAGGGTTGCCCGGGTTGACCAGAAAGAACGCCTTTTTCTTGGGGTCTTTCAGTGTCTCGACCGCCGCATCGGTTAATTGGAATCCATCTTCTTCATCCGTTTCCACATGCACGGATTCGAGGCTGTAATCCTCAAGTTCAGGCATTTCCAGATAAGGAGTGAAGATCGGGGTACACAGCGCAATCGTATCCCCAGGGTTCAACAGGCGGTTGGCCTTGAGTGACTTGAAAATATAGCACATCGCCGCCGTGCCGCCTTCGACCGCAAACAGATCAAATCGCGCGTCGGGCTGTCGACCGGAACACATGGCCCACATCAGATATTCGTGCGCGATGATCTGATTGTGGTGCAGAATGCGGTCCGGCACCGGGTAATTGTCGCCAATGATCGAGTCCGTCAGTTCGTGAACAAATGCATCCGCATCGAAATCAAATGCACGAATGGCGTGTTTGACAACGGTCATCAAGGTTTCTGTGCCGGGCATATCGGCATTGGCCTCAGCCCAGCCTACCAATCGATCATAGCACCCCTTGATAGCTGGCATTCCGCCCAAACCCGCCGGATGATCCATGACGCGTTTGGCTTCGGTGATGGCAAACTGACCGAGAGCAAAGAACGCTTCCCGCGGGCGGGTCGCGATCCAGTTGGGGTTTCCTCGCCCCGCATTCAGAAACGCACTGTTGGATTTTCGCGCTTCATCCGAGGCCAGATTGATCAGCTCATCCTTGATCTGAAAAGGGCTGAGCGCTTCGTAATCGTGCAGTTTCAGACGGTCCATAACACATACCTTTCCAAATCAACTGAGGATCAAAACAACGACCATGCCAAAGATGGTCAGCAACGTATTCCCGATCGCATAAGGCATCCCGTACCCCAGCGCGGGTATCCGGCTTTGCGCGGCTTCCTGGATCATCCCAAGCGCCGCTGTGGTTGTTCGCGCACCGGCGCAGGCCCCAAACAGTATGGCCGGGTGGAACTTGAACACATAGTGGCCAACGTAGACTGAAAAGATCATCGGCAGAGAGGTGGCGACGATCCCCCAAAGCAGCAGTGCGATACCGGCCTGTTGCAGGCCCGCGACAAAACCGGGGCCGGCGCTGATGCCGATCACCGCGATAAAAACGTTAAGGCCAAGAGTGTTCATCAACCACAAAGACGGGCCAGGAATGCGCCCGAATGTCGGGTGCACGGTACGTAACCAACCCAGCAACAGACCTGACAAAAGTGCTCCACCTGTTGTGGACAGGCTGATCGGGAAACCGCCCATGGTAATTGCCAGGGTTCCGACGAGACCACCAATGAAGATCCCCCACCCGACAAAAGCAAGATCTGTCGTGTCCACCGGACGGTCCGCATATCCAATCTTGGCGATTGCCACTTCGACATGACGCTTTGAGCCTAGAACAGTCAGGATGTCGCCACGGTGCACGACAGTTCCTGGCAGCAGCGGCAGTTCAACCATGTTGCGCATAAGTTTTGATACATAGACGCCACGGGCCAGCGAGAGCTTGCTCAACTCTTCCAGAGATTTGCCGTGCACCTCTTTGCTGGTGATCAGAACATCCAGCTTCTCGGTTGGCGTGTTCAGCAGTTCCGGGGCGTCAGCCTCTTTCAGACGACCTTCCAGCAGGCCGACCAACTCCGACCGGCGACCCGAGAACATAACGATGTCGCCCGCTTGAAGCTCCGTGCTGTCTTCAACCTCGACAATAGCATCACCACGCTTGATCCGTTCGGCATAGACCCGCACACCAGGCAACAGGTCTTTGACCGGCTGGCCCAGCAGGTCACTGTCATTAGGGATTTCAAACGCCCGAGCCTCGATCGTTCGGTAGGCCGAAACGATACCGTTGCCGGATTCGATTGCCGTTCCGCCCCCCAACTGGGCTTCGTATTCCTTGCAGGCCGCAACCAGATCCACACCGATCAGGCGCGGGCCAATCTTGGCCAAAATAATGGCAGAGCCAATAGTGCCATAGATATAGGTGACAGCATATGCGATCGGAATCTGATTGGCGTAGGTCTGCGCCTGTTCTGACGACAGACCCAATTGATTGATCTGATCCGTCGCCACACCAATCGCGGCAGAAATGGTCTGTGACCCGGCATACAAGCCAGCCGCAAAACCCAGTTCCAATCCTGCGACCTTGGCAGAAATAACCGGCACAATCAGACACAAAGCCAATACACTGAGTGCGAACAACACCTCACGTGCACCGTCTGCCTTGAGGCCACGAATAAATTGCGGCCCGACACCATATCCTACCGCGAAGATGAACATGATGAAAAATGTCGATTTGACTGCCGAGTCTATTTGGATGTGCGTTTGCCCGATGATCACAGCCGCAAGCAAAGTTGCCGTGACAGTCCCGAGGCTGAAGCCAAAGAGTTTTTTGGGACCGATCCAGAACCCAATCCCTATCGACAGAAAAACCGCCAGTTCAGGATAGCTGCGCAGCACATTCACAAACCAATCGCCCATCACTGTCCTCCCGAAAACACCCAGTGTAAACATGGATGTGTTTGGAACTTCAAAATCGCTGACAAGCCGATCTGGACAATTCACTCAAAACCGGAAACACAAATCACCGGCACCACAGGCCGTCAGAGCGCAAACAAAAGCGTATTTTTCTGCGACGATATCGTAAGATGCGAATTTTTCTACAGTTTTCCCAAACGGAGTCGGGTCACTAACGGGAAGCCTAGTATCGTGAGCGGGATTTTGCGCCTTCGGATGTAATCGAGTGCAGGGACAAAGTGTGGTCCATGTTTCGCATCCGGTGCCGCAGCATCTGACGACTCAATCGGACCAGGTCGGCTGCAAACTCGGGCTTGTCAGCTACATTTTCGAACTCGCCCTGGCCCTGATGGTCAAACAAAATCGGCGGCAGGTCAGCTGCGAACTCGACCAAGGTAAACCGGTCATCTCGCAGTATGCCCAGACACGAGTCGCTGTTGCCGGTTCCAAGTCTTTGTTGCCACAACGTTGGGTTTTCAGGTTCCGAGAAATCCAGTTCACTGAAGGAATAGCTGCGCCAGTCTTCGGGAATGTCACCATGCAACAATGGCAACAATGACCGACCATCCATCGCGTTCGGAGCTGTTTGCCCGATCCAGTCAAGGATTGTCGGTGTTACATCTATCGACTCAGTTGGCACGGTGATCTGGGTGCCCGCTTGGACCTCGTTGTCAGGCAGACGGATGATTAGCGGCGTATGATAGGCCGCGTCGTAGACCGTCATCTTGCCCCAGCTGTGACGATCCCCCAGCATTTCACCATGGTCTGCGGTGATCACAAGCATCGTGTCGTCGTATTGCCCACTGTCCTTGAGGTACTTCACCACACGGCCGATGTGGTGATCGACCTCTGTTGCCAACCCCAGATAGACAGCGCGCAAAGTACGAATATTCTCATCCGTCGGCTCAACTTCGTCAAAGCCATGAACAAACTCTTTGGCTGTATAGACATCCAGCTTTGGCCCGAAAAATGGGTGCTGTTCTTTCTCAGCTTCTGCGCTGTGCAACCGTTGCGGCAGCGGGATGTCCGCCGGGTTGTACATGTCATTATACGGCGCGGGCGCGACCAAAGGCGGATGGGGGCGGATATAGGTCAGATGGGCAAACCATCCCTCGCCACAATGAGGTGCGATCCCATCCAGGAACGCATCCGTCAGGAACGCAGTGTCGCTGTCTTCCGCCCGATACAGCGCCGGGTCGTTCAATTTGGGAGGTTGACCATCCCCAGAGACAGGTTTGTAGACGTCCCAGTACTGATCGAACTCGTACCCTTTCTTCAACAAGTGCCCTTGCCAAGGATATGACTCTTCAAGGCGCATTTCGACAACCTCAAGGAATCCGGTCATGGATTGTTCATATGATTTGAGCACCGGATCGTTGGCGTCATGAACGCGCGGATCGGCTGAGGTGTCCGTATAGCCGAAAAGCATCGGCATGAATCCCGCTTTACGCATTTCAGTGGCGATGTTCGGGGTATCGTGACGCAGCGGCGTTCCATTTCGAACCGACCGGTGGTTCATCGCATATTGTCCGGTCAAAAGCGACGCTCGCGAAGGGCCACAGGGATTAGTGACAGAATAATGCCGCGTGAATGTCACCGCTTCTTCCATGAATGCCCGAAGGTTTGGAAGCTTCACGTGATCCGCCAAAGCGCCGCTGAGGCAATCCGCCCGAAGCTGATCGATGATGATGAACAAGACATTCTTGGCCTGAGGCATCTGGCTTCTCCGACTCCAAACCTGAGTTTCCGCGGCGAAATGTGTCTTTCTTCTTGCGCTCACGCAACTTATTTAAGAAGCGCTCCGTAACTTTCTTTCGCGGGCTGACAATAGCAGACAAATTTGCGTAGAATCGGCCTTTTGCGTGACGCGAGCGCCATCCTGCAAAGTAAAAACCCGGCCTTTGGGAACAAAGACTTGCAGGTTCCGAAGGTTTTACTTCACATGTCGGTATGACGCAGCCAGCGATTTCAACCGAGCACGACCCCGACGGCATACATGTCCGTATCTCGGGCAAGTTGCTTACCCAATCGTTGCAATCAGTTGAAGCGGATTTTGCTGCCATCCAACCCTCGGCGGATCGGGTGGTTTTTGATTTGTCCAAAGTTGAAGCGCTTGATACTGGCGGGGCGTGGCTGATCGCAAATCTTGGTCGCCGTTTCACCACGAACGGTGCAGAGATTGAAATTCAGGGGGCAAAGCCCGCGCACGCCACGCTTATCGATACTGTAACTCACAATATCCCGGACAAACCTGGGAAGCTTGAAGAACCCCTCAGCTTTATAGACTGGGTCGCCAATGTTGGGCGCGGAACGTTCGGGGCGTGGAAAGATACGCTTTCGATATTGGAGTTTCTGGGCCTTACCCTGCACCGGCTGTTTCGCACTTTCATCATGCCGTGGCGGCTGCGCAAGGCGGCCCTGGTCACGCATATGGAGGAAACCGGGGTCAAGGCCCTTCCCATCGTGGCGCTGATGGGGTTTCTGATCGGTGTTGTGCTGGCCTTTCAGGGGGCCACGCAGCTCAAGCAGTTTGGCGCAGAGATCTTTGTGGTTGAATTGATCTCGATCTCGGTACTGCGTGAGTTGGGAATTTTGCTGACCGCCATCATCGTCGCGGGGCGATCGGGTTCCGCCTTCACGGCCTCTATCGGTTCGATGAAAGTGCAGGAAGAGATCGACGCCATGCGCACGCTGGGGTTGGACCCGATTGAAGTTCTGGTCATTCCCCGTGTCTTGGCCTTGCTGATCATGCTGCCCATTCTGGGATTTGTCGCCGACATTGCCGGCCTGTTTGGCGGTGCCTTGATGAGTTGGATCGATTTGGGCGTGAGCCCGGGGATGTTTCTCACGCGGTTGAAAGAGAACACAGATGTCTGGCAACTGGCCGTAGGTCTGATCAAGGCTCCGTTCTTTGCTCTGGTCATCGGCGTGATCTCTTGTTGGCAGGCCATGCAAGTCAAAGGGTCAGCGCAAAGTGTGGGGCAGCGCACGACGGCATCCGTTGTGCAATCCATCTTCATGGTGATCGCAATCGATGCCCTGTTTTCGATTTTCTTTTCAGAGATCGGAATCTGACATGATGGACGATGTGCAGCACGTACCAGCCTCTACCAAGACGCAACGAGACGCAGTGATCCGCGTACGCGGGCTCAGAAACCAGTTCGGCACGCAGGTCGTGCATGAGAACCTAGATCTTGACGTTTGGCGTGGTGAGGTTCTTGGCGTTGTCGGCGGATCGGGTACGGGCAAATCCGTTTTGCTCAGAACAATTGTCGGGCTGAACAAACCCGCTGCCGGCAGTATCGAAGTTCTGGGCGTCGATGTTGTGAACGGCCCCGAGCAAGACCGCCGCAGGATCGAGCGCCATTGGGGTGTGGCCTTTCAGGACGGTGCGCTATTTTCCTCTCTGACGGTGTTGCAAAACGTGATGGCCCCACTGCGCGAGCATACGGGTCTCAGCGAAAAACTAATGGAGTCGCTGGGCGCACTGAAAATCAGCCTGGTGGGGTTGCCGCAGTTGAGTTGCGGCAAATTTCCATCCGAGCTGTCAGGCGGCATGCGCAAACGCGCAGCGCTGGCCCGGGCGTTGGCCTTGGACCCTGAGATCGTGTTCCTGGACGAGCCAACCGCCGGGTTGGACCCGATTGGTGCAGCGGCATATGATGAGCTGATCGGCGAGTTGCAGCAGGCACTTGGGTTGACGGTGTTCATGGTCACCCATGATCTGGACAGCTTGTATGCTATCTGCGACCGGATTGCCGTACTTGCAGAAAAGCGCGTACTGGTCGAAGGTCCGATAGAAGACATGACCAAGGTTGATCATCCTTGGGTGCAGGAATACTTCACAGGCCCCCGCGCCCGCGCAGCACAACAAAAGGGCCAGGACAGGTAGAGGCAATGGAGACCCGAGCAAATTATATCCTGATCGGCGCGTTTACCCTTGCGGGGCTTTTGGGCGCGTTCGGTTTTTTCCTGTGGCTTGCCAAGTTCGAGGTCACGCGCCAGTACGCATATTACGACGTTCTTTTCGACAATGTTTCGGGGCTTTCTGCGGCAGGCGGGGTGAACTTCAACGGTTTGCCCGTTGGTCAGGTGATCTCGCTGAATCTGGATGAAAACGATCCCTCGAAAGTCAGGGTGCGTATAGAAGTGGACGCAGAAATTCCGATCACGGAAGAAACAGTCGCGCAACTGCAGTCGTTGGGCGTGACTGGTGTGGGCTATGTCGAGTTGACCGGCGGCACACCAACCTCCCAACGTTTGCCGCAAGACAGTGTGATCAAAAGCAAGCGCAGTACGATACAATCCCTTTTTGAGGGCGCACCAAAAGTGCTGGATGAAGCCGTCACTCTTTTGGAAAGCCTGAACAAAGTCGTTGACGACAAGAACCGCGACGCCGTCAGCAGCATTTTGGACAATCTTGCATCAGCCACAGGTCGATTGGACAAAACACTGACAAGTTTCGATTCCGTCGCCAGCAATATCGGCAAGGCAGCCCAGGATATTGGCGAGTTCTCCAAACGTTTGGACCCTTTGATCGATACCGCAGAGACAACGCTGAAAACCGGAACCGATACGCTCAACTCGGTCAAAACCGCATCTGAATCCGCAAAAGCAGCGTTGGACGAAGCAAAAACCACGATCCAGACGGCAGACCGTATCCTGCAGCAGGACATTCAGCCCTTCATTGAGCGTGGCTCGCAACTGGCTGAACGCCTGACGTTACTGTCCGACGAAGGCAGCGTCACGCTGGAAATTGTCAACGAAACCGTTCTGAACGCAAATACGACGCTGGGCTCGATCACATCGGCGATGGACACCGCCAAAGGGGCGCTGTCGTCGGCAGAGACCGCTTTCAACTCTGCCAATCGGGTTATGGAGGACGAGGTTGCGCCTGTTGCCGCAGACATTCGCAAGGCTGCCAACCAAGTAACCGAGACCGTCTCGAATATCACCGAAAAGATCGACCAGATCTCGGACGATGTTCTCAGCGCGTCCAATTCCGCGTCCGAGCTTTTGGGCACCATCGACGGCATTGTTCAGACCAATCGCCGTCAGGTTTCCGATTTTCTGCGTGTAGGTCTACCGCAATTTATTCGTTTTATTGAAGAATCCCAACGCCTTGTCATCAGCCTGGATCGTCTGGTGGACAAGGTCGAACGTGACCCTGCACGTTTCCTTCTGGGCACCCAAGCATCGGAGTTCCGTCAATGATCAAGCCTGCTCTCGCTTTGCTGGCTGTTGCCATAATCGGTGGGTGCGCCGGTTTGGGTACGTTGAAACAAGCAGCCAAACCCAATGACCTGTATCTGCTGACGCCTAAAAGCACGTTCTCTTCGGCGTTGCCCAGAATACAGAAACAGATCGTTGTCGAGGAACCAACAGCTACCGCCGCGGTGAACACTGATCAGATCGCCATTCAGCCGACCCCTTTGCAGGTGCAATACCTACCACGCGCACGCTGGGTGGACCGCGCGCCTTTGATCGTTCAAACGCTGTTGGTGGAAAGCTATGAGAACTCGGGCAAAGTAGCCGCGGTTGGTCGTTCTACGGTTGGTCTGCGCGCTGACTATGTGATTGCGCCGGACCTGCGCGAGTTTCAGGGCATTGTGGTCGAGGACTCTGAAGCCGGGAAAAAGGTCCGCATTGAAGTCCGCATGAATATCAAGGTGATCGACGAATACGAAGACAAGATCATCGCATCCAGTTCGTTTCAGGAAAACGTGGTGGCCGCTAGCGACCAGACCCCGGATTTGGTCAAAGCCTTTGATTTAGCCTTGGGGCGTGCAATGCGAGATGCCGTTGAATGGAGCATTCGCAGGATCAACACACATGTGGCGAATAACCCTAGGTCGGACCCCAGTTAACCCTTCAGGATGACATTACAGCAGCCTTGTTACGGCCGGTGAGCATATGGCGCGTTGTTTGATGTAGCGTGCGACCACCGAGCTTTGTTTTCGACCTGACACCAGTGAATCAATGCACATGGGCAGCGGCCTGGGTGCCCGGCTTGGGGGCACGGCAAAAGAAAAGCAAAGGAATTGCGCCCAATGCCAGCAGGCCCAGATTGTTGAACACGGTCAGATAAGAAATCATTTCGGCTTGTCTCATGATTTCCTGCCCCAATATCGCGGCACCTTGCGCACTGTCAGGCGCAAGACCGAGTGGATTCAGATAAGTTTGGGCCGCAGGATTGTACGGTGTCACATTCTGGCTGAGGACCGCTGTGTTTGTCTGAAGCCCTCGTACGACCCATGTCCCGACCAGAGAGATTCCAACCGATGATCCCAATTGCCGTGTCACGTTGAACAGACCCGAGGCTTCGTCTTGCCGGTTTTGGGTGATGCTCTCAAACGCGAGAATAGACATGGGAACAAAAACCAAACCCATGCCTAACCCACTGATAGCTCCGGGCCAGGCCAGTTCCCAAAATCCGGCGTTGAGGTTTATAGCCCCCATCATGAAATTTCCAAGCGCGGTCAACAACAGGCCAACGCCTGCCAACATACGTGGGTCGAAATGATGGACCAGCACCGCGCCCGTCAAAACCATCGACAACCCTGCCGTCAGCCCTCGCGGAATGAACAAGTGGCCCGAAGCGATGACAGGAAAATCCAGCAAGCTTTGCACAAGCGTTGGTAGAATTGCGATGCCGCCGAACAGTGAGACAGCGAAGCCAGCAATAATCAGGTTGCACAGGGCAAAGTTCCGATCCGCAAACAGCCGCAGATCCACAACCGAATTTCGCGCAGTCAGGGTGTGAACGACAAACCCCAGCGCCCCCAGAATCGACGCAATCACAGCCACCTGAATAACGCGGGAAGACATCCAGTCCATGGTTTCGCCCTGATCCAGGACAAATTGCAGGCACCCGATTCCCAGCGCAAGCAGAGCCAGACCTTTCCAATCTATCTGCACATCTTCGGTTTTGTCTTCGGGCAATTCTCCGGCCAGCAAGAGCAGGGCAAGGGCAGCCACAGGCAGATTGACGAAAAACACCATCCGCCACGAGAAATACTCGGTCAGAATCGCACCAACCGTCGGCCCAAGTACCGGTGCCACCACAACCCCCAGGCCAAAGACCGCCATCGCTTTACCACGTTCCTCGCGGGGGAAAGCATCGAACAGGATCGATTGCGATAGTGGGATAAGGAAAGCCCCGAACATGCCTTGGGCCAGCCGAAAGGCCACAATGACTTCCAGACTCCAGGACAGGCCGCACATCACAGACATAACGGCGAAACCGGTCACTGCTGTCAGGATCAGCCGTCGTCGCCCAACACGACGGGCCACGAAGCCGGTCAGTGGCATTATGACCACCGCCGACACGATATAGCTGGTCAAAATCCATGTTGCTTGATCAGTTGTCGCCCCAAACGCCGCCTGAATATGCGGCAAGGCGACATTGACGATTGTACTGTCCAACACTTCCAGTATGGCGCTGAGAACAACAGCAACCACGATCACCCGGTTTACATGACCGGACGCCGCCGAGGTCATTTGCCGTCCGCCGGGCCTGTTGTGTCCACAACCACTTTACTGCTGCCGCCGACACGCAAAGGCGCATCTGTCGGGTCCAATTCGACCCTCACTGGAAAACGACGTGTGACCTTGACCCAGTTTCCGCTCGCATTCTCGGATGGCAACAAGGAAAACGTGTCGCCTGATCCGCGCCCGATCGAGGCCACTTTGCCGGTCAGTTTCACCCCCGGCAGCATATCGACTTGAACCGTGACCAACTGACCGGCGCGGATGCGCGGCAAAGACGTTTCTTTGAAGTTGGCGTCAACCCACCAGTCCGATGACTCGACAATCGAAAACTGCGGTGCGTTAGCAGAGACCGAAGAACCGGGGCGCAGTGTCAGATTGGCGATCCAGCCGTCTGCTGCCGCATAGACCTTGGTCCAAGCCAGGTTCGTTTCCGAGATCTCAAGCTGTGCCTGCGAAGACAGGATGTCGTCCTGCTTTGCTTCCAACCCGCTTTGCAATGCCAATAAGCTGGATTGGCTGGTCGTCAACCGTGCCGAGGCTTGAGCGAACTCTGACGTGGTTTGATCCAGCGAAGCCTGCGCGACATCCCCGGCTGCAAACAGTGCCTTTGCTCTTTCGAGGCTTTTGTTTGCAGTGTCATATGCGGATTGCGCGCTTTCGACGGCTGCTTCAGCAGCGGTTATCTGAGTGGAATAGGATTTGGCCTGTTGAACCGCACTGTCTAAATCGGCTTTGGCCGCATCGACCGACGCTTTGAACTGCGTATCGTCAATAGTAAAAAGAAGATCGCCAGCTTTGACAGGTAGATTGTCCGAGATATGAACTTCAGCGACCTGACCGGTCACTTGAGGCGCCACATAGATGATATTGGCTCCGATATAGGCATCCTTGGTGGACGGATACCGTTCCTCATGTCGCCAGAACAGCAGCAAACCAACTCCAATAGCTGCCAACATTGCGGCAATTGCTGCTGTTTTGAGAGATTTCATTGTCGCTTCTCCCTGACTGCTTACATCGTATGCATGTGCATCCGTATCGCCAAATTGCCCAAGACCCAAACGGTGCCAAGGATCATGATCAGCAGTACCATGGTGGAAAACAGGACCAGATGCAGGTCTTCCCGGCTGCTGCGCCGACGGTCGATATGCAGGAAATAAACGAGTTGCAGAATAAGTTGCGCCAGACCAAGCAACCCGATGGTCAGATATACCCCAACCGTTTCGATCCCAAACAAATAGGCCACTCCGAACATGGCGAGGGTCAAAATCAGTGATCCGCCATATCCGATCACATAACGCCGTCGCTCGCGCCGGTGCATTTCGGAACGGTTATCCATAGGTCAGACCTCCGAAATAGACGATTGTGATAATCCCGATCCAAATCAGGTCCAGGAAGTGCCAGAACAGCGCCAAACGGACAACGCGTGATATGATCACATCTGTCATCCCCTTGACCCGCAGCTGGACGCCCAGAACGATCAGCCACAAACAGCCCGCCGCGACGTGCAAACCGTGCAGTGGAACAAGACCAAAAAAAGCTGACAGGAACCCACTGCGTTGCGGGATACCGCCTTTTTCCGCCATGGCCATGAAATCGCGAATTTCGAGCACAAGAAAACTGAGCCCTAACAAGAGCGTGACGCCAAACCACAGAATGATGCGCCCGCGTGGCAGGTTGTATTTCAATGCCAGCATTGCAAGACCGACCGTCAGGCTGCTGGTCAACAGGATCAGGGTTTGAGCAAAGACACTTTTTAGGTCGAACAACTCATGCGGACCGGGTCCACCCGCCTGCGCGTCAATCATGGTGATGTAGATCGCGAACATCAGGCCGAAATAGACCAGATCGCTCATTAGGAAGACCCAGAACCCAAAGGTGACAACCTCAGCCGCCTTATCCGCACTGGCGTGGCGTTCCCCCAGATTGATGCCGGGATAGCTGTGGGTCGGTGCACGCTTCATGTGACAGCCTCCAGATCAGGGCGGGCGAGGCCGCGGTTTTCTGAGGAGGTTTCGTAATCACGATCCACTGCTGTTTCGTTATGCACCAGGGATAGCCAGGCTTCATGGTCTCTGCGAACCTCTTCAGCCGCGATGGTGAGCTCGGTGCTGTCATCAAAGGTCCAGATGATCACGGCAAGGATTATCAGCACCGTCATCAGGGCCGCCAACCACCAGATCCACCAAACCAAAGCAAACATCCAGATGCCGCTGAAAACACAGAGGATAAAACCGATGCCGGTATTGCGCGGCAATTCGATATCTTCATAGGCGTCCGGCGTAGGATACGCGACGCCACGTTCTTTGGCTGCGGCGAAATCATCACGATCTGTAACCTTTGGGATGATCGCAAAATTGTAAGGTGGCGGTGGCGACGGGATCGACCATTCCAAGGTGCGGCCATCCCATGGATCCCCCACTGGAACGTGTGTTTTTTCGCGGTCGCGGATGCTGACCCACAATTGGATAAGAACCGAGAACAAAGCGCAAGTAATCACCAGCGCCCCGATGATGGCGACGATCATAAAAGGTTGGAAGGACGGATCGTCATAGCTGAAGGAACGGCGCGGCATCCCCATGAGTCCGACAAAGTAGAGCGGCATGAAGGTCAACAAAAACCCTCCGGTCCAAAGAGCCACCGTAACACGCCCCCAGAACTCGTTCAGGCGGAAGCCGAAGGCCTTGGGGAACCAATAGTTATAGGCTGCCAACAAACCGAACAGCACCCCTGGCAACAGCACGTTGTGGAAATGCGCCACCAGGAACAGCGTGTTGTGCACCTGATAGTCCACCGTCGGATTGGCCAGGATCACTCCGCTGAGGCCACCAATCACAAACAGCATCAGAAACGCCAAACCATACAGCATCGGCACCGAAAACCGGATACGTCCCCGCCACAAGGTGGCCATCCAGTCATAGACTTTCACACCGGTTGGAATAGCAATGAGCATGGTTGCGATGCCAAAGACGGCGTTGATCAGTGCGCTCTGACCCATGGTGAAAAAGTGGTGCAACCAGACCGTGAAGGACAGCACCGCAATCGACATCGTCGCAATGACAAGTGAGTTGTAGCCATACAGCCGCTTGGCCGAGAACGTCGCGAACACCTCGGAATAGATACCGTAGGCAGGCAGGACCAGAAGATAGACCTCGGGGTGGCCGAACAGCCAGAACAGGTTGGCATAGTTCATCATGTTGCCGCCGAGATCGTTGGTGAAGAAGTGGAAATCCAGATATCGGTCTGCGGCCAGCATCAGCGCGGCAACGCCCAAGGGCGGCATGGCAAAGATGATCAGGATCGAACTGCAGATGATCGTCCAGCAATACATCGGCAGTCGCATAAAGGTCATACCCGGCGCGCGCATCTTGTAGATCGTGACGGCAAAGTTGATACCTGTGAGCGTGGTACCAACACCCGACACAACGATGGCCCAGATCCAGTAATCCGGCCCCACGCCCGGATTAAACGCAGCACCCGTATATGGAGGATACGCCGTCCAGCCGCCAGTCGAGAAACGCCCCACCACCAGCGACACCATCAACATCATGCCAGCGGACACCGTCAGACCCAGACTAATTTGGTTCAGTCTGGGAAACGCGACATCCCGCGCACCTATCATCAACGGCACAACATAGTTGGCGATCCCAAAGACAAAGGGCACAGCAACAAAGAAAATCATGATCGTGCCGTGGGTGCTGAAAAGCTCGGCAAAGTGTTCAGCTTCCAGAAACCCATCTCCGGGCCCTGCAGCCTGCTGAGCGCGCATGACGACGCCTTCCAACACGCCGCGTGCAAGCATCACGATGGCAAAGACGACATACATGATGCCAATCTTCTTGTGATCGACGCTGGTCAGCCAATCGCGCCACAGCGGTGTCCACAGTCGAAACCAGCTAAGCAAACCGACCACAACCACGACGCCAACAATCACGATACCAGCGGCTGCATTTGCCACGATCTCATTCGTGTTTGGATTTTCAAGCAAGCCGGCAATCGGAAGCGCATCCCAACTTAGGCGGCCGAAGAAGCCTGTTTCGGGTGAGGTCATTTCTGCGCCTCCCGCCCGAAGGATGCTGTGCCGGGTTGCTGATCAACTGGCAGGGCCTTGCCGCTGTGATATCGGTGCAGAATGTTGTGGAACACGTCTTCCTCCAGCGTGAAGTACAGTGCATCGTCCGGCATCTGTGCAGTGCCCAGGGCGGCTTGAACCTCATCCCTGTCGGACCGCTTTGAAAGCGTCTGATAAGTCGTCGCATCCAAAGGGATGCCGCCAGCACGCACTTTGTCCACCCATGCCTCGAATGCGTCTTGGTCCATTGCAACTGTGCGGAACTTTTGTTTGGTAAACCCGCGCCCGTTATACTGCGTGTTTTCGCCCTGCATGACCTCCGGGGTATCTGCAACCAGGTGAAGTTGCGTTGTCATACCCGGCATCGCGTAAATCTGACCGGCAAGGGCGGGGATCATGAAAGACTGCATCACCGTATCGGTCGTCAATGTCATGGCGACCTGCCGTTTGGTGGGAATTCCAAACTCACCCACGCTGGCAATACCCAGTTCGGGATAGAGAAACAGCCATTTCCAATCCAGGCCCACCACCTGAACTTGCACCGTCGGTTCCTCACCAAAACTTGCCGAATACGGGTCGAGCCTGTGTGTCGCCTTCCAAAGATAGAAAGACAGAAGCGCCACGATCAATACAGGCACGCCCCACATGACAAATTCAAGTTTAGCTGAAAAATCCCAGTCCGGCCTGTAGGCAGCGGTTCCGCCCTTTCGACGTCGGTATCGAAGCGCGATCCAGGGAACCAGAACGAGAACGGGAATAACCGCCACCATGATCAGCGCGGTCGCCCGCAACAGGTGGGTTTTCTGGATGGCGGCAATCGGACCTTGCGGATCCATGAAACTGTCGCTGGCCAACGCCATCGATGGTGTCACCGCAAGAAAGACCAAAGCAGCCATCACGAGCGAGGACGGGTTGGACATTCTGCCTTTGGCCATAACGCACAGCCCTCTCGTGATCCAAATTCCACCCAACTATCGGCAAATGCAAAAGTTTTCTCAAGACCTTTCCAAACTGCAGATTGCCGAGGTACTGTTTAATTCAACCTTGGGCACCAACGGGAAACACCCGTCGTTGACACCTTACCAGAGCAGGGACGCATGTTTACTTTGATGCGCACAATACTTGCAGTCATGTGCTTTAACCTGCTGTCGCACGCCGCATCAGCTCAGGATCATGCCGAGGTCGAACGTCAGTTTCAGGCGTGGTTGCAGGACGTAATTTGGCCAAAAGCACAAGCCAAAGGGGTTTCGCGCAAAACGATGGAGCAAGCGTTTGCTGGAGTGACCCTGAACTGGAAGCTGCCGGATCTGGTTCCGCCCGGACAAAAACCCAAAACCCCGAAAGCCCAGAAACAGGCCGAGTTCGGCTCGCCCGGGCGGTATTTCAACGCGGGATCCGTTCAGGGTGCCACCGCCGTAGGTCGCAAAATGGCGACACGGCATTCAGCGACACTTGCCTTGGTCGAACGTGAAACCGGAGTGCCCGGCCGCATAATCCTGGCAATCTGGGGCAGAGAGAGCGGGTACGGACAAGTGCCGATCCGCCACGACGCGTTTCGTGTTCTGTCAACCAAAGCGTTCCTGAGCACGCGCGCCGAGTATTTTACAGGCGAGCTGATCGCAGCCCTGCAAATTGCTGAATCCGGATATTTGCCTGCTCGGGACATGAAAAGCAGCTGGGCAGGCGCATTAGGCCAGCCACAATTCATGCCGTCCAATTTTTTGACCTATGCAAAAGACGGCGACGGAGATGGGCGGGCTGACATCTGGGGGTCGCCCGCTGATACTATTGCATCCATTGGCCATTATCTGGACCAACATGGCTGGGTTAGCAATCGAGACTGGGGTTTCGAGGTGTCCGTTCCCGCAAAAGTGTCCTGCTCTCTGGAAGGGCCCGATCAGGGACGGCCCATTCACAAATGGGAGGAGATGGGGATACGCCGGGTCTCGGGCAGGCCATTCCCGGCCCATGAACGTGATGGCGAAGGATTTCTGATGATGCCAGCAGGCCGACATGGGCCTGCTTTTCTGGTCACACCAAATTTCTATGTCCTCAAGGAATACAACAAAAGCGACCTTTATGCTCTGTTCGTTGGCCATGTCGGCGACCGCATTCAATACGGCGTCGGTGATTTTGCTGGGCAATGGGGAAAAGTCGGAGGGCTGTATCGATCCGACGTTGCGATAATGCAGCGCGCCCTCGAAGAATTGGGCCATGATGTTGGTGGTGCAGATGGGTTGCCTGGGTTCAAAACGCGCCGCTCAATCGGTCGATGGCAACAGTCTTTGGGACTCGCGCCAACTTGCTTTCCAGATGCCGGGATGAAAGCCGATCTGGTTCCTTAACGGTCGTGTGATTCCGAAAAACAGCGAATTTGGCAGAGGTCTGCCTCCAACTTGCTGACCCGTGCCGCGCCCATGTGCTCGAATCCTAGGCCCGCCCTGCGTTCACTGAGGGGAAATTTGCCTCATTGTTGCCAATTTCAGAACAGCGCTACTGCTTTCTCACTTCAAATCTTACCCTCCCTTTGTTGGAAGAAACACTGCAACTTAACTTGCCTGCTGTCTTTGCTTATTCAGCGCAAACCAACGAAAAAGCCTTTTGGTTGCACGTCTGCCTTGGCTCGTGAGATTGAAATCACCCTCAGAAACTCAGCAGAAAAGCACAGTGTTATGGGCCAGATAGCCTTCATCTGACGCTGCGAAACGGTCCCGTTCAATCGGCGAAGGAGAAAGGCCTACTGAGAACATGGGTAAACACTACGTGATCAATCAACATAAATCAGACATGGATCAAAAGTAGAAATACCCTGAACCACGGCACTTTTCTGTATTGTTCCGGATAGCATGACATCAGCACATTCTTTTGACCACGTCCCTAGAAAATGGCACGATTTGACCAATTGCCGCCCGAGCTATTGGGCATCGTTGATTGATCGGGGCGCGCAGCCTATTAGAACACATCGGACGCTATTCATTCTTCCGACCGACTATTGAATTTGAGAGGCACCATGACACGCAAGGTCACCAAAGCGATTTTTCCAGTTGCAGGCATGGGAACGCGTTTTTTACCCGCAACGAAGTCTGTTCCAAAAGAAATTATGACGCTGGTAGACCGCCCTTTGGTGCAGTACGCGATCGACGAAGCTCGCGCCGCCGGGATCAAGGAATTTATCTTTGTCACATCACGCGGGAAGTCTGCACTGGAAGATTATTTTGACCACAACCTCGTGCTAGAACAGGAGTTGAAGGCCAAGAAGAAAGACAAGCTGCTTGAGATCTTGAACAAGACCAATATGGAAAGCGGCGCGATTGCCTACATCCGTCAGCACAAAGCATTGGGCCTCGGGCACGCTGTTTGGTGCGCCCGCCGCCTGATCGGCGATGAGCCCTTTGCCGTCATGCTGCCGGACGATGTGATCGCGGCGGGCAAGCCTTGCCTGCAACAAATGATCGAAGCTTATGAAGAGACCGGTGGCAACATGGTAGCCGCCATGGAAGTTCCGCAGGAAAAAACAAGCTCGTACGGTGTGCTGGATGTAGGCGACAGTATCGGTCCTGTTATCCCTGCCCGTGGCATGGTCGAAAAACCCGAACCCGCAGAAGCGCCATCCAACCTTGCGGTTATCGGGCGCTATGTTCTGCGCCCATCTGTCCTGAACAACCTGAACGCAAAGAAAGCCGGGAGTGGTGGCGAAATTCAGCTGACGGATGCAATCGCCGAAGACATCGCGCAAGGTGTACCCGTGTTTGGGTACAAATTCGACGGACAACGCTTTGATTGCGGGTCGAAATCGGGCTTCCTGCAAGCCACCGTTGCCTTTGCGCTTGCACGTGACGATCTACGAGACGACCTGAGTCAGTATCTCAATGACATTGTAGCGACAGGAAAAGCGGCCCAGTAACCAAGAATCGATGTTTCACGTGCGCGTTAAGCCGCACTTTTGGTGAGTTGAGATTCAGCAACAGACCCGACGTAGACACAATTCATCCTGTGTTCTTTCAGAGCATCAGGAACATGTTGTGGTCTGTTTCCAAATGCCCGTGAAAAGTCTGATGTGATCAGGTTCACGAACGCAGGGCATGGATAAAGCGGGGCTTTTTCTCTGTTTAAAAAGTTAGCAAAAGGTTTCTAGGGCGGTCGGCCCGATCACAGAGGATTGACGCGCTTTGCGGCAGTGAAGCGCGCAACCGGTGTTTCGGACCGACAGCTACAGGAGGACCTTCGTGTCACAAATCTCACCCCGACTGAACTTGCCTTTTTTGCAACCCTCGCAGGCGCAAAAGCACGTCACCCACAACGAAGCTCTGCGTCAGCTTGATTTGATCGTGCAGCTGACAGTCCGCTCAATCGACGCCAGTACCCCCCCCCGGTTGTTCCCCAACAGGGCGAGGTTCATGCGGTGGGCACATCCCCAACCGGCGATTGGGTGGGGCACGCCGGGGAACTTGCAGCTTGGCTGGACAATGCCTGGCATTTCGTGGCCCCAGCCGTTGGTTGGCGCGCTTGGGACGAAAACTCTGGTGATCTCAAATTCTGGGACGGAACAACCTGGGTGCCTCTACCCGTGGACACGCAAAACCTGGATGGTGTCGGGGTGGCGGCCACCTCAGACACAACGAACCGCCTGACTGTGCGCAGCCCGGCCACATTGCTGACCCACGAAGGTGGTGGACATCAACTGAAGATCAACAAAGCCAGTGCGGGCGACACCGCGTCATTGCTGTTCCAATCGAACTGGACAGGCCACGCTGAGATGGGCCTGTCGGGCAATACTGGTTTTTCCATCAAAGTCTCACTCGATGGCGGAAGCTGGACCGATGCGTTGAGGTTTGATCCAACCACCGGAACGGCAACAGGCGCGGCTGTCCAAAGCGATGCAACCGATACAACCCCTGGCCGCCTTATGAGAGCAGATTTCGGTTACGGACCCGCTAATCTTTTGGGATCTGTCTCGGAAAACTCGGGCACCCCGACCGGCGCTGTTATCGAGCGCGGAAGTAATGCAAACGGAGAGTTTGTGCGGTTCGCCGATGGCACCCAAATCTGCACCGCTACTTTACCCTCAGTTGACTGCACCAATGCTGAAGGTGCTATTTTCGTAAGCTCTGCAATAGTGTGGGACTATCCCGCGACCTTTATAGCGGCACCAAGTGTCAGTGGTAGCGGAGGGGCAACCAACCGTTTCATTGGAATGGACACACCCAACACGACACAAATTAATTGCAAAGTGTTGTCGGCCCTGTCGGATTCCTCGACACTGCCTCCAACCGTTACAGCAATCGGGCGCTGGTACTAATTCAAATGGCCGTCCGACGTCGTATGTCTCGGGCGGCTATATTTCTCGAAGGTCGAAGATGACCAATTCTAGATTCCAGGCATGGGTTTAACAAACACGGCTTCAAAGCTCATTTCTGGCGAGCCGCTCAGGTTTTCACAGTTACAGCCTCGTGTGAATCTTCCCCACCATGCGCAAGCGAAAGACCGAGTTCCGCCGCAGACCCTTGTATAGACCGGTTCTCCTAGCCGAACCCAGAAACCGAATAGCTTTAAGTATTCGCAAGGTGCCTTTCACGTCTGCATCTGCTGTGTATTCAGACGATTAAAAGCAGTTTGGACTTTAACGTGCAGCGCAAGTTTTTTCTCTGCGCTCTTATTGCCTCAAAAACAGCAAGAATCTATGGGATGTAACCCACAGCTATTGTGAACCATTGAATTCGGTGTTGGTTTCTTCAATTGTTCGCGCGTTGTCGACAGGTATTAGTAAGAAGGATTTTACAGATGCGTATTGCAATGATCGGCACCGGATATGTGGGCCTTGTGTCTGGCGTGTGCTTCTCGGATTTCGGTCATGACGTGATTTGCGTCGACAAGGCAGATCAGAAAATCGACATGCTCAAAGCCGGGGACGTCCCAATTTACGAGCCGGGCCTTGATGTGTTGATGGCTAAAAATGTGGCTGCCGGTCGCTTGAGCTTTACGACTGATTTGGCCGCTGCCGTAGATGGCGCTGATGCTGTCTTCATTGCAGTCGGCACCCCAACGCGGCGGGGTGATGGCCACGCAGATCTGACCTACGTTATGGCCGCTGCAGAAGAAATTGCAGGGGCTGTCACTGGCTATACGGTCATTGTCACCAAATCGACAGTACCCGTGGGCACCAACAGACGAGTGCATGAGGTTGTCTCGGCCTCTAATCCCAAAGCTGAATTTGACGTCGCTTCGAACCCTGAATTCCTGCGTGAAGGTGCGGCGATTGATGACTTCATGCGCCCGGATCGCGTTGTGGTGGGTGTGGAAAACGATCGCGCCGCCGAAGTGATGGCCGAGATCTACCGCCCGCTTTACCTGCGTGATTTTCCGATCCTTTCTACGGATCTGGAAAGCGCTGAGATGATCAAATACGCCGCAAACGCGTTTCTTGCGACCAAGATTACCTTCATCAACGAAATTGCGGGCCTTTGCGAAAAGGTCGGCGCAGATGTCAAAGAAGTGTCGCGCGGCATCGGTCTGGATGGACGGATCGGCAACAAGTTCCTACATGCTGGCCCTGGCTATGGTGGGTCGTGCTTTCCTAAAGATACTGCCGCGCTGGCCCGGATCGGTCAGGATCATGCGCATCCGATGCAGATTACGGAAACCGTCATTCGTGTGAATGACGAAATCAAGAAACGTATGATCGAGAAAATCCGCGAGGTCTGCGACGACCGTTTCAATGGAAAAACCGTGGCGGTTCTAGGCGTCACGTTCAAACCCAACACAGACGATATGCGCGACGCACCTTCGTTGTCCATTGTCCCCGCTTTGATCGGCGGAGGTGCAAAGGTACGCGTTGTCGACCCTCAGGGCAGATCAGAGGGTGAGGCGCTTTTGCCAGGGGTCGAGTGGTGTGATGACCCCTATGCGGCAACTCAAGAAGCGGATGTCGTTGTGCTGTTGACTGAGTGGAACGAGTTTCGGGCGCTGAACCTGACTGAAATGGCCAAGTCGATGAACACGGCCCGCATGGTCGACCTGCGCAACATTTATTCGAGATCGGCGGCGCTCAAGTCGGGGTTTGAAACCTATGTTGGCGTCGGGCGCTGAACTCTTTACGCTGCATGCGTTCTAAACAGTCATGACTCAGAGAACCGGGCCCGCAAAAGGCCCGGTACATCACGTTTCAAACTCTACTCAGCGGCCCAGATCTTGCGACGGCGTTCCTTGACCATTTCGTTGCCCTCGTCTGTGCCGTCGTGGAAGGTGTTGAACCACTCATCCCACGGGGTTTCCCACGTACCGTAATTGCAGTCGAAGAACCTGTGATGCAGCTGGTGAAAGAAATCCCCGACCTGTAACTTGGCTTTGTTGCCAAGCTTCACATGTTCGAACCCAGCATGAGAGGTCGGCGCGCCAATACCGTGATGAAACAGCAGGAAATTAGCATGGATCGGATGCGAAGGCAGGAGGAAAAAGATCATCGTGTCGAACATCAAAAAGAAGCTTTCAACCGGATGCATGGCCAGACCGGACCACGGGCCAGTGTTGATGTTGCGATGATGCCAAGCATGCACTTTGGTATAAAGCGGGCCAACATGCAGCAAACGGTGTAGCCAGTAGAAATGAAAGCCTGCCCAGATTGGGACAAAGATCACAACCGCGATGAACCAGATCGGATTGCTGTCAAATGTGATCATCGTGATCCAGCCGTTGGCATAGGAATACAGGATCAGGCATTCCCAGAAAGTCCAGAAGGTCAGCGCCGGCCCGAGGGTCCAGAACATGTTGTCCCAGACCTGGTTCTTGAAGGTAAAGACCTTCGCACCCTTCATCATCGGGCGCATGTCATAGCGGTATTCATCCTGTTGCGTGCGGAACTTCCACAAAGCCAGATGCAGGCCACCGGCCACAACCATCAGAATACAGAAGTTGCGGAACCAGATCTCGGCCACCCAATCCCAGCTGAAAGTCTCGATCCGTGCCAGCGATGGGGTCAGGAAATTCCAGGTGATGATTGCAAAAACCAGCAGCAAAGCGCGCAGGGCCAGCGGATTCCAGCTTTGCAGCAGGTAACGCAGCGCCGCCAAGGGCTTCATGGGCCAATCCCAATAAGGCGAAGTTTGGATCGGCAATTGTGGTGTGAAGTTCCAAATCTTGCGCCTGGGGCGTGGAGGCAAGGCAGGGTCTGACATAACGAGCTCGTTTTTATTTGTTCGCTGGTCACAAGTCTAAAACGGGAGGCCGAAACCTCAGACCATATTGTCTTGCCGGTGAGGCTAAGTTTTGCTTAGCCTAGGAGAATGAGCACTCGAGTCCCCTCTCTCAACTGGCTTCGTGTATTCGAAGCTGCTGCCCGAACCGAAAGCTTTGCCCGAGCGGCAAGTCAGCTCAACATGACACCCGCTGCCGTCAGCCAGCAGGTCAAAGCGCTTGAGACCCAATTGGGCACGCCCTTGTTTCATCGCCACGCCCATGCCGTAACCCTGACCGAAACCGGGCGCGCGTATCTGCCCTCGGTGCAGCAATCGTTGCTCATGCTCGAAACTGCAACCACCGGGTTGTTTGGTGAAACCCGCGCACAACGGCTTTATGTACAATCCGTACTGCTTTTTGCACACGGCATTTTAGCCAGCGGTGTTCCCACGTTTCAAACCGCGCATCCCCAGATCAACATGTCCCTAACCACTGGAAATGTCGTTTCCGATTTCGCCAACCGATTTACGGATCTGCAGATCGTATTCGGGAATCCCGCTCTTTTCGGTACCGAAAACGATGAGGTGATGCGCGAAAGCCTGTATCCCGTCGCCCCGCCTGACATTGCGGCACAGATCGAAACCCCGCAGGACCTGTTTCAGTTTACGCTCATCGAGGTCTCAACCCATCGCGCTAGCTGGCCGCATTGGTTTGAAAACCTGCGACTGCAAGCGGGGCAGGCACGCTATTTCTTTGCCGACAATTCCTTGATGGCCGCAGAGCTTTCTGCTGCTGGTTTGGGTATCGCGTTGGCCCGCGCCCCAGCGTCTGACCGGATCATGGATCTCTCGGGTCTTGTCGCCTGCCTGCCCGACTGCTCCTGTCCGGGACAAGAGGCGTATCATCTGGTTTACCCTTCCAGAACCACACTGCGCCCTGCGGCCCGTGCTTTCCGGGATTGGGTGCTGGACTACAGCGCGGCAGTCCAGACGCGGTAACGCCCCTGTCCAGTGACCTCACGCACCAGACCGCGACGGGTAAACAGATCAAAATTGCGCTGTACCGCTGCACGCGACGATTTGGTCAGGTCTTCCGCCAAAGGGGCAGAGACCATCGGCCATGAGGCCAAGACCTCAATCAGTCGTGGCGGGGTGCGTCCACTCAGATCTTGCGTGGCGTCCCGGGCCTGGTTCTCCCACGTGTTGACCCGATCAAGATGCAACAACCCGGCAAGGGCCGCCTGCCCCGCCCCATGTATCCAGGCGCTCAGCTTTTCAGTTGGCGTCCCCGCCCCGCGAAGTGCCCCAGGCCCCGACAAGGCCAAAGGCATGAAAAGAGCACCCCCACGCCCCATTGATGCCGCGTGCCGCGCTGCGATAACTGCTGCTTCGGTGTCTTGTCCAATTTCCTGTGCCAACGCCCGCCACGCGTGAAACGCAATTGCTGATTGGGTAACCGGATGCAAACCTTCTACATTTTGCATGACTTCGGCCAGATCAATGACCGCCTCGGGTGCAGCTTCAGACCCTTGTGCCAATCGGTCAAGAAACGCGGTCAAACCGCTTTCCCACCCCCCTTCGGAAGGGGCCGCGCCCGAACTCAGGCGGCGTACCGCCCAGCCAGCACGGAACAGCGCCTGTACGTCATCATGGGTCGCGCCGATGCGTAGGCCCGTCCACAAGGCCAGACGGTCCACACTGACCCGATCGCCTGTCCACCAGCCCAGATCAGAAGTTTCCATCAGGGCCAGACGATGCGTCCACCCCTTGGGGCCAGCCCGCAACCGTTCGTCCAGCGCACCAAAGGTCAGGGCAAGATCGGCAAGCTCAGCAGAAAGTTCGGACTGAGCCGCACGCCAGTCGCGCGGATCGAACAATAGGCGCTGATCGGATCGAGGGCCGGGTAGAAAGTAATCTTCCTCCACGACCTCGTCCGGCGGCAGAAACCACAAATCCTCTTCTTCCGAAGAGTCCCCATCGTAAATACTGGCGGGTCCAAGATCTTCAGCCTCGTCCTGTGAGACGGGTATTGGTTTCTTCGCAATCATGCCCGGTATTCTTCGGACATTCGTACCGGTTCACAAGGGGTTTTCCGTCAGCCCGCAAAGGTTTGGGTCAAAACATCCAATTCGCTGTTCAAATCAGTCTGCGGAGAGCTGCCCAACAGCATATACCCATAGCCATGCTGCGCCCATGTGGCGGTCGCCAATCCGCTCAGTACCGCTTGCTTGATCTCAGCAGGAGGTGCGTCGGGGCCCTGACGGATGACACAGAATGCAAAGGGTCGCCCTTGATCATCCGCAAAAACAATCTGAATCAAAGGCTTGCCTTTGAAGGACAGAACCTGAGCCCGTTTAAGCTCCAACCCTGGGAGCGCTTCCAACGTTTCACGGTTCAGGGATCGGCCAAGTGCGGCCTCTGCCATTTCAAACTGCTTATCCAGCGACGCCTCGGAATCGTCCAGCGGGGCGATGGTCTCGGGCACATAAAGTGACTGATAGATCGCCGCCTGCTGCGCCCATCCCAGTTCTGAAGGGCGGGTTGCCCAGAACGTTACGGCAAAAGCGGCAATCGCGGTGCTTGCTGCCACAGCGACAACGTGCAGGACACCGCCACTTGAGTGTTGCGCATCAGGCTCGGGCAGATCGAATTTCGGCACCTCGGTGGGAATTGTCTCAAAAACGTCCTGAATGACCGGCGCGAGAGGATCCAGCGCCATCAGGCGGCGTTCAAGCTCGACATCATGCTCGACCGCCGCCTCAATGGCCCGGCTCTGAGCTTCATCCAGTGAGCCTTCCAGATACGCTGATAGCGTCTCGTCGGAAAACGTCATTTACCACTCCGTCGCGCGGTGTCTGCCGCATCAAGCTGCATCACGGTTTTCAGTTTCTGCCGGGCATTCGATAACCGGCTCATGATTGTACCGATGGGCACTTCCAGCATGGCAGCGGCTTCGCGATAGCTGTACCCTTCGACGAACACAAGCATTACCGTTTCCCGCTGCGCTTCTGGCAGCTGCATCACTTGTGTAAACACCTCAGTGGCGAAAATATTCGTTTCTGAATCTGCTCCTGGTGCCACCAGGTCTGCTTCTGGTGTCACCGATAGCGCCTGCGCCCGCCGGACCGAGCGTGAGCGCACCTCGTTCAGCCAGATCGAGCGGCAGATCGTCATCAGCCAGCTGTCCAAACGATTATGCGATGTGACCTGATGATGACGCTCCAGCGCGCGAAGACATGTCGCCTGCAGAAGATCATCAGCCACATCAGATGCCCCTGACAAAGCCAGAGCAAACCGCCAGACGCGTTTCGAATGCGTCTGCACCGCATCGCGCACGGCCTGTTCGGAAGTCATTTCGGCTCTCATCGAATAAATCACGACCTGTGTGTGTTTGTCTGTCACGGACCGGGCCCGCAGGGGCACGAATGTCATAATCTTAGGAGAATTGAAATGAATCTTCTGTTGAAAGCTGTCACGATTGCGTCGGCAATTGTTGCAACGCCTGCACTTGCGGACAACTGGACACTGGACAGCGACAGCTCGCATCTGGCCTATGGTACCATCAAGAAAAACACTGTGGGCGAGGTCAACGGTTTCACCAATCTCAGCGGACATGTGACCCCTGACGGTAAAGCCGAAATCGACATCGACCTGTCCTCTGTCGAGACCAATATCGATATCCGAAATGAGCGGATGATCGAGTTTGTCTTTCGCAAAGTAGGTTCGGCAAAGCTGACGGCTGACTTCGACATGTCCGAGGTGTCCGGGCTGTCAGTCGGAGAAACCACCACGATAGATGCAGAATCCGTTCTTTCGCTGGCTGGCACCGATGTTGCTTTCGACGCCGAACTGTTTGTTGCGCGCCTGTCCGAAACTGCGGTAATGGTCTCAACCAACGATATGGTGTTCCTCAATGCGGAAGACGCCGGTGTCAATGCGGGCGTGGACACGCTGAAGGAACTGGCAGACCTGTCAGGCATTACCCGGACAGTGCCGATAACGGCCAGATTGATCTTTCATTCTGACGGCAAACAGGCCGCCGCAACGCCTGCCTCAGCGACACCAGAGATCGTAGCGGCAGCAGTGCAAGGGGACGCCAAAGCAGGTAAAAAGGTTTTCAGAAAATGCAGCGCCTGCCACAAGCTTGACCAAGGTCGCAACGGTGTCGGCCCGTCTTTGCACGCCATTATTGGCAAATCCGCTGGTCAGGCCGAAGGGTTCAGGTTTTCTTCTGCCCTCCAGGAAATAGACGTCGTCTGGACGCAGGAAAACCTGGCCACATTTCTGGCCGACCCCAAAGGGTTTCTTCCGGGTAATCGTATGCAATTCCCGGGGTTGAAAAAGGAAGACGACATTGTGAACCTGCTCGCGTATTTGCAGGACGCAAGCTAAACTGTTCCGAATTCCCGCTTGATCTCAGTCGCGCGGATCACCGCGCACTGATGATTGAGTTATCTGCCGTATCTTTCGCAACAATAAAGTAAAACCGCGCTGCCCGAACCAGCTTCTTTTCGGCGCTTTGACGCGCATTGCACTTGTCCAATCCCATTCCATTCCCTATCTACGGCGTCGCACGTAAGACCGTTGGCATGAGCCGCTCTGCCGCATCCCGGCATCTGCTCTTTAGGCCCGGCAAAAATTAGGGTATCTGAACGTGCGCACCGTTTCACGATTTGGAGTACGCAATGATAACGCGCGCCTGGAAAAAATGGCGATCTGGCTATATGGGCCGCCTTGTGGGCGAAAGCTTTTATGCACAAGGCCCCTTATACGCCGTTGCGATGTTGGCGATGATCATGGTGGCCGTAACCACCGCCGGATCCGCCTATATGATGGAATTCATCGTCGATGCCATGACCAGCCCCGAGCTTCGCGGATGGGCGCATGTGATAGCGCTGGCGGTTGTGCTGCTGTTTCTGACCAAGGCGATTGCTTCTTACATTCAGGCTAACTATCTTGCGCGCGCAGGCAACCGGATCGTGGCACAGCAGCAGGAAAAGGTTTACCGAAAACTGCTTCGGCACGGTGTTTCTTTCTTTTCTGCCAATGAATCTTCCGATCTGTTGATGCGCACAACCAACGGCGCGCAAGCAGCCCGCAACCTGATCGATGTTCTGGTTACCGGCTTTGTCCGCGACGCGCTGACGTTGGTCGGGCTGGTTGCGGTCATGCTTTATCAACAGCCTGTTTTGTCGGTGATGTTCTTTATCGTCGGTCCCATTGCCTTGCTGGGGGTGCGATATCTGCTCAAGAGTGTACGCTCGATCATGCAGGCCGAGTTCAAATCGTTGGCCGAGATCATTCGCGTGCTGCAGGAAACCTCGGCCGGTATTAAGGTCATCAAGGTCTTTTCGCTCGAAGACCGGATGATCGACCGGATGGAAACCGCCATCAGAAAGGTCGAGCAACGCTCGAACGATATCGCCAGACTTCAGGCTATCGCCAGCCCGTTGATGGAATTCCTGGCAGGTCTGGCCGTTGCTGGCGTCCTAATTGTCAGCACGATGGGCATCGCGGGCACGGAACAACCCACCGCCGGGCAACTGATGTCCTTTATCACCGCCCTGTTGATGGCTTATGAACCGGCGAAGCGCCTGTCGCGAATGCGTGTCCAGATTGAATCAAATATGGTTGGTGTCGGCATGTTGTTTAGCCTGCTGGATCAGAAAGACACCATGGTGGAATCCCCCGACGCCCGTGACCTGACTGACGGACCGGGTCACATTGCCCTGCGCAACGTTACCTTTGGATATCAAGGTGCCGTACCGGTGATCGAAGACATGAATGTCTCGTTCGAAGCGGGCAAAACCACGGCGCTGGTCGGACAGTCCGGCGGCGGCAAGTCCACCTTGTTTGGGTTGATCATGCGGTTCTACGATCCTGATGAGGGCGTCGTCGAGATCGACGGTCAAGATCTGCGCGAAGTGAGTTTTTCTTCACTTCGTCGGAAAATATCGTTTGTTGGTCAGGACACATTCCTGTTCTCGGCCTCGATCCTAGACAACCTGCGATGCTCGGCCCCGGACGCAACCGAAGAAGAAATTATTGACGCGGCCAAAGCGGCTCATGCACATGACTTCATAATGGGCTTGCCCAAAGGCTACGACACACCGGTTGGCGAAAACGGTACCTTCCTGTCCGGCGGTCAAAAACAGAGGATTGCAATTGCCCGCGCCATTCTGCGCAACGCTGAGATCCTACTGTTAGACGAAGCGACAAGCGCACTGGATGCGGAATCGGAATCGCTCGTCAAAAAAGCTCTGGATGCCTTGACTCAGAACGTGACCGTCATCGTCATTGCTCACCGTTTGTCGACGGTATTGGAGGCCGACAAGATTATCGTGGTTCAGGATGGCGCAATCGTGGAACAGGGTAATCTGGACGAGTTGATGAAGAAAAGCGGAAGCTTCCGCGCCCTGTTCGATCAACAGTTCAAGCACCACGCTCCTACATCTGAAGTCGCGGGATAACCGCGACTTCAATTCGCTGGCTTACTCTGTTTGACCAAGTATGCAGTACCCGAACCTTTGGCAATTTATCCGACAATAGTGATTGGGTCGGATTACCCTGCCTGCGGGCCAGCACTATGGTGGTCTGTACATTGATGGATGGATTTGCCATCGCGGCAAAAGCACTCGATCTTTTCCTGATGCCTGATGACAATGGTTGGTTGCTCCGAAATCGGAAAACGGAACCAATCAAGGCTTTTGGCGGCCATGTTCTGAGAACGGTTTGTCAGATCTGAAAGGTATTCTCTCAACATCAGGATTTGCACGAAAAGGAAAACCAATGACCTGACTTGACCGGTGTCGGTTTCAGCAAATTGAAATGTGTTGGAACGCGTGTCGGCTCACGCCCCGAACCCGGAACTGCGAAACCAGGCGAGGGCACCCCCGCCTGGTATCTTTTTTGCCTCAGGCAACCAGATCGAACCGGTCGTTGTTCATGATCTTGGTCCAGGCCGCCACAAAGTCGCGCACAAATTTTTCGGCGTTGTCGTCCTGAGCATAAACTTCAGCGTAGCCGCGCAGGATCGAGTTCGAGCCGAAGACCAGATCAGCGCTGGTGGCAGTGAACTTGACCTCGCCCGATGCACGGTCACGCAGTTCATAGGTGCCGCCGTCGACAGGTTGCCAGCTGAGCGACATATCCGTCAGGTTGACGAAGAAGTCGGTGGTCAGCTGACCCACGCGGTCAGTGAAGACACCATGTGCCGATCCGCCGTGGTTGGCACCCAGCACACGCAGGCCACCGACCAGAACGGTCATCTCAGAGGCGGTCAGCCCCAGCAGTTGCGCGCGGTCCAGCATCATCGCTTCCGGCGATACGGCGTATTCCTTCAGCTGCCAGTTGCGGAACCCATCGGCCAGCGGCTCAAGGACCGAGAAGCTGTCGACGTCGGTCTGCTCGTCAGTCGCATCACCACGACCGGCCGAGAACGGAACCGCCACGTCATAACCTGCGGCTTTGATCGACTGCTCCAGTCCAACGTTACCCGCCAAAACAATCACGTCGGCAACAGAGGCACCGGTTTCTGCTGCAATCGGCTCCAGCACGCCCAGTACTTTTGCCAGACGCTCGGGTTCATTCCCCGCCCAGTCCTTCTGAGGTGCCAGACGGATGCGCCCGCCATTTGCGCCACCGCGTTTGTCCGAACCACGGAAAGTGCGGGCACTGTCCCAAGCGGTGTTGATCATCTCGACGGCGGTAAGGCCGCTCTCTGCGATCTTTGCTTTGACGACCTCGACATTATAGCCAGTTGAACCTGCCGGGATCGGATCCTGCCAGACCAACTCTTCCGCAGGAACATCTGGGCCATAGTAGTTGACGCGCGGACCCATGTCGCGGTGGGTTAGCTTGAACCATGCGCGGGCAAAGGTATCGGCGAAATAGTCTGGGTCAGCCATGAACTTCTGACAGATCGCGTTGTATGTCGGATCGATCTTCATTGCCATGTCCGCATCTGTCATGAGCGGCATACGACGGACCGAAGGATCAGTCGGATCGACCGGCTTTTCATCTTCCGGCATATCGACAGGTTGCCACTGATTGGCACCCGCGGGTGACTTGCCCAACTCCCATTCATAACCGAAGAGATAGTCGAAGAAGCCCATATCGAACTTGGTCGGGTGCTTCGTCCAAGCGCCTTCGATACCAGAAGTAAAGGCATTGGTCGCTTTGCCGTCTTGGTCGGGGTTGTCCCATCCCAGACCTTGACCGGTCACCGGGCAGGCTTCGGGCTCAGCGCCGATATGGTCGCCTGCCATCGCACCATGTGCTTTGCCGACCGTGTGACCACCGCAGGTCAGTGCCGCAGTCTCTTCGTCGTTCATCGCCATGCGGGCAAATGTTTCGCGTATATGCAGCGCGGTCCTTGCCGGATCTGGGTTGCCGTTCACACCTTCGGGGTTCACATAGATCAGACCCATATGCACCGCACCCAGCGGGTTTTCCAGCGTACCCGGAGTTTCCAGATCGCCATACCGGTTTTCGGACGGGGCCAGCCACTGGTTTTCCGAACCCCAGTAAACGTCTTTCTCCGGCCCCCAGATATCTTCGCGACCAAAGCCGAAGCCAAAGGTTTTCAGACCCATGGACTCATAGGCAACAGTCCCTGACAGAACGATCAGGTCGGCCCAGGACAGCGCGTTGCCATATTTCTTTTTCACCGGCCACAACAGACGGCGGGCTTTATCCAGGCTGGCATTGTCTGGCCAGGAGTTAAGCGGAGCAAACCGGATATTGCCCGAACCTGCGCCACCACGACCATCGCCCAAGCGGTAAGACCCGGCCGAGTGCCACGCCAGACGGATCATCAGGCCACCATAGTGACCCCAGTCAGCTGGCCACCAGTCCTGACTGTCGGTCAACAGTGCTTCGACATCGGCGCGGACGGCTTTGAAATCCAGCCCTTTGACCGCTTCACGATGGTTGTAATCCGCATCCATCGGGTTGGTGCGTGTGTCGTGCTGGCTCAGAATATCCAGGTTCAGCGCATCGGGCCACCATTTGGTGACAGAATTGCCCGTTCCTGTATTGCCACCATGCATGACAGGGCAGCCGCCGGATTGATGATTGTGGGGGTTACCGTCCATTGTAAATCTCCTGAGTATTTACCTAGGGGTTCAGATGCCTTGACTCGTACCCGACCCAATCGATAAATGGAAATTTGTAATTACTATCATTGCGATTAGTTTTTCATATGAAAGCACTGACCCTAAAACACTTGCGTTACTTCGAAGCCCTTGCCACACATGGTCACTTTGGTAAGGCTGCAGCGGCAAGCGCAATTTCGCAACCGGCACTTTCCATTCAAATCAAAGAGCTGGAAGCCATCATGGGCGGCCCACTGGTCGAACGCGCGGCACGTGAAACCCGCCTGACCGCCCTTGGCGAAGATGTGTTGAAACACAGCCGCGAAATCCTGACGCGGGTCGAGGATCTGGGAAATCTGGTGCAGTCCCCCTCCGGGCCCTTGTCAGGCCGCTTAAGGATCGGTGTGATTCCCACAGTAGCACCTTATCTACTGCCCTCGATTATCAAGGCGATGACCCAGCGGTTTCCGCAGCTGACAATAGAACCCAAAGAGACCATCACCGAATCCGTGATCCGAGAAATCCTTGAGGCACGGCTGGATGTCGGTGTCGTCGCTCTGCCCGTCTCGGAACCCAGTCTTCGGGAGTTTTCGCTGTTTAACGAAGACTTCTTGCTGGTACGACCAGCGCGGGATGCCGGCCTGCCGATGCCAAGTTCGTCGCAACTCAGAACAATGCGGTTGTTGTTGCTGGAAGAAGGCCACTGTTTCCGGGATCAGGCCCTGTCTTTCTGTTCGATCCGCAATATCGAACCGCAGCATATTATGGAGGGCAGCTCGCTCTCTACCCTCGTGCAGATGGTTGGGGCCGGGATTGGCGTCACACTGATCCCCGAGATGGCGGTCGGATTGGAAACCCGATCCGCCGACGTCACAATCGCCCGCTTTCAGGACACCCCGCCGACACGAACGATTGGCCTGATCTGGCGAAAGACCAACCCGCTGAGTGAAAACTTACTCAAGATCGGCGCGATCATCCGTAAAACCGCGGAAGAGAACAATCTGAACGCGGGGCACGGCGATCAGACGGCAGTCTATTGAACCGCGATCACACCCAATGCAGCTGGCGTTGCCGGATCATTACAATTCACTCTCACTCGGAAAACACGTCAAAAGCCTTAAGCGCTTTGGCGCTGTAGGCATAAGACGGGCCGCCGCCCATGTACGTCGCCATGGCCAGCGCCTCGCACATTTCTTCTCGTGTGGCGCCCAGCCGAACCAGAGAGCGCACGTGAAACCCGATGCAGCTGTCGCATTGGGTGGCAATGGCTATGCCCAGGGCCATAAATTCCTTGGTCTTTTCGCTCAACACACCATCCGTTTTAGCGGCCTTGCCCATGACGCCAAAACCGCGAACGGTTTCCGGTACTTCCTTCGAGAATGTTCCGATATTGGCCTCAGTCTCGGCCATGAAATCTTTCCAGTCCATTTGTCTGCTCCTTATCCGCGTTCGTCCGCGCCCATGCGTCGCTCAAGCCAGCGCACCCCAGCGCTGATGATCAAAACCAGGATCAGATATTCGAAAATCAGCAAGGTGTATATTTCCAGCGGGCGGTATTCCGTCACCACCAATTCGTTTGCACGGCGAGTCAGTTCCTGCATCCCGATGACGCTGGCAAAGGCGCTCATCTTGACGATGTAAATGAACTGGTTTGCCAAGGGCGGCAGAATACGCCGGATCGCCTGTGGCAGGATCACATAGCGCATGGTCTGCACATAGTTCAGCCCGATGGTCTGCGCCGCTTCGCGCTGACCGCGTGCGATGGATTGAATGCCTGCCCGGTATATCTCGGCGGTGAACGCACTGTCCGAAATCGCCAGCGTGATGATTGCGCCCCAGAATGGGTCAATCGGGACACTCATTCCCATAGACTGGAACACGATGGGCAAACCGTAAAAGACCCAGAACAGCATAGGTAGCAGTGGAATGGCCCGGACAAATTCCACATAAACCCGGTTGACCAGCCTCCAGCCGCGTTTCTCGGACAGCCCCGGCAATGCCACCATCAACCCCACGACAATCGACAGAACCGCCGCAATCAGCGAGATCTGAATCGTCGCCCACATGCCCGAGATCAGGAATTTCACATTGATCCAGCCCGATGCCGTGGTCGGATCGATCACATACCAGCCCCAAGTCTGGGAAGACGAACAACCCGCCAGCAAAAGTAGGGGCGATATCAGAAGAAGTTTTTTCATCGGCCCCTCTCAGTGCTGCAGAATCTGCGACAGGAATTTGCGACACCGCTCGGATTGCGGGTTGGTGAAGAAATGTTCGGGCTTGCCCTCTTCGACGATCTCACCGGCGTCCATGAAAATCATCTTATCAGCTATCTTTCGGGCAAAACCCATCTCATGCGTGACGACCACCATGGTCATGCCCTCATTGGCCAGCGCGACCATCACGTCCAACACTTCCGAGATCATCTCGGGGTCCAGTGCCGAGGTCGGCTCGTCGAACAACAGAACACGCGGCTCCATGCACAGGGATCGCGCAATGGCAACGCGTTGTTGTTGGCCGCCAGACAGCTGAACGGGCTTTTTGTCTGCCTGATCGGGAATATGCACGCGTTCCAGAAAATGACGTGCTTTTTCCTCGGCCTCTTTACGGCTCAGACCCCGCGCCTTGATCGGGCCCAACGTCAGATTTTCCAGCACGGTCAAATGCGGGAACAGGTTGAATTGTTGAAACACCATTCCAACTTCGGACCGTATGGTCGCGGCAGATTTTGCGACATTCGTCAGCTCGACCCCGTCTACGCGGATGGTGCCTTTCTGGTGTTTTTCCAACTGGTTGATACACCGAACAACAGTGGACTTACCTGACCCCGAAGGGCCACAGATCACCACCTTTTCGCCGCTGTTGACCGTCAGGTTTATATCCTTGAGTACGTGAAACGTGTCGAACCACTTGTTCACACCCACAAGTTCGATTGCGGCGTCTGGCATAAGCTGGTCTGTCCCTGTTTTGGTCAAGTTGTAATATTTTCTTGAGGTTATCTTTCTCTTTCGGGTTAAATCAATGATGAACACGGCGACAAGACAGAAACACCACCAACAGGAGAAACCAATGAACACTTTTATGAAAGCAGCGGCTGCAGCTGCGCTTGGGCTGGTACTGTCGGGGGCCGCACATGCGCAATCCGCGCTCAACGAGATTCTGGATTCCGGCGTGCTCAAGGTGGGCACCACCGGTGACTGGAACCCCATGTCGCTGCGCGACCCCGCCACCAACAGCTATAAAGGCTATGACATCGACATCATGAACGAACTGGCCACCGATTTGGGGGTTGAGGTCGAATATGTACCCACCGACTGGAAAACGCTGGTCAATGGCGTGGTGGCTGGAAAGTACCACCTGACCGGTTCGGCCTCGATCTCTCCGCCGCGCATGAAGGTTGCCGGTTTCTCAGACAGCTACATCGCGGTGGAACTGTTCCCCTATACGACCAAAGACAAGGCGGACAAATTCGACGGCTACGACTCCATCAACCAACCGGGCGTCACAGTTGCCACCACGTTGGGCACTACGTTTGAAAAGCGCGTACGTGAATGGTTTCCAAATGCCGAGATCAAAGTGGTCGAAGCCCCGGCCCGCGGTTTTCAAGAGGTGATCGCCGGGCGCGCGGATGTGTTCATCACGTCGAATATCGAAGGATCGACCCTAGAGGTGAAATTCCCAGTGGTCCGTGTCAAGAATGCCGGTCCTCGGTCGCCGTCGCCTATTGCAATGATCCTGCCGCAGGGCGATCAGGTCTGGATCAATTACGTGAACAACTGGATTGAAGTGAAAGAAGCGCAGGGTTTCTTTGAAGCGAACCGCGAGAAATGGGGTCTCTGACAGGTTTCAGACACCACTTGCAATTCAACGCTCGGTCCAAAAGACCGGGCGTTTTCAATTGGCGCGTGACCTGCAGTTTACTCACTGCGCCAGGTGTTTCGTGCTCAGTAGGGCGGTGGGTTCAGACCCGCTTGGAACCACTTGATGAATGAAACGATCGAGAACACCGGCAACCCGGTCGCCTGTTGAATATCGGACGCATAGGGACACATATTCGTGCATTCCAGCACGATCGCACCCAAGTCAGGGTTGTCCGCAACCAACGCCAACGCAGCCTGAACATTGTCTTCGCGCGCTTTCCCCACATCCAAGCTTAGCTCGTTTCCAAGGATCACGCGAGTGAACTCCTGCCCGCCTTCGGTTGTTCCAATAGGTGTATCCAACGGCACGTTAGCAGCCAGCAGATGGTCTTTGGTCAGGGTAGAGGCGGAAATGGTCAAAACCCCGGCGCGCTTTCCCGCAGGCAGAATGCGGTTCACCATCTCGACCTGCATCAAGGACGACGTGGCCACCGGAACCAGGACGGCTTCGGCCAGTTCTTTCTGGAACAAGGACAGAAAGCCGCAATTGGTGGTTATTCCGTCCACACCATCCCGCACCAGATCCCGCGCCGCATCAATAAAGGCATCAAGCATCCCCTCGGCCCGGTGCCGAACCACCCGATCCGGCGAAGCATCACGGACAATGCGATAGAGAACCGGAAATGGCCAGGTCAGCGCATTGCCCATATCGCCGGGGATTCTCGGGAACTGGGCATCCAGCATCAAAATACCGACGGATGCGCCATAGATGGATTTTCCGCCCTGCGTGATCATGCCTTGACCTCCTCGATTATTCGCGCCGAGACGTCTCCGGACCCTTCCATATAGATGTTGGTGATCCCATGACGCACGGCGTCCTGCACCTGATCCATGCGCTTGGCGATATGAACACCCAGAACTCGCGCGGCCTCATCCGCGTTCCGTTCGATCAACGCCTGCATAACGCGCTTATGTTCATCCTTTGAACGGTGCACCCGGTCCATACTCATTGAAATCCAACGGATATAGCGGATCCGCTCGTTGATCCGCGTCAGGGTCTGCAAGAGCTCCATGTTGCCCGACAGATTTGCAATCCCAAGGTGAAACGCCTCGTCCCGGCTGACGGCTTCCTCGACGGTCAGGCCGCTGATGTCGATGCCCGTTGAATAAAGCTCATCCTTCAGCATCTGCAGGTCTTCATCCGAAGCTTTGGCGCAGGCCGCACGAGCGGCAGCAATTTCGATAATCTGGCGCAGTTCGAACAGGTCAAACACGCTTTGTGCATCCAACGGACGGCAAAAAAACCCCTGTCCCGGGCGGAAATCAAACAGCCGTTCGGCGACGAGGCGGTTCAACGCCTCGCGCAATGGGGTCCGGCTGACGCCCAGATCCTTGGACAGGGCAACTTCGTTCAGACGATCCCCGGGCCGCAGCCGGAACGAGACCGCCATCGCCTTAACCTGATCATAAATGTCATCGACGCGTGGACCCGCCATAAACCCTGCCTTTCCTCTTACGAGTCACAGGTGCCACACGCAGAACTTGAAATCAATATACAAAACTGTATACAGAGCTGCGTACAGATTGGAATCAAGGGACTCGCGGATCATGACAGGGACGAATTATCTGACCGGAGCAGAGGCAATGGTGCGTATGCTCGAAGCACATGGCGTGAAACACATGTTCGGTCTGTGCGGCGACACAACATTGCCGTTCTATGACGCTCTGGCGCGCATGGATCACGGTATTCAGCACTTTCTGACCCGGGACGAACGGCACGCAGCCTATATGGCGGATGGCTATGCGCGCGTGACTGGAAAGCCTGGTGTCTGCGAAGGCCCCTCGGGCGGTGGCGCGACTTACATCCTGCCTGGCGTTGTTGAAGCCAACGAAAGCTCGGTTCCGATACTGGCGATTACCTCGGACGTCGCGACAACCAGCCGGGGCAAATACCCTTTGACCGAGTTGGATCAGCCCGCCCTGTTCAAACCTTTGGCCAAGTGGAACGCCTCTCTGGACGACGCCGCGCGGCTTCCGGCCATGGTGCGGGCCGCCTTCCGGGCAATGACAACGGGCACGCCGGGGGCCACGCATCTGGCTTTGCCCTTCGATACGCAGAAAGCACCGGTAGACGAGGCTGAAATCTGGGCGGATGAAAGGCATCGCAGTTATCCTGCCGAGCGCGCTGCCCCAGACATGGATGCGATCGAAGCGGCGGCGGACATTCTGGCAAGGGCCAAATCCGCTGTTGCGGTCTGCGGTGGCGGGCCGGTCCTGTCCGGAGCCTTTGACGCCTTAAGGCAGGTCGCCGGTCTGTTGGATATGCCCATTGCCACAACCGTATCCGGCCAGGGCTCTGTCGCTGAAATCGACCCGCTGTCTTTGGGCGTTGTCGGGTCGAACGGCGGCGTCCCCGCGACACGCGCCGTTGTCGATCAGGCGGATGTTGTCCTGTTCATTGGATGCCGCGCCGGTTCGGTCACAACCGAACGGTGGAGAAGCCCCGGGCGCGATGCAACGATCATTCACATCGACAGCGATCCAATGGTTATTGGTGCAAACTACCAGACCGAAGTGGCAATCTGTGCAGACGCCCGCCTGGCGCTGGAAGCTCTGGCCCGTGCACTGGAGGGTCGGCCGGACCTGAACCTTCAAGGTGGGGTGGAAAAGGCCCGCGCCGCGTGGGATGCCAAACTGGCGGCCTTTGCGCCCTTGGCCGCAAGCCGCGAAATGCCGATCCGGCCCGAAACTGTCATGGCTGCGTTAATGGATATTCTGGATGACGACGCGATAGTTGTTGCTGATCCCGGCACCCCCTGCCCCTATTTCAGTGCGCACTACCGTTGGCAGAAACCGGGGCGGCATTTCATCACCAACCGGGCTCATGGCGCTCTGGGCTATTCTTTGGGCGCAGCGATGGGTGCGCATGTCGGGCGCCCGTCGGTCAAGACCCTCGCTGTCATGGGTGACGGTTCGTTTGGTTTCACCTGCGGTGAGTTCGAAACGATGGTGCGGCACAAGATGCCGATCACCTCGATCGTCTTTTCGAACTCGGTCTTCGGCTGGATCAAGGCGGGTCAGGATGCGGGCTTTGCCCAAAGATTCTACAACGTTGACTTCAACCGCACAGACCATGCCGCCGTAGCGTCTGCCTTTGGTGTGAAATCATGGACGGTCAAAGACCCCGAAGACCTGCCAAAAGTCTTGAAGCAGGCCATCGAACATGACGGTCCCACCTTGGTCGACATCCATTCGCAACAGCTTCACGACGCGGCCGCGCCCGTTTCCGAGTGGGTTGCGTAAGAGGCTATTGACGGGGTCAGTTGGTCCAGAAACTCCTGAGCGATCCTGGACAGGGGGCGACTTTTGGCCGTGATGATTGCAAGCTCCAGCATGACCGCTGGTTTGAAAGGGCGGGTCTGATATCCGCTCTCTTCATCGAAGGTAACGGTAAAGGGGTCGATCATGGCGACCCCCATGCCTTGCTTCACGAAGCTAAGCAGGTTTTCAGACAAGTGCGTGTGAATCTGCGTACGCCATACGCGCCCGGCACGCTGGAAAATGTCTCGGGTTTTTCGGTGCGTCTGATGCTCCGGCCCCATGACGATAAAAGGCTCGTTTTCCATAGTTTCCGGCGTCAGAACGTCATACGTTGCCAACGGGCTGTTTTCAGGGAAGGTCGCCAGCGTTTCGAACTGAAACACCTGGTAGTTCAGCGTGTCGTGCAGGATCGGCATCTCAACAATGCCGATCTCAAATAGGCCAGACGTCACCCATTCCTGAATCTTTGACGAATATTGCGACTGAAAGCTGACGGACAGGTTCGGACGGCTTTTGGCAAACCGCGCGATCTCTCGCGGCATGAAACCAAAAGACAACAGGTGCGGGGCAGCAACCTGTAACTGACCGGGATGCTTGTTCTGCAGATCCGTCACCGCTTGGGCAACGTGATCCAACCCACGCACTACGGTGTCGACCTCATGGTACAACAGTTCGGCTTCCGGGGTGGGCAGCAAACGGCCTTTGTTGCGCTCAAACAGAGGCAATCGCGCCTCTCGTTCCAACTGTGCCAACAGGTTGCTGATGCCGGGTTGCGAGATACCAAGAACCGACGCCGCCCCCGTCACGGTTCCGGTTTCCATGATGGCGTGAAAGGCTTGAAGCTGGCGAAAACGCAATGACATCGGCAATGTATCATTTTTTCTGATGAACTGTCGAAGATATAGTATTTGAAATGATATGCTGGTCAAGGCAGGCTTCCGCTTATCTACAGGGGACTGAATGAGCGATCTGTCACAGAAAATCACGGGCTATGACCTATGGCACCTAAAGCTGCCGGTAACCTCCCGGCGGGATCACGGTATTGGATCTGTGGAGGGCGTTTGTGAGGTTGTCATCTTGCGGCTGACATCCGAGGACGGCACGCAAGGATTTGGCGAAGCGTCACCGTGGTCGGTGTTCACCGGCACTCCAGAGGCGACCTTTGCCGCATTGGATCGATATTTGCGCCCACTTGTTTTGGATGCGCGTGTCGGTGACAGGTCCGCGATCATGGCGCGCGCGGCTTATGCCGTGGCGCATTGCACAGAAGCCAAAGCGGCGCTGGAATCCGCGCTTTTGGATCTTGCGGGCCGGATCAGCAAGGTTCCAGTCTGGTCTTTGTTGGGCGGCAAGTTCCGGGATGCGATCCCGCTCAGTTGCTCCATCGCCAATCCGGACTTCGCGCAGGATATCGACCTGTTGGCAAGGTTGCACGACGATGGTGCCCGGATCGTGAAACTCAAAACCGGGTTCAAGGATCACGCCTTTGACATCATGCGGCTGGAATACCTCGCACAGAACTGCCCCGAGTTTTCGGTGCGTGTGGATTATAATCAGGGACTTAACATCGAAGATGCCCCGGCACAGGTCCGAGACGTCGCCCGGTTCGATCCCGATTTCATCGAGCAGCCCGTGCGCGCCCACCACTACGGCATGATGTCCAAGCTGAGGCAAATGACAGATGTTCCGCTATTGGCAGACGAGAGCGTGTTTGGCCCTGAAGACATGGAGCGCGCGGCACGCGAGGGGATTTGCGACGGTGTTTCCGTCAAGATCATGAAGTCCGGCAGCCTGACGCGCGGTCAGACCGTAGCGCGCATTGCGGCTGCACACGGTCTGACCGCCTATGGCGGCGATATGTTCGAGGCTGGGCTTGCCCATTTGGCGGGCACGCACATGATTGCCGCGACACCGGAAATCACTCTGGGCTGCGAGTTCTATCAGGCGTCGTATTTCCTGAAAGAAGACATTTTGGAAGAACCGTTCCAGGTCAGCAAGGGACAGGTCTGCGTTCCCGACGGCCCCGGGCTTGGCGGCAAGCCCGACTTGAGCAAACTGGACCACTACGCAGTGTCCAAGGCGGTGGCCGCGTGAGCGAGAAGAAGACCATAGCCATCATCGGGGCCGGAATTGTCGGTGTATCCGCTGCAGTCTGGCTACAGCGCGATGGCCATGACGTGATTCTGATCGACAAAGCCGGGCCGGGCGAAGGAACTTCGCACGGCAATGGCGGAGTTTTGGCGTCCTGCTCTATCATCCCCGTGACGGTTCCGGGGTTGCTCGGCAAAGCACCCAAGATGCTTTTAAGCCCTTCTCAGCCACTGTTCCTGAAGTGGGGATACCTGCCAAAGCTGCTGCCGTGGCTCAGACAATACTTGAGCCACGCAAATGCCGCAGATGTTGAGCGGATCGCTGCGGCCCTGACGCCCATCGTGGGCGACAGCCTAAACGACCACAAGGCTTTGACTGCAGGAACCGGCGCCGAGAAATGGATTGTCCCCAGCGACTATCTGTTCCTTTATGAAAACCGCGCCCATTTCGAAAGCGATGCCTTTGGTTGGAGCATTCGACGCAAGCAAGGTTTTGCGTGGGAAGAATTGGAAGGCAAGGCGTTCCACGATTACGACCCCGTATTCAGCTCGGATATCGGATTTGCGGCCAAGCTATCGGACCATGGCCATATCACCGATCCGGGGCGGTATGTGAAAGATCTAGCTGCGCATGTTGAAGATCAGGGAGGTCGGATCATCCGTGCCAATGTCGAGGATGTTACGCGCGAAAACGGCAGCGTCACAGGCGTGCGCGCGGGCGGTGAGACCATTGCGTGCGACACAGCCATTGTAACGGCTGGCGTTTGGTCGGGACCATTGGCAAAACGATTGGGGGTTTCTGTTCCTCTTGAAAGCGAACGTGGGTATCATCTTGAATTGGTGGAACCTTCCGCAATGCCACGCAGCCCGGTCATGGTCGCCTCAGGTAAGTTTGTTGCCACACCCATGGATGGGCGCATACGCTTGGCGGGAATTGTAGAGTTCGGAGGGTTGGATGCACCACCCTCACGCGCTCCGTTTGAATTGATGCGCAAAAATGCCCGGGCGGCTTTTCCGGGCATAACATGGAAGGAGGAAGTGGAATGGATGGGGCACAGGCCCGCCCCGGCTGACTCGATCCCGATCATTGGCGACGTGCCCGGTATCCAAGGTGCTTACATGGGCTTCGGACACCATCACATTGGCCTGACAGGCGGGCCAAAAACCGGACGTCTTCTGGCGCAGATGATCGCAGGCAGAACCCCGAACACGGATGTGAGCGTTTACGCGCCGTCGCGCTACACGACATAAGAACAAGCTGATGAAAAACATCGGTATTTTAAAACTCAATAGGGAGAAAACGATGAAAAAACTGACAAATCTTCTGGCAGCGACAGCTTTGACCACAGCTGCAGCAGCACCGGCCATGGCCGAAAAATGGGACATGCCAATGGCCTATTCGGCGTCGAACTTCCATTCGGCAACAGGCGCTGAGTTCGCAAAATGCGTGACCACCGGTACAGGTGGCGAGATAGAAATCGTTACGCACCCTTCCGGCTCGTTGTTCAAAGGTGCTGATATCAAACGCGCGATCCAGACCGGGCAGGCCCCGATTGGTGAGCGCCTGTTATCCGGTCACCAGAACGAAAATGCACTGTTCGGGTTTGACTCCATCCCGTTCCTGGCAACGTCGTTCGACGACAGCGCCAAACTTTGGGAAGCTGCCAAGCCATCTATCGAAAAAGTGCTGGCCGAACAGAACCTGACGTTGCTGTATGCGGTGCCGTGGCCGCCTCAGGGCCTGTATTTCAAGGACGAAGTGACTTCTGTCGCCGATATGAAGGGCATCAAGTTCCGCTCGTATAACAACGCCACATCGCGGTTGGCTGAATTGACCGGGATGCTGCCCGTGACCATCGAGGCTGCGGAAATCAGTCAGGCTTTTGCCACCGGTGTTGCAGATTCGATGATTTCTTCGGGTTCGACCGGCTACGACCGCAAGGTCTGGGAAAGCCTGAAGTACTTCTACGAGGTCGATGCCTGGCTTCCGCGCAACTACGTGATGGTGAACTCGGACGTCTGGTCGGGCGCTTCAGACGCCAACAAAAACGTCATAAAGGGGTGTGCCGAGTTAGCCGAGTATGCGGGGAACTGGCGCGCCAAGGAATATACTGGCTTCACTCTGCAGGGTTTGCGGGATGGCGGTATGACAGTTGGCCCGGCATCTGACCAAATGGTGCAGGAATTGAAAGAGATCGGCGTGACCATGACCAATGAATGGCTGGAAGCAGCCGGTGACGAAGGCAAGGCCATCGTCGAAACGTTCAACGCGTCTCAGTAACCTTTCGAATTGGGCGGCGGTTCATCCTGCCGCCTTTTTCGCATCCAATCAAAACACAGCGGGGACAGCATGGCGGTATTGCGAGGGCTTCGGTCCGTACTGGACTTTATCTATCAGGCGGCGGGGGTACTTGCGGCTCTCAGCCTCATTGCGATCCTGCTGTTGATCGTCGTGCAGATGCTGGCCCGCTGGACCGGTGAGGTGTTCCCCGGAGCGCCCGACTATGCAGGTTATGCCATGGCCGCCGCGTCCTTTCTGGCCTTTGCCAATGCGCTGAACCGAGGCAGCCACATTCGCGTTTCAATCCTTCTGAACGCGGTGCCCGACAGTGTCCGTCGCATATTGGAAGTCTGGTGTTTTGCAATCGCCACAGCCGTCATGTGGTATTTTTGCTGGTACGCTTACCGCTTTGTCTATTGGAGCTGGAAGTTCAACGACATCAGCCAGGGACAGGACAAAACTGCCCTTTGGATCCCGCAATCTGCAATGTTGATCGGTGCTATCATCCTTGCCATCGCCCTGACCGACCACCTGATCCACGTGCTGTTCAAGGGCGACCACCGCATCACCCGCGATCTGGCCGACCAGAGCCACGGAGAGTAAGCGCATGGAAAACCTCTCTGTTATCATCCTCTTTCTGTTTGTTCTCTTCACCTTGCTGGGCACCGGCGTCTGGGTTGGTTTGGCCCTGATGGGTGTTGCCTGGGTCGGGATGGAGCTGTTCACTACCCGCCCCGTCGGGGATGTTATGATCACCACCATCTGGTCGGCATCGTCGTCATGGACCCTGACCGCACTGCCCATGTTCATCTGGATGGGCGAAATCCTGTACCGAACGCGATTATCCGAAGACATGTTCAAGGGCTTATCCCCATGGATGGCCCCTTTGCCTGGCGGGCTGGTACACACCAATATCGTTGGATGTACGGTATTCGCGGCCGTCTCGGGCTCCTCAGCGGCCACGCTGACAACGGTTGGAAAGATGTCTATCCCTGAGCTGCGTAAGCGCAATTACCCCGAGCGGATGATCATCGGGACATTGACCGGGGCCGCCACACTTGGGCTGATGATCCCGCCCTCACTGACCCTGATCGTATACGGCGTGACGATCAATGAATCCATAACCAAGCTGTTCTTCGCCGGAATTCTGCCGGGTCTGGTACTGGCGTCGATGTTCATGGGTTACGTAGCTATCTATTCCAAGCTCGGCAAGGATTGGAGCCCCGATACCGAAACCAAACTGAGCTTTTCCGAGAAAATCAAAAACTCGCGTTTTCTGCTGCCTGTAATACTGCTGATCATGGTGGTCATTGGGTCAATGTATCTGGGGTATGCCACCGCGACCGAGGCCGCAGCATTTGGGGTCATCGGCGGGCTGCTATTGGCGGCGGGTCAGGGATCGCTAACCTGGAAAACGTTTACCGAAAGCCTGATGGGAGCCACGCGCACCAGCGCGATGATTGCCCTCATTCTGGCGGGCGCAGCCTTCCTGTCGCTGTCCATGGGCTTTACCGGCCTGCCGCGTGGGCTGGCCGATCTGATTGCCGGATGGGAGCTAACCCGGTTTGAACTGCTCATGGTGCTGCTGGTCTTCTACATCATTCTGGGCTGTTTTCTGGACGGCATTTCTTCGGTCGTGCTGACCATGGCCGTGGTCGAACCCATGATCCGCGACGCCGGGATCGACCTGATCTGGTTCGGTATCTTCATCGTTGTCGTTGTTGAGATGGCACAGATCACGCCCCCGATCGGGTTCAATCTGTTCGTCATGCAAGGCATGACCAACCACGAGATGAGCTACATCGCACGGGCGGCCATTCCGATGTTCCTGATTATGGTGCTGATGGTCTTTATCCTGATCTGGTTCCCCGATCTCGCGACTTGGTTGCCCGAGAACCTGCGACAAACCTCTGGAGGGTAGATAAGCTTTGAACCCGCTTCATCTGGCGGCGCGTCAAGGTCCGTATGTACTGATCAGTGGTCTGGTCGCAGGTCTACTACTGCCGGCCTTGGCTGAACCGATGCGGGGCCTGCTTCCGCCCCTGGTTGTACTGTTGCTCTTCGTCACCGTGCTGAGGATGGGCCCAGAAGCGATCTTTGGATCGCTGAGTGACCTGCCCAAAGTGGTAGTCACGATCGTTGGGTTTCAGCTCGTGATTCCGATGATCCTGTTGGGAATAGGATATGTCGGAGGGTGGATCGGAACGCCAGTCCTTCTGTCCTTGCTGATCATGGCCGCGGCCCCTTCCATAGCAGGCAGTCCGAATATGTGCATGATGATGGGGCACGCACCAGAGCACGCTATGCGGCTAATGGTGGTTGGCACAGCCCTGTTGCCCCTGACGGCACTGCCCGTTTTCCTGCTCATGCCCGAGTTGGGTGACATTCAATCTGTTTTGTGGGTGGGTTTGCGTTTGTCGCTGACAATCTTGTGCGCAACCGGAGCAGCCATTTTCATAAGGCGCAAAGTGCTGCGAAATCCTTCGCAATCCATGCTTTTGAACTTGGAAGGATTGGGCGCAATCACTCTGGCCGTTTTTGTTATCGGATTGATGCCTGCGGTCAGTGCCATGGCCTTGAAAAACCCTGCCACTGCACTGTTTTGGATCGTACTCGCGTGCCTGGCCAATTTTGGCAGTCAGATCATAGTGTTTTTTCTGACGTCCGGCAGGCTACCGCAGCCGAAGGCCACAGCCATGTCGCTTATCGCAGGCAACCGGAACATCGCCCTTTTCTTTGTAGCGTTGCCAATTGACGTGACCGCACCCGTCATGGCCTTTATCGGGGCCTATCAGATTCCAATGTACCTGACTCCAATGGTCATGCGGCGTTTTTACAGAAAGAAAGATCCCGCGTCCGACTGGTGAAAAAGCGTCGAAGTTAGCACCAAACCGGGTAATCATTTGTGTTAACACTTATGCCGCCAGCTTCGGATTGCATCCGGTTTTTGAAAGTTTCGCAAACAAGGGCTACGCCCCGCACCGAAAATCGGTACAGGGCGGGTTTCTTGCAATGATCAGTCGCAGGCCGCGGTAACGATCATCTCGACCTTCAGAATATCGCGGGCCAGCTTCGCCTCGCCACAGGCGCGGGCAGGCGCGTGGCCTTCGGGCACCCAAGCGTCCCAGACGGCGTTCATTTCAGCAAAATCCGCCATGTCTGACAGCCAGATCACACATTGCAAGATACGCGTCTTGTCACTGCCAGCTTTCTCCAGCAGGTCCTCGACTTTGGCAAGGATGTCGCGGGTCTGATCAGCCACCGTGGCGGCATCCGAAACCTGACCGCACAGATAGGCGGTTCCGTTATGCTTGACGATGCGGCTCATGCGCTGGCCGGTTTCGATGCGGGTAATGGTCACGGCTGGTAACTCCTGTCGCGGGTGGGTTGTTCCAAACGGGCGATAGAGCGAAACAACCCGAACTGCCAGCCCCGATATTCAGGAATTCAACACTTCCCGGACGGTGTTGTCAGTCTCGCCGGATCGGCAGTGCGCATATACTGAGTAATCAACTCTTTTGCGGCGTTTTGAACAGGTCTTTGCGCAGAGTCATCAAAGCGCCGGGGTCGATCTTTGCCTGAATAACAGTGGTTTCATTCGACGCGATGGCTTGCTCCAGCGCTGGCCCCATATCACCCGGGCCATCGACCCAGATACCTTTGCCACCGCACAGCTCTGCGAATTTGTCAAAGCGGGGCGAGCGGATTTCGGCACCCAGCAACCGACCACCGTAAAACTCCTGCTGATAGGCTTTCTCGGCCCCCCATGCTTCATTATCCAAAACAACAATCGTGATCGGAAGGTTGTTCTGAATAGCCGTCTGAATTTCGATCATCGTATAGCCGACGGCACCGTCTCCCATGAGGGCTATGACGGGGCGATCCGGTGCTGCCGCCTTGGCCCCGATTGCGGCGGCAAGGCCAAAGCCGACAAGGCCGAAGTCCAAAGGCGTGATCAAAGACATCGGCGCATAATGTGCCAGCCGGTCGGCGGCCTGCAGACACGTGTTGCCGGTGTCCAGTGTTACAATGGCATCTTCCGGCAGCGTGTCGCGGATTTCGGCCAGCGCTCGGCGTGGGTGCATGGGCAAGCTCTCAAGCGCTGCCTCAGCGGCGCGCTCGGCTGCGAGGTCGTCCATATCGGCACGAAAGGCCGCGCGCCAAGGATCACAGTTTGGCCGAGGCGCAATATCGACCAGGGCCTCGGCGGTCAGACGAGCGTCACCTTGCGCTGCGATTTCGGCCGGGAAGTACCGGCCAACCGCTGCGCCTTCGATATCGACATGGGCGATCCGGGTGTCGACTCCGACATAATCGTTGGAATGAAAGGTCGAGTTGAACCCAAGCCTGGCCCCCAGAACCACCATGACATCTGCATCGCGAGTCAGCCTACTGGCGACCACGTTACCACGTGGGCCAGCCTGCCCCGCAAACCACGGGTGCCCGTGGGGCATGACGTCGGCATGACCGGTGGAGGCGACGACCGGTACTTCAAGTTTTTCTGCCAGCGCCATAAGGGCATCATGCCCTGCCCCCCATTTGAATCCCCCACCGGCAAAAATCACCGGCCTTTCGGCCTCTGACAACAGCTTTGCAATGGCGGCTATGTCCGAGGGCGCGGCAGGGCCCGCGCGCGCAATATTCACCGGAGCAGGCTCAAAGGCCGGTATGCCTGCGGCGAACAAGTCACGCGGGACATGCAGCACCACTGGGCCACGCCGGCCTGTATTTGCCAACCGGATGGCGTCTTCAAGCATCGGTGCAAGCCTCGCAGGGTCTGTCACCATGACCGAGCGTTTGGAAATGGGCGCAAACAGCGCGACTTGATCGATTTCCTGAAACGTGTCCTTGCATTGATCGGCGCGAGTGATCGCTCCGGCAATCACAACAAGCGGTGAATAGGCCAGTTGCGCCTCGGCCACTGCAGTCACAATGTTGACCACGCCGGGCCCGGCCTGTGCGCCCAGAACCACACCAGGTTTACCCGTCATCCGCGCCCAGGCATCGGCCATATGACCCGCAGCCCGTTCGTCGCGTGCGCCCACATAGGCGATCTGACCGCCCTGATACATAGCGTCGTAAAGTTCGAGCATCGAACCGCCCAACAATCCAAAAACGGTATCGATGCCGTTGGCTTTCAGAACGCGATAGACGGCTTCTCCGCCATTTATGGTGGTCATGTTTAGTCTCCGGAAATTTGGCGTTCGATCTGGCGGGCAAAGCGCAGCAGCCGTTCGTCCGATCCTTTCGGGCCGGTGATGTGAAGACCCACAGGCATACCGTCCGAAGACTGGCCCATGGGGATAGAAACCGATGGAAGCTCCATCGTGGGTGTCAGAGTGACTGTGCGCCAGTCCTCGGTGATTTCGCTGTCGCGCAGGTCAGCGCTGAACGGCATGCCAGTGGCGGTGGGCCAAAGGGCAAAATCATAGCGGGTGAAAAACGTGACAACCGAGTCCCAGACTTGACGGCGCGTCGTTTGATAGGCGATCAGATCAGACAGGCTTTGCCCTTCACCCTGTGCACAAGCCGTGCGGTAGCTCTCGCCTGCCAATGACATGTCTGGATTCAGAGCAGCGCGCATTTGCAAGGCGCATTGGCCCCGAATGATGTTGTCATGTGCAAGCAGCGGGGTAAGGTCCGGGGCCATGTCTTCATCGACGTGCCAACCCAGATCGCGGCACAGATCAGCAACTGGGGCCAAAGCCGCCTTTACCGAAGGATCAACACTGGCCCCAAAAGGCGCTAGGCTCAACGCCGCGCGTCCGACCGTCAGCGGGATGTCCAACGCGGCGGGGTCCGGGTAGCTGCCGGCAAAACCAAGGGGCTGATTGGGCGTCGACCCCTGCATCACGCTGAGCATCAAAGCGAGGTCTGAGACAGTGCGCGCCATCGGGCATGGAACGGACAACCCGTCGAAAGGGGCCGGGTTCGGATCCATAGGCACCAAACCCGATGTGGGGCGCATACCGACCACACCACACCACGCGGCCGGTGTACGGGCACTGCCCCCAAGATCCGAGCCATCAGCAAGCGCGACCATGTTGGCGGCCAGCGCGGCCGCAGCGCCACCAGAGCTACCCGCGACCGTCCTTTCAGGGTTTAGCGGGTTGCGCGTCGTGCCTGCTAAAAAGTTTGTGGTTTGACCGGAGAAAGTGAACTCGGGCGTGTTTGTTTTGCCAACAATAATGGCGCCAGCCGCACGCAGACGCTCCACGTGGAGCGCGTCTTTTGTGGGGACATGTTCGGAAAAGCTTTTTGACCCGTGCGTGGTTCGCAGACCGGCGGTCTCAAAGCAATCCTTGATCGCGATGGGCAGCCCATGCAACGGCCCGGCGAACTGCCCGCGCACGGCCAGCTTGTCCAATTCATCGGCCCGAGCACTTGCGGCGTCCCAGTCCAACGTGACAAAAGCGTTCACCCCGGCTGTGTCGTTTTCGATACGGGTACGGTACGCGTCAAGAACTTCAACACTACTCAGGGTTTGTGCGCGCAGATCGGTCGCAAGTTCGGTCGCCGATTTCTCAATGATATTGGTTCGTTGCAGCAAGTGTCACTCCTCGGATCGCGGCCGCAGATTCTGCGGGTCGAGAAGCGCATCCTGATGGACGGTCACCGGGATGTCGCGATTCAGAATTCGGACACTGAGACCTATTTGCGGCGTACCTTTTCGGACAAACAGCCAACCAAGCGACTTGCCAATCGTGTACCCGTACCCGCCCGACGTCGTCAGACCCACGGGATTTCCGTTCAGTAAAACCGGTTCTCCACCGTGAATGTCGATGTCATCTGCATGTAGCTCTGCGTAGAACAGCTGCCATGTCGGATCGCGTTTCAACAACGCGTCGCGGCCCAAGAAATCACGCCCTTCGCTGACAACAAAACGGTCGAGTCCGACGTCAAGCGGGCCAACATCCGTGGTCAGTTCGCCACTGGCGCGATAAGCTTTTTCCATGCGCATCCCGTTAAAGGCATAGGAACCCAGATCGGTCAGCCCATGCTTGGGCCCCGCTTCGAATAGTGCGTCATAGAGATCACCGATCTGACCTAACGGCGCGTGCAATTCCCACCCCAACTCGCCAACAAACGAGACACGCAAGACATAGCAGGGAATGCCCGCAACACGGATTTCCTGCCCCGAAAGCCATGGAAAGGCACGGTTGGACAGGTCGGCATCGGTAAGCTCGGACAAGATACGGCGCGACGCAGGGCCGGCCAATGCCAACATCCCCCAATCCGCCGAACGGTTGATCATGGTCACATCCTCGCCCGGACGGATGTGTGATCTGATCCAATCAAAATCCGGGGCGGCCCGGGCGATGGGGGAGCCGGTGAAAAACCGATCCTGAGCAATCCGCCAGATTGTGATCTCGGTCACGAAACGGCCATGTGACGTCAGCAAATGGTTCAAGCTGATCCGCCCGTCTTTCGTCGGAATACGGTTGGCCGAAAGCCTGTCCAACAGAGCGCCTGCATCCTTGCCTGAGATTTCGAATTGGGCAAACGCGCAGAGGTCTATCACACCGGCAGAATTGCGGGTGGTTTCAGCTTCGGCGCTGGCGTTTTCGTGCCAGCGCTGATGCCCCCAGCCGATCTGTTCAATTTCTCCCACTTCACCAAAATAGCGCGGGCGCTCCCATCCGGCGATTTCACCGAAAACTGCGCCCTTGGCAGCAAGCCGGTCATACAACGGGTGCTTTCTCAACGGCCGCAGGCTGTCGAACTGCTTGCCCGGACACGGCGTGTCATGGCGGCGCATGAACTCGTCCTTGGTGCGCTCGACGATGAAGCTGTCCGAGGCGAAATCTCCGTAACGGCGGGGATCGAAGCCACGCGTGTTGATCTCGGCCTCGCCATGCACCATCCAATCGGCGAGCACCTTGCCCGCACCGCCGCCCCACGCCAACCCGATGGACGAACCACAGGACAGCCAGACATTTGGGGCACCAGAAGGCCCCACCAACATCCCACCATCGGGCGTGTGCGTGATGGCCCCACGCACGACACGTTTGATACCAAGCTCGGCTAGGATCGGCATTTTGTGGAAGGCCACCATAAGAAAATCGCCGATCGAGTCATAATCGGCCTGAAACAGCTCATTCTCCGCTGCCCATGGCGCACCTTTGGGCATTTCCCAGACTGTCGGGCAGACATGGCCTTCATAAATTCCGATCAAGCCGGATTTCTGTTCCTGTCGGATGTAACCGCCATACGCGTTGTCGCGCATCACGGGTAGCTCCGGCCTGTCGGCGAACTGCGGCACGGTGTCCGTCACAAGGTAATGATGCAGACAGGACACCGAGGGGATTTTCAAACCGAACCACTCACCAACCTGATTGGCATATGAGCCGGCGGCAATCACCACATGTTCGGCCAGAACGTCACCCTTTTCCGTCTGCAGCAGCCACATATCGCCTTTGCGAGAGGCCCCGATTACCCGGTTGTGTCGTTCGATCCGCGCACCGCGCGATCGGGTTGCGACGGCCAGCGCCATGGTCACACTTGAGGGGTCGATATGCCCATCCGCATAGGTGCGAACCGCGGCCTTCACGTCATCAACCCTGTAAAACGGGTTGATCTGCGCCACCTCGTCCGGGCCGATCAGATCCATTGGCAGGTCCAACAGCTTGCCCACGCCCATGATCGATTTCATCCAATCGACTTCATCGTCGGTGGTGGCAATCCGGATGCCGCCGACTTCGTGCCAGCCGATGCTTTGCCCGGTTTCGGCCTCGACCCGCTTGTAGGTTTCGATGGAGGTTTTGTTGATCCACCCCATAAGGCGGCTGCCAACCGCATGGGCGATCTGACCGGCGGCGTGCCAGGTGGACCCGCTGGTCAGTTCTGCTTTTTCAAACAGGATCGTGTCAGCCCATCCGTTTTCCGCCAGCTGAAACTGCGCGGCAACGCCCATGATACCGCCGCCTATAATGGCTACCCGTGTGGATTGGATCGTATCGCTCATGCGAAAGCTACCTTTGCGGGTTTGAGAGAAGCTTTGGCGGCAAAGCCTGTGCAAGCGATCTCGGCTTCGAATCCGTCCACAACTTCCTGTGTTTCCAGAAGATCAAGCGGAGCGTTGATCAGGCCAAGCGCCACTGAGCGGCCAAACCGGTAACTCCACGCGGCCGAGGTGATCTGGCCCACAACTTTGCCATCGAAGTAAATAGGCTCATCGTGCAAGGGGATCGCAGCGGGATCGTCAAACAAGATCGAAACGATGCGCCGCTTGGATTTGTGGTCCTGCAAGGCATCTTCACCGACAAACCCGGTACCCGTGGCGCAGAATACGCCCAACCCGGCCTCAAGCGGTGTGGTACCCGGTGTCAGTTCGTGGCCGAAAGCCCTAAAGCCACTTTCGATGCGAAGCGATCCGCTGGCATAAAGCCCTGCATGGCTTACCCCAGCAGCGACCAGCGCTTCGTGCGCAGCCATCGCCATCTCGGCCGGGATGTAGAGTTCATAGCCTTCTTCGCCGGTAAAGCTGAGCCGCCCCGCCCATCCTCGCGCCAGACCAATCTCAACCGGGGCGAACCGGAAGCGTTTCAGATCGGGCACGGGTGTGTTTGTCGTGGCTTGCAGAACCTCGCGCGCTTTCGCTCCGGCGAGTCCCAATATGGCAAATCCACTAGTCACATCAAAGAACTCGGCACGATAGTTAGTCCTCGTGCCCCGCATCCGTTGCATTACACGGACGGTCTCATTGGCGCCGACGATCATCAGATAGGTTTCAGGCCCATGCCGCTGCACGGTCAGATCACTTTCGACACCGCCGCGCGTATTCAGAATCTGAGTGTAGGCGATACGGCTCTCGGGCATATCCATTTGCGCAGCGCAGAGCCGGTTCAGAAAGGCACATGCATCCGGCCCCTGCACCATGATCTTGCCAAAGGCGCTTTGATCCAGAATGGCCGCACCGCTGCGGCAGGCTTCAACCTCTTGTCCAACCTGATCACGCCAGACTGGTACACCAAAGGTCAGCGGCAGATGGGCGGCTTCGCCACCGAAATGCACCGCGCGCTCCCAACCTCCACGGGCTTCGAATTGCGCTCCGGCGGCCACCAACCCGGCATGAATGGGCGACCGGCGCTGACCTCGCGCTGTCTCCATCGTGCGCCCGGGAAAAGGATTGTCATAGTGCCGACCCAGCACCTCGGGGATGCGGGCTTCCAGCGCGCCAAGGACGTTCATTTCGGGGCTGAACCGGCGAATGTCGGCCTCGTTCAGCTCCATAGTGGGTTCACCGGCAATAATCCATTCGGCCAGCGCTTTGCCTGCTCCACCCGCCAGAGCAATACCGGTCGAGTTCATCCCGCCCATCAGAAACAGCCCCGGCACTTCGGGGCTTTCGCCCAGAATGAACTGGCTGTCGAGGGTGAAGCTTTCAGGCCCGTTCAGCAACATCCGCACCTCGGCCCGTTCCAGCGCCGGAATACGGCGCAGGGCGTTTTCCATCATCGGCATGAAATGGTCCCAGTCCTCATCCAGCAGATCGAATGAGAAATCGGCAGGCAACTTTTCCAGCGGCAGACCCTTGGCGTGTGGCTCGAACGAGCCCACCAATAGCCCTTCAACATCGTCACGGGCATAAAGGAAAGCGTCCTGATCGTTCAACGTGGGCAGATGTACGCCTTTTCCAAGGGCCTGAACCTCGGGCAAGGGTTTGGTCAGGATGTAGAAATGTTCACAAGCATAAAGCGGCATGTGCGCTCCGGCCATGGCCGCGACCTCGCGCGACCAGAGCCCACAGGCGATCACAACCTCGTCGGCCTCAATGACGTGGTCACCGACCTCGACGGCTGATATCCGACCGCTTTTCTTTTGCAGGCCAGTCACGCGGGTATCTTCAAAGATCTGAACCCCTCGCGCCCGTGCGCCTTTGGACAGCGCCAAAGCCACGTCAGAGGGGTTGACCCGCCCATCAGAGGGCGACCAGACAGCGCCAATCACATCATCAACCTCGATCAGCGGCCACAGATCCTTGGCACGGGTCGCATCCACAACCTCGGCCTCAAGCCCGAAGGCACGGCCAAGCGAGACTTGACGTTTGATATTGATCAGCCTGTCTTGGTTGGTGGCAAGCGTCAATGAACCCGTTTGAGTCCAGCCCGTAGCTTGCCCGGTTTCACGTTCAAGCTCGCTGTAGAGGTCGATGGAATAGTTGATCAGCTTCGTCAGTGTCGCCGAAGGCCGCAAGCGCCGCACCAGACCGGCCGCGTGCCATGTGGTGCCGCTGGTGAGTTTCGAGCGTTCCAGAACAACGATGTCCTTCCGCCCTTCGCGCGCCAAATGATAAGCGACCGAGCAGCCGATAACACCACCGCCGATGATGACAGTGCGGGCATGGGTGGGCAACGTCATGACAGCACTCCGTCGCGGATGAGGTCGGATACGGTGTCGCGGAAATGCACGACCGCCTCGTCGATCAGGTCGGGTGTATGTGGCAAGCCAGTGACGCAGGAGGTGAAGGACATGAAGTCCACGCCTCTCTCCAACAACCCGTCTCGCAAACCTTTGACAACAGCGGGGGGTGTTTTGCGGATTGCGGTGGCATCCAGCCCGTCAATGGATCGCCCGCCGAAATAAAGATGGCAGGTCGAGCTGTCGCCATAGGCCAATGCTTGTACGTCCAATGCTCGGAATACAGTGTTGAAGCCATCGCGCAGGCGCGCAGCCATTGCATCGGCGTGGGTCTGAACGTCACCGGTCGATAGAATTTCCATCGCCTTGACCGCACCGGCAGCCACCAAAGGGGCCGCATTGAAGGTGCCCTTGTGGCTGACCGGAGGCGACAGCCCGTCGCGGGTTTCACTGGGGCTGAGCAGATCCATGATATCAGCCCGACCGACAACTGTCCCACCAGGCAGACCTCCGGTGACAATCTTGGCCAGCGTGGTCAGATCCGGTGTCACTCCGTCACGCGCCTGCCGTCCGCCTGGCGACCAGCGCAGGCCGGTGATAACCTCGTCAAAGACCAGCACATGACCAGTTTGATCGGTCAGAGCTCGCACCCCCTGCAAGAACCCGTCCGGTAGCGGGACCGAACCGTAATTTGCGCCGGATGCCTCAACAAAAACGGTTCCGATCTGCGGGTCGCTGTCCAAAAGTTCGGCGACAGCGCCCAGATCTGGGGGGGATATCACCGTCATATCGGTGACAGCGTGCGGTATACCCAAAGAAGGCGCTGTGTTGATGCCGGGTTTGGCACCTTTCATCAACATGTCGTGCCAGCCGTGGAAATGGCCATCGATGCGCAGCACTTTATCACGGCCCGAATGCGCACGGCCCAGTCGCAGGGCCAGCATCGTCGATTCCGTGCCGGACCCCGTGAAACGTACCCGCTGGGCAGATGGAAACAGACGGTTTAGCCATTCGGCCCATTCGACCTCAAGCGGATGACAATCAGCGGTATAGGGCATCCGCGCCATCTGCTGGGCGACAGCTTCGGCGATTTCGGGATGGGCGTGACCCAGTATCTGACTGGCAGCACCCAGTTTGAAATCAATATAGCGCTTGCCGTCCACATCCCATTTCTCGGCCCCTTTTGCCCTCTGGAAATAGATCGGGTGTGGGCTTTTATACCGCAACTCGTGACTGACACCGCCGGGCATCACGGCATGGGCGCGGGCGCTGAGGCTTTGACTTTTCATGAGGATCTGCCGGTTTGCTGTCGTGTCAAACGAATGTCGAAACGCGCGCGCAGCGCCCGGTCAACATCATCAGGAATGTGCTGTGGGAAATGGCCAGACATTATCTCGCGCGCTTTGTCCCGCGCGATGTCCCCCACTGATCGACTACCGTCTTCCTGCCATTCCCGCGGTGTCTTGCGATCCCCGATTTCAGGGTAGAAATAATCTGATTTCATCCGGTTGAACGTGTGTTGTTCGCCCAGATAGTGTCCTTCACCCCGACAAACGTCGGCGATTACATCGGCGGCAATATTCTCGGACGTGGCCTCGATCCCGCGTAGGGTTCGCAGGATATTGCCCAGCATATCATTGTCGCTGACGTAGGCCGCGTGGCTGACGCCCAGCAAACTGGCCTGCATTCCCGCAGCTTGAGTAACGATGTTCGAGCCCGCATGGGCAGCCATGGTCACAGCCAGCGATTTCTCGGCTCCGTATTGCGCATCCAGACATTTGGCGTCGGTAATCCCAGCGATAGAGGAGGTTGGCAGATCGAAATGCCGCCCCATCTGCGCAGCGCCAGCCATCAGAATCGCTTGTTCTCCACCGCCGCCGCACATCGAACCGGTGCGCAGATCTGCAACCAGCGGTTTGGGCGCAAAGATTGCCTTGACCTCTGGGTCAACAAGGCGGGCGAACACAAGCCCCGCCAGCGTTTCGGCCACGGCCTGCACCAACGATCCGGCAATGGTGGCCGGGCTGGTTGCCCCAGCTTGTCCGGCGCTGATCAATTGTACCGGGAAACCCGCCAGAATTGCGGCCTCGAGCACCTCGCATGCTTCCTCGGCAAAGCGCATGGGTGGCACGACGTGGCACACCATTACGGTCAGGAAAGGTCGGGCGCGAAAAGCCGCCTCGCTGCCGGCGACGGCGTAACATAGCTGCGCAATCGTGGGCACATTTTCAGGCTCGCTGATCGACATCGACACATGTTTGGACGTGCCTGCCAGACAGGCATAAGCGGTGTTGAGGTCCATCACCGCATTGTCTTCGATGTCCCGGGCGACAACCGAACGGCTGAAATGGTGGATGTTTTCCATCTGGTCGACAATCCGAGCCGCGTCATACAGGTCAACCAGTGTTGAATCCCGGTAGTCGCCCGTTTCAAGGTCAAACACGCCCGGGGCCGCACCGCCGCTGGACATGTGCACGCGGGCGTTGCTGATATCCAAGTCGTGTTCAGGTGTTTGAGCGCAAAGGGAAAAGTTGCGCTTTGCATCAACAATGGACTGTTGCACCAACGCGCGGGGGAACAGCAAACGGTCGTCGGCCGTCATCGACCCACCGGCCGCAAGCACCTTGTCGATCATCGACGGAATAGCCTGGCTAAGGCCAAGCGTTTCCAGCAGCGTCAGCGCCGTTTCTTCAACCAGCGCCACCTCGTCAGGCAAAAGCGGCTTAAACCGCCCCCCATTGACACCCGGCCAGACCGGAGGGTTCAACGCGGGTTCAGTTGTTTGGTTCAGCCGCTGCTTGCGACCACGCCTGCGGGCGGTAGAGGTCATTTTTCATGAGTCCAGTTTAACTACCTGCAATAGTTGCAGCCATAATGGCCTATTTACAAATGGTCTTTCCTCAGCATTTAGTGAGTTGAACTCATCAGTGAGAATCTCATGCTTCCATCTCTATCCGCGCTGCGCGCTTTCGACGCTGCGGCCAAGGCTGGCAGTTTTCGTGCTGCGGCCGAGCGCCTTGCGGTGACACCAACGGCCATCAGTCACCACATCCGTGGAATGGAAGGTCAACTGGGCACGTTGCTGTTTGAACGTGTAGGGCGTGAAGTCAGGCTGACAGAAGACGGAAAGCGGCTGGCCGAGACAACGGCGCAGGCGTTTGGACTGCTGGAAGACACGGTTGGAACCCTGCGCAGAACATCACGCAAGGTTGTGCGCCTGGCCGCAGGTCCCATTCTGACAGCCCGATGGCTGATGCCGCGCATCAGCGACCTGTGGCAGAGTTTCCCAGGGGTTGAGCTTGAGGTCGTGCCCTCTTACCGCCCGCGCATGGGCGATCAGACGCATGCAGATATTGTCCTGAGCTGGCATCGCCTGGCGGACATGCCACGTGGTGCACTCAAGTTGCTGGAACTACGGCCTGTCGCTATCGCCAGCGCGCAGTACATCAAACAATACGGGCCAATTGACACGCCCGAGGACCTGCTGAACAAACCTATCCTACACCAACGTAACCACTGGGGGTGGCTTGACTGGTTTGTCGCAATGAACGTGCAGCCCTCATCCGCGTTGGCGGGCGTGATCTTCGAAGATGCTAATATTCTGTTGCGCGGCGCAGCCGAAGGACAAGGTGCGGTTGTGGGTTGGCTGCCGCTGATCGATCAGGACCTCAGAGAGGGGCGCGTGCTGCGCCTGTTCGACGAAGATATCAAACCAACGCATGGCTATTTTGTCGAAGCCCAGGACGAAAGCCGGGACCGACGCGAAGTTCAGAACGTGCTCCAGTGGCTGGTTTCGCAAGGTTGAAGGTATAACCGGCAGTGCCCAGCCTGTGAGGGGCGCGTGCGCATCGCTTGTCACGATGCGCTTGATGGTTTTTGAGGTCCCACCCCGCATTTTGGGCAGGACCAATTGTTTTGGACGCGTGCAGAGGTTTTAACCGCGCAGCCTTTCGCCCTTGGGGTCGAATGGAGCCTCTGCCAGAACTCGGCCTATGTGCGGCGTTCCGATCACCTGGATCACCACCTTGTCCCCGGGTCGCGCCACTTCGGGGTTGCGGAACCCAAGGGCAAGCGACTTCCCGACCGAATACCCGTACGCCCCGGATGTGACCCGGCCCACAGGCGCACCTTCGGGCGAAAAGATCGGCTCGCTGCCCGTGGCGTCGGCGTCTTCGGTCACATCCAGTTCGAACACCGACAAAACCTCGCGCGGGGCATTGTCCTTGATCGCCAAATAGGCGTCCTTGTGCAGGAAGTCCTTGTCCAGTTTGATCAGCCCGGTCAATCCGACCTCTTGCGGCCAATACTCCTGAGAATACTCCCGCCCCCAGGACCCATAGCCCTTTTCGATACGCAATGACCCCAATGCACGCCCACCAACCGGGCCTCCGCCGCAATCCTTGGCAGCTTCAAGCAGCGCTGTGTAAAGCGCAACCTGATCGTCTTCGGCGCAATGCAATTCCCAACCCAGATCGCCGGTGAAGCTAACGCGGATGGCCACACATTCCACACCCGCGACGATGATCTTCTGCGACCGCATGAAGCGGAACACGTCGTTGGACAGGTCGGCATTGGTCAGACGCGACAGCCCTTCGCGCGATTTCGGGCCAGCGATGTTGAACCCGGCGATGCGGTCGGTCGCAACCTCCAACGTGGTGCCCTCGGGCATTTCGACCATTTGGAAGAAGCGCTGATGATAGCGTTCGGCCATGCCTGAGCCGATCATCATGTATTCTTCGTCGGCAAGCTTGGTGATGGTGAAGTCACCCGCCACGCCACCGCGAACCGAGATCAAAGGAGTCAGGCAGCTTCGCCCCACCTCGGTGGGCACGCGATTGGCGACCAGACGGTCCAGCCAGTCATAAGCGCCCGGTCCCTTGATCACGTAATTGGCAAAGTTCGAGATATCGATGATACCTACGCTGTTGCGCAGCATCTTTACCTCGCGCCCAACCGGATCGAACCAGTTTTGGCGCGTAAAGCCGGTGGTTTCTTCGGTGCCGGGTTCATCGGCAAACCAAAGCGGGTGTTCCCAGCCGCAGTTGAGCCCAAAGACGCAGCCCATCTGTTTCTGCATCTCGTAAGCGGGACGTACGCGGGCCGGGCGTCCTGCGCTGCGCTCCTCGTTGGGGAAGTGGATCTTGAAGCGGTGGATGTAGGAATCCTGCACGCGCGCTTTGGTGAATTTCTTGTCGGCCCAGTCACCAAAACGGGCCAGATCCCAAGCGAACATGTCATATTGCGGCTCGCCCTCGATCATCCATTGCGCCGCCAAAAGGCCCAGACCACCAGACTGCGAAAACCCGGGGATCAACCCCCCGATCAGAAAATAGTTCTTCAGCTCGGGCACCGGCCCCCACAGCATGTTTGAGTCAGGCGACCAGATCATCGGCCCGTTGATCACCCGCTTGACCCCGGCGGTTGCCGCAACCGGCACCCGCTCGGTGGCGCGGATGACGTTTTCCATGATCCGGTCCAGATCGTCGGGGAACAGGTCATGCGCAAAGTCCAGCGGCGTGCCGTCTTCGGCCCAGAACTTCATGTCTTTCTCATAGGCACCGATCAGCAACCCGTTGCCTTCCTGCCGGAAGTAGTATTCGCCGTCACGGTCGGCGATCGAGGGTAAACGGCGGCCCAGATTGGCCACTTCGTCGATGGCTTCGGTCACGAAATACTGGTGTTCGGTGGGTTGCAGCGGCAGGGTCAGGCCCGCCAGTGCCGCCACTTCACGACCCCAAAGGCCAGCGGCATTGACCACCCACTGGGTATGAATGTCGCCCTTGGGCGTACGCACGATCCAGCTGCCATCGGACTGTTGTTCAGTCCCAATGACCGGGCAGAACCGTTCAATCGTGGCCCCCATGGCCCGGGCCCCAGCAGCATAGGCGTGAGGAACACCCGAGGGGTCCACATTGCCACCATCGGGTTCGTACATGATGCAACGAATGTCATCGAACTGCGCCAGCGGATGGAGTTCTTTCGCCTCTTCCCGGCTGACCTCGTGGAAGTTCAGACCGTAAAATCGTGCTTTGGCCTCTTGCAGGCGCAACTGCTGCTCGCGCTCTTCGGTCTGGGCCAGGTAAAGCGACCCGGGTTGAAACACCCCACAGCTTTGGCCGGTTTCCTTCTCCAGTTCTTTATACAGGTTCATTGTATAATGCTGGATACGAGTGATGTTATTGTTGTCATGCAGACCATGAATGTTGGCGGCCGCGTGCCAGGTCGAGCCGCTGGTCAACTCGTCCCGTTCCAGCAGGATGACGTCAGTCCAACCGAGCTTGGCAAGGTGGTACAGGATTGAAGTACCGGCAAGACCGCCACCTATGACAACAGCTTGTGCGTGGGTTTTCATCAGTAAATGTCCTTAAGCTCACCGCATTTCATGAAGTGATCGATCTGAGTTGAAGGGCCGCAAGTCTGAACTGACGCAATTCTCGGGGTTTGGCTCATGACAGGTGACGCTTTGTGTTGTCTTTCAAAAAGTTGGTTTGGACCCTAGGGTGGTTCACATCTTGTGACATGCGAAAAAAACTGTGGCAAAGCGGTCGATTTTTCTGCGCGTCTGGCGCGCAGGTTTTGATCCGGTGTGTCCGTGCCGCACCAGACGAGGTCCGCTTAACCAATCAGATCGCCGGTCTGCGCCGCCACCGTCATCAGCCAGTCCTGAAACAGCTGAACCGCAGGAGTGGCCCCCGTTTTCCGGAGGTTGGCATAATAGGCCCAAGGGCTTTCCAGATTCAGTTCGAAAGGTTCTATCAACAAACCTCGATCCACATAGGGACGAGCAAGCGATTTCGGCAAGGCCACACATCCCAGAGATTTCGAGGCCAGCTCCAACGCAAGATTCGAGACATTGGTCCTTGGACCTTCTTTCTGGTTCAGATCTTCCAGCCCGAATTCTACCGCCACCTTCTCCCAATAGGCAGGGCGGCCAAGAATGTGAATCAGTTGTGCACTGCCCAATTGATGCGGGTCCCTCATGGGTTGACCCGCGACACAATAGTTCGGGGCGCAGACAACAGTCAGCTTGTCCGTCCACAACCGCGTCAGACCCTCGGCTACGTCGTCGACATGGCTAATGACGATCGAGATGTCTGAGACATTGGGATCGACATCGGTCCAAATCGTGCCGTGAACAGTCAGGGAAATGTCGGGATGCACCTCCGAGAAACTCTGAATGACATCGGGCAACCAGTTTTCGGCCAAGCTGACAGGACAAGAGACGACAACTGTTCGGGTATGAGGTCGCAGCACCAGAGATTGGGTGGCCACATCGATTTCCTGCAACGCATGGCGCACCGAGGGCAGATAAGCTTTGCCCACATCCGTCAGTGACAGAGACCGGGCGTGACGCACGAAAAGCGGGCGCTTTAGAAATTCTTCAAGCGAACGCACGTGATTGCTGACAGCCGACTGCGTACAATTCAGTTCTTCCGCCGCGCTGGTAAAGCTGAGGTGACGGGCAGCGGCCTCGAAAGAGCGCAGAAAGGACAGGTGCGGCAGGTTCATCATGTGCTGTGATCCATGGCAGTTTACATGTCGAGTATGGCGAAGCAGGCCCGGCCTTTTGTACTTTTGCGACAAAAAGAATTTTACATATGGGACAAGACGGATCTCATTGCCACAAAAATTCCGGGGCCAATGCCCTTGGATTGTTTTCGTGCCGCCAAAGTAAAAGGCGCATAATTTTCTGCCAAGACCGGTATCCAGACCCCCAAAACACAAGCAGGCAGGCCGTGGCGGACAGATTTCAAAATATTGCAGACTTTACCCTTGGAACATCTGTCGAGGATATCCCGGCCACAACGCTGAGAGCTGCCGCGCGGATGACGCTGGACACGTTGGGTATCGCGATCGGATCCGCACCGATGACGGCCGGGGTGATCGCACGCGAAACCGCCCGCGCACTCTATGGCGCGGGTGACGATGCCTATGCTGCGCGAATGCTGTTTGACGGTCGCCCGGTCAGTGCCGCCGGAGCCGCCTATGCTGCCGCAACCCAGACCGATAATCTGGATGGCCATGACGGGTATAACCCGACCAAGGGCCATATCGGTGTGGCGGTTATTCCCGCGCTGGCGGCTGTGGCTGAAACGGTCAGAGATTTTTCAGGCCCCGAAGCTCTGGCCGGTGTCACCATTGGCTACGAGGTCGCTGGTCGGGCCGGGATCTCTTTGCACAACACCGTCAGCGATTATCACACTTCGGGCGCATGGAACGCGTTGGGAGTGGTGGCAGTTACGGCTCGGTTACGTGGGCTGAGCGCCGAGCAGATGCGGCAGGCCATGGGGATCGCCGAATACCACGGTCCCCGCAGTCAGATGATGCGGGAAATCGCCAATCCCACCATGTTGCATGACGGTTCAGGTTGGGGTGCCTTGGTCGGGGTATCTTCGGTCGTTCTGGCGGAAAAAGGCTTTGTTGGCGCTCCTGCGATCACCATCGAAGCGGACGAGGTCGCGCCATACTGGCAAGATCTGGGGCGGTTTTGGCAGATGGAGCACCAATATGTGAAACCCTACCCGATCTGCCGTTGGGCACATGCCGCAATTGACGCAACACGTGCGTTGATGCGCGATCATGACCTGAGCCACACGGATATCGCGGCGATCCGGGTCAATACCTTCCGCGAAAGCGCTTGTCTGTTTCAAGGGATGCCAGACGATACGTCGAAGGCACAGTATTCCCTTCCGTTTGCGGTCGCCACCATGGCCGCCCATGGGCGGATCGGGGTCGAACACATCACTGGCGCCGGGCTGTCGGACCCTTTGGTCGCGTCGATTGTCGATCGCATTTCCGTCTTTGAGACGGAACGCCACTCACGCCGCTTCCCCAAAAGCCGGTTCGCCGATGTCTCGATAACACTGACAGATGGGCAGGTTCTGGACTCAGGCGATGTACACGCGCGGGGCGGGCCCGAAGCACCTATGGATGACGCAGAAGTGGACGAGAAGTTCGTGGAATTTGCAGCCCCCTCTTTGGGAACGGACCGGGCCGAAGCCATACGTAAAACGGTATGGGGGCTGTGCGCACCTGGCTCCAAATTCTCGGACTTGGCGGCGCTGCTTTATGATGAGCCGTGAGTTCAGGCGATTGTCGAGGCTCGAGACTGAGCTATGCCTCTGAGCCACCTAAGAAGTATGGACGCCAGCAATAAATCGTTCTGCTCCGCCTTGTTTTCACCTAGCCCCTTCAATTCTCAGGCCAAGATTTCAACGACGTGCACGAAGGTGCTAATACCCGCGAAAACTTACAAAAGAGAACAAATTGAGACTTGAAGACACGGCCCCCGTTTTGAACGGAAGCCGGCTCCAAGTATGCCAAGTCTTACGCTGGGGTAGACAACCCCAGCTGTTCAACAACGGCGCCTGCGGCTTGGGACCAACGTTCTTTCAGTGCGCTGTTTCGATTATGACGCAAACCGATCGACGTCAGAAATGCGAACCGTTTCGGATCGTCTCCGCCAAAGGACACTGCGACACGGGGCCACCAATAGTCCACGGCACCTTGCATCTGCTCTGTCTCTCCGCTTTCTGCCAGCTTCACAGCACCCTCAAGCGCAAGCGCGCCATGATGTGCCTCGACAGCGGCGATCTGACGGAAGACTTCCGCGAGGGGTTGATACGAAACCGTCGAAAACTCAGCCAATTGCTCGGCCACCGCGCGGCTCATCAGAAGGTTCATGATCACGGCGTCGGTCCAGCCTGAGATCGGATAGTTGAACACCGCAAGACGCATGTCATGTTCACTGCGGGTCGCACCGACATCGTCATCCCGATCCAGCCGCGCGGTCCAGGGATGATGCGTAGCATATCGCTCGGTATCTGCACCGAACTCACCCATAATTTTCAGGACGCGGTCTGCGTGATCGGTTTTCTCGAGCACGATTTTGGCAGCCGCGATCCGTTCCTTGATGCCCGGCCCCTGGTTGATGATATCCGCAAAACCGGCGGCGCCTGCCAATTCGCTATCCACAAAGGTTGCCATCAGCTTCATCAGTTCGGCGCGGTAGCGTGGTGGCACATTGGTCGGGTTGGTCAGCACCCCGCCCGCGGCCAGATAGCTGTCAAGTGTCATGGCTTCGGTCATTGATCCTCTCCCTTTATTGGTCGTAGTCCACGACCACGCGGTCTGTTACCGGATAAGCCTGACAGCTCAGCACATAGCCTTTTTCGACCTCGTAATCCTCGAGCGCATGATTGGCGAGCATCTCGACCTCACCCTCGAGCACGCGGCAGCGACAGGTGGAGCACACACCAGCTTTACAGGCGTAAGGCGCGTCCATGGCGTTTTCCAAGGCTGCGTCCAAAATGGACTGATCCTTGGGTAGGGTTACTGTTTGGGTGGAGCCGTCGAGCGTAATTGAAGCGCTGGTCTGGTTCGCCTGCTTTCCTGCCTCTTCTGCAGTTGTCTTGCGCTTGGCCCGACCCGGTTGGGCGCTGGCAAAGAGTTCGAACTTGATCTGGTTGTCTTCAAGCCCGTGCTCCCGCAGCGCGGCGGCAATACCCAGCATCATCGGTTCAGGTCCACAGATGAAGGCCATGTCAACGTTCTTGATGTCGATCCAGTGTTTGAACAGCTCGCCGCATTTTTCCTGCGTCACGAGCCCCGTGAACAGATCAATCTCCTGGGCGTCGGTCTCAAGAATATGGATCACGTTCAGGCGGCCCATATAGAGGTTTTTCAAGTCCTCAAGTTCCTCTCGGAACATGATCGTGTTGACGCCCTTGTTGGCATAGATCAGCGTGAAGTGGGACTTGGGTTCGCGGGCCAGCGTAGTTTTCAGGATCGACAGAACCGGTGTGATACCCGATCCGCCAGCAAAGCCGACGTATTGTTTTTCCGCCTCCGCTTCGATTGGCACGTGAAAGCTGCCCATCGGTGGCATCGCCTGCACAACGTCGCCAACGCTCAGTTCCGCGTTGGCCCAGCTTGAGAATGCTCCACCATCTACACGTTTAATACCAACCTGAAGAACGCCGTCATCCTTGCCAGCGCAGATCGAGTATGAGCGACGGAGTTCTTCGCCGTCAAAATCGCGCCGGAACGTCAGGTACTGACCAGCGACAAAGTTGAATTGGTCCGCTGCGCCATTCGCGGGCTCAAGCGTCACGACAACCGCATCGCGGATGGTTTTGTGGATGTCGGTGACTTTCAGGTCATGAAAACGTGCCATCCGGTGCTCCTCCTCAGATGCACTTGAAATAGTCAAAGGGTTCCAGACAGTCGGTGCAGCGCCAATGGGCCTTGCACGGGGTCGAGCCAAACTGGCTGACTTTTTCAACGGCCTCGCTGCCGCAACGCGGGCAACGTTCTGGTCCGCCCGCCGGTTGTGGCGGCGCGATCCCATAGTCTTCCAGCTTGGCACGGCCTTTTTCACTAAGCCAATCGGTGGTCCAGGCAGGTGCTATGCTGGTTTCGATCCGCACATCGCCGATCCCGTGGTCGCGCAAAGCGGTTTCGATATCCATACTGATGACGGACGTTGCCGGACAGCCGGAGTACGTTGGTGTGACCCTCACAACCAGCGTTTCAGCGTCCCAACGCACATCGCGAACGATGCCCAAATCCACGACCGAGATCACCGGAATCTCTGGGTCGGGAACGGCGTCCAGCCAGCTCCAGATCTGATCAGTCGAGGTCTGCATCTGCTCTTACCACTTTGCCCCAGGATAGGCGCGCTGCAGCCATTGCATCTGTGTCAGCAGGTGGCCCAGATGCTCGGTATGCATTCGCCCGTCGCGACCGCCTTTATGAGCAAAGCGGCTTTCTGGAATAGTCAGCGTTGCCTGGGTCAGAATCCGCTCGACCAGAGCGTCATATTCCTCTCGTAGGTCGTTTGGGTTCGGCGCGATACCTGCGGCGACAATCTTGGCGTCAACCTCGTCGCTGGCAAACATCTCACCGACATAAGGCCACAGATAATCTAAAGCTTCCTGCATCCGGGCATGGCTTTCCTCGGTGCCGTCACCAAGACCCACAACCGTGTCGCCCGAGCGTTCGAGGTGATAGGCAACCTCTTTGCTGGCCTTGGCGGCAATGGCGGCGACACGGTCATCCGAGGATGTCATCAAGCGCCCCAGCATGATCGAATGCCAAGCATCGAACAGGAACTGGCGCATCAGCGTGCGGCCGAAATCTCCGTTCGGAACCTCGACCAGCAGCACATTGCGGAAATCCCAGGCGTCGCGCAGAAAGGCCAGATCATCGGCGGATTTACCGCCCTCAATCTCACCTGCCAAACCCAGCCACATCTGCGTCTGCCCGATCAGGTCCAACGCGGTATTGGCCAGCGCAATGTCTTCCTCCAGGACCGGCGCGTGACCGCACCACTCACTGACCCGGTGGCCAAGGATCAGAGTGTTGTCCCCCATCCGCAGCAGAAACTGCAGCAAAGCGTCATTGGAAACCGAAACACCCATTACATCGCTCCCACTTCATCGGGAATGTCGAAGAAGGTTGGATGGCGGTACACTTTGCTTTCGCTGGGCTCATACAGCGGGCCTTTGTCGCTGGGCGACGAGGCAGAGATATTGTTGGCCTCAACCACCCAGATCGAAACGCCTTCGTTACGGCGGGTGTAAACATCGCGCGCGTTCTTGATCGCCATTTCCGCGTCCGGGGCATGCAGCGAGCCGACATGCCGGTGGCTCATCCCATGTTGGCCACGGATGAAGATTTCCCACAGGGGCCATTCAGTGTTCATCGGGTTTCCTCCTCAGGGTAAGCTTATTCAGCGGCCAGATTGCCAGCCTTTTTCTTGCGAGCATGGGCCAATAGCCCGTCTCGGACCCATTTGCCGTCGTCCCACGCCTTGTTGCGGGCCGCCAGACGGTCGACGTTGCAGGGACCATTGCCTTTGATCACATCGAAAAATTCGGACCAGTCGGGTTCCGAGAAGTCGTAATGTCCGCGTTCCTCGTTCCACTTCAGATCCGGATCAGGAATGGTCAGGCCCAGATATTCAGCCTGCGGCACAGTCTGGTCGACAAATTTCTGGCGCAGCTCGTCATTGGTGTTGATCTTGATCTTCCATGCCATCGATTGCGCGGAATGGACCGATTCTTTGTCGGACGGCCCGAACATCATCAGCGACGGATACCAGAAACGGTTCATCGCATCTTGCGCCATTTTCTTTTGTTCTGGAGTACCTTCGGCCATCTTGCGGATCGCGTCATAGCCTTGCCGCTGGTGAAAGCTTTCTTCCTTGCAGATGCGGATCATGGCGCGCGAATATGGCCCGAAAGATGTCCGCTGCAGCGGTACCTGGTTCATGATGGCGGCCCCATCGACCAGCCATCCGACCGCACCGATATCGGCCCAGTTCAGCGTTGGGTAGTTGAAGATCGACGAGTATTTCATGCGCCCGTCCAGCAGCATCTCAGTCAACTCATCCCGGCTGACGCCCAGCGTTTCAGCGGCACAGTACAGATACAACCCATGCCCGGCCTCATCCTGCACCTTGGCCAAAAGGATCGCCTTGCGCTCCAACGTGGGTGCGCGGGTGATCCAATTCCCTTCTGGCAATTGTCCGACGATTTCGGAATGCGCGTGCTGGCCGATCTGTCGGATCAAGGTCTTACGATACCCCTGAGGCATCCAGTCCTTTGGTTCGATCTTGATATCGGCATCAATCCGCGCCTGGAACTCTGCCAGTTTTTCCGGATCGTCATTCGACGCCTCGGATTTAACCATCTGAGCGTACATGTCCCGTCTCCTCCGTTACACGCGTTCAAGAATAAGAGCCGCACCCTGCCCAACACCCACACACATGGTGCAGAGCGCATAGCGACCCCCAGTACGTTTCAATTGATAAGCTGCAGTCAGCACCAGACGCGCACCACTCATGCCCAGTGGGTGGCCCAAAGCGATGGCCCCGCCATTGGGGTTTACGTGCGGTGCGTCGTCCGGCAGGCCCAGTTCCCGCAGGGTGGCAAGGCCCTGAGAGGCAAAAGCCTCATTCAATTCGATCACATCCATCTGTTCGATGCTCAGCCCTGCACGGGCCAGAACCTTTCGGCTGGCGGGCACCGGGCCGATGCCCATGACGCGCGGCGCAACACCCGCAACCGACATACCGACCACACGAGCCATGGGGTTCAGTCCATTCTTGGCCGCTGCCGCCTCATTTGCCATCAGAATGGCTGCCGCACCATCATTGACACCCGAGGCATTGCCCGCCGTAACCGTCTTGTCCGGCCCATTCACCCCTTTGAGGCCCGATAGCTTTTCCGCTGTGGTTCCGGGGCGTGGATGCTCATCAGTGTCCATGATGATCGGTTCGCCCTTGCGCTGCGGCACTGAAACCGGAGTGATCTCATCCTTGAAGACACCCGCCGCATGAGCGGCTTCCCATCGGGCCTGGCTGCGCGCGGCAAAGGCATCCTGATCTTCGCGACTGATGCCATAGTCTTCGGCCACGTTGTCGGCGGTCTGCGGCATGGAATCCACGCCGTATTCCTGCTTCATCTTTGGGTTCACGAAGCGCCAGCCAATAGTGGTGTCATAAACCGCATTGCTGCGCGTGAACGCCGTGGTTGCCTTGGGCATCACAAACGGCGCGCGGGACATGCTTTCCACGCCCCCCGCAATGGCCAGATCGTAATCGCCCGCCTTGATGCCACGCGCTGCCATTCCAACTGCGTCCATTCCGCTGGCGCAAAGACGGTTCACCGTTGTGCCCGGCACGTCGATTGGTAACCCGGCTAACAAGGCCGCCATGCGTGCAACGTTCCTGTTGCTCTCTCCGGCCTGATTGGCATCTCCATAGATCACATCGTCCACACTGGCCCAGTCGACCTGAGGATTGCGTTCCCTCAACGCCGCCAAGGGCTGAGCAGCAAGATCATCTGTACGAACCGACGACAACGCCCCGCCATACCGTCCTATCGGTGTTCGCGTCGCGTCGCAGATGAATGCGTCCATCTCTGAGGTCTCCTGTTCGCGTCCAAATTTATTAACCGTCTGGTCGGTTGATATTGAATCAATCGATTCGAGGCAAGCTTTATGTTACCTCAATGCGAAATTTTTCAAGTATTCTGTAACATATTGAGCAAGACTTTATCATTTCGATGTTCGGACAGAATAGAGCTTTGAACCAAACAATACTTAGCGGACCAATCGATGCGCGGGTCTAGGTAAACATCAATCGCCCAGCACGGCTTCCAGCGATGCAAGGCTTGGACGAGGCAACCTGTCCAGTAACTGCAACACCTTCTGGCGACACTCTGCACCTTTCCAGTCTGCAGGCAGAAAAGCGGGGGGCAAAGCAGGATGACGCAGGATAAGTCGCCGCCACCCATGCACGATCAGAACGCGTAGAACGGCGGTTTGTAAGGGGTCGTCCAACCCGTTGGCAGGCAAATGCCGCTCGACAAGCTGAAGCGTTGCCCAAAACTGCTCATAAGCTGCTTTCAGGGGTTCAGGTCCACACAAATCCCGCATCCAGTCGGGAACTGAAATGGCGCTGCTTTCAATCCCCAACAGATCCTCCAGCCCATCTGGAACTGGACCGGGCGCTATGGCAGTGGACGGGTTGACCGAGATATAGTCGCCAATGAGCATAAGGTCTGACAGCTCTTTCCGGGACCTCTCGGAAACGCTGGCGATAAGCACATGCCAGGTGTCGGGATTGTTGGTGTCACGGGCATAAATTCGTGGCGCGGCGGTGGCACTTTGGTCGCGACCAAAATCCGTCAAACGGTGCACACTGTTGCGCCCCACCCGCGTGCTTTCGATCCAACCTTCCTTGCGCAATCGGTGAAGCGCAACACGCGTCGCCTCGGACTTGATCCCCGCCAGACTGGTGAGCGCCGTCATCAGCGCACCGCTGATCTGATCTGACCCGCTTTGGGCAAGATCACCAAAAATCGTAACCAGCACTGACCATACCCGCTGCGTGCCGTTGGCAGTCAGCTGGCTGATGCAGGTTTCGAACCAATCCGGAGCCGTATCTTTCATACGCCATGTATAAGCCGAACCGTGTAGAAATGCCATCCGACCTTGCAAGCGCACCATCGACTCAATGCTGCATCATGTTCGACACTGTGACTGCCGCCGACACCCCGGTGTCAGGGCCTGTGTCCACCAAAACCCGGTCCGACGCACGGTTCTCAGTCTCAGTGGAATTGACCTAAACGTCACACAAGGGCTGCGTCAGCGTCGGTTTCGGCGATCCAGCAAGCCACTGCTTGTTATGATCTTCGACACCTGGTGTTCGCGTCTGTAGGCCATGATGTGCATACCCGACACACCTTGGATTTCGCGGATCTGCTGTATCAGTTCGATGCAGATCTTCTCGCCTTCAGCTGCCTGGTTTTCCGACCCCTCAATACGCGCGATAACATGATCTGGAATGTGAATTCCCGGCACGTTCGATCGCATCCAACGCGCGGCCCGCGCCGAAGCGAGCGGACCAACGCCGGCCAGTAAAAAAATCTGTTGATCCAAGCCCAGATCCCGCACTCTGGACATGAATTGCTCAAACCTCGGGAGGTCAAAGACATAGTTTGTCTGGATGAACTCGGCACCCGCCTTGACCTTTTTGGCCAGCCTGTCCGGACGCCACTCCAAGGGATCGACGCATGGGTTTTCTGCCGCGCCGATGAATAGCCGGGGCGGGCGACTGATTTTTCGACCTGAAAGAAACACACTTTCATCCCGCATCGTGCGCAAAGTGCGCAACAAAGAAACGGAATCCAGATCAAAGACTGGCTTTGCCCCCGGTTGATCCCCCGCCCCGACGTCATCGCCGGTAAGACACAGGACGTTTTTGACACCCAGCGCCGCCGCGCCGAGCACGTCCCCCTGAATGGCGATGCGGTTCCTGTCACGGCACGAAATCTGGTAAACGGCCTCGTAACCGGCCTGAACCAGAAAGGCCGAGATTCCCAGCGACGACATGTGGCAGTTCGCCCCCGAGGCATCGGTGGCGTTGATTGCGTCAGCAACTTCGCTCAGCGGCCTTGCAGCCTGATAAACATCATCGGGGTCCGCGCTGTCCGGAGGATTGAGCTCTGCCGTGATCGCAAATTTTCCGGCCTTCAGCGCAAGTTCAAGACGGCTGCCAGAGACAATGCCCTCGGACAGTTCCGGGTAGGAATTGGTTGGTATATCTAATCCCGTGGCCATGGTCCTATGTGTCTTTCTTCTCACCGGGCTCGGGGGCAAGCGGTGCCGTGGCCGGTTCCTTTTCCCGCGCGGATTTAAAGGCTCTGGCGACGGTCGAGCGGCGGGCCTCTCGCGCTTCGCGCAGGCTGACGGCCTTCTCACGCGCGACACGCAACCAGGAAGATGTGCCTTTCAGCGAATGATCCACAGGCGGTAGGACGATTTCGATCTGGTTCCCGTGTCTCATCCGCGACGCGCCATCCCATGCACAGACCCAGACACATTTCATCTCGGGCTTGACCTCACAATACCCACCCGGCCGGACACCCCCGCAAGGTCCATTCCGAAGGGTCTTGGGGCAGTTCATAGGACAGGACATACCCGTCGAAGACAATGCGCATTGCCCGCACATCTTGCAATCAAACAGAAAGGACTTGGTCCATCGTTCCAAGGTCGCAACAAAAGGCTCGACGCGTTCATACCCGATCCGCCGAAATACCGGGTCAAGTGAAACCAGAGAAGCTTCAACGCGGCGATAGATCCATTCAAACGAACGAGAATGGCGGACTGCAAATAGTCTGACGCGATACATCCTGCTTCCTCCGACTCGTTGAATTGTTCGATCCGCGGAACTCTATCTTGGTGGGATGGACCTTTCAGAGCAAGCCTGCTCATCTGCGCGGGACACGAGGGCTGCGCGCCTGTTCAAACGAAGATGACTGCGAATGTGGCGTGACCCGTCGGTTATCCAAAGCCATCGCAGATTGTTCGGCTTAGCGACCGCATGGCGCAACCCGAACCAGCGACCCCGTGCACCTGATGTCAGCACTTGCCAGACAGAAATGCTTCACGGACCGTGTCCAAATCTTGCAAAATGATCCCAAAGGCGTCAGCCAAGGTCACACCTTAATGGTCCAGATTGACACCCGTGCCCTTCTACGCGGCGCTGTGGCGCGCCAAGAAACCCGAGAGCTTTGCCAACCCGGCCTTCAGGTCTGCTGTCGGATTGGTGTAGCCGAGGCGTAACCAGCCTTCCATATCCATGGCACTGCCCGGGGTCAGCATCACCCCCTCCTCTTTCAGAAGCGCCACACACAGATCACGCGAAGACATGGGCAGGTCGTACTTCAGCAAAGCCGTGGTCCCCGACTTTGGAGGCACCCAAGTGATCAACGGTTCTTTCGCGATCCACTCTTCAACGATCCGCAGGTTCTCCCTCGTGATCCGCTGCGCCCGCGCCAAAATCCTGTTGCGGTTTTCCAGCGCCATAGCCGCGAGCAACTCGTCAACTTGACCAACCGAAATGGTGTTGTAGTCCCGGTGAACCATCACCTCATGCAGCATGTCCTTAGGTCCCGCGATCCAACCAACCCGCAAGCCCGCCAGGGAATAAGCCTTGGACATGCCCGCTGTGCTGATCCCTTTTTCGTAGAGGTCCGCAACCGCAGCCGTGAACCCATCGCCGGTCTGGTCGGTGCCGCGATAGACTTCATCGCACAACACCCACGCATCAACGCTGCGGGCAATGTCGACGATCTGCTCCAGCAACGCGCGATCCATCAGGGCGCCGGTCGGATTGTTGGGGTTGTTTATCGCAATCAGCCGCGTGTCTGGCCGCACCATCGTGCGCAACTCGTCCAGATCAGGCAAGAACTCGTTTTCAGGTTTCAGGTGCAACAACTCGATATCCGCGCCGATGCTTTCGGGGATCGAATAATGTTGCTGATAGGTCGGGATCACAGAAATCACGTGATCCCCGCGCGAGACAAGTGTCTGATGTACCAGCGCGTTGGCACCGATCGTGCCATGTGTTGTCAGGATATTTTCGCGCGTCTGTCTTTCATACAGCCCACAGATTGCGTCACGCAAACGATCCGACCCTTCGATCGCACCATAGGTCATCTTCATGGCCGACAGGTCACCAAGAATACTGTTATGCTGACAGGCCATTTCGAACAGTTCACCCAGTGTGATGGACTCAACACAGGTTTCCGCCAGATTAAGTTCGCATTTGGTTTCGAACTCATTCATCCACATTTCGACGCCGAAAGGTCTGATGTCCATGGGTCTCTCCTTAAGTCTCAGTCACGCCAAAGCCGCATCGTAAATGGCGCGCGCTATGAAAATATCTTCCAGACCCAGTCCAATCGAGCGGAAAAACACCGGCTTGCTGCCCGACGGTTTGTCACAGGATTCGGTTTGCAGTTCGGCAAGATCGCCACGGATGGCAGAGGCAGACCACCCAGCCTCGGCGGCCAGCTTCATTTCTCCGGCGGACGCAGGGGTGGTCGCGCGATAATCGCAATAAACCTCGGCGCTGTTCAGGAAGGCCGGGTCGACCTCATGTGCGTTGGCCACATTGGTACTGATCGACGTGATCAGAGCGCCTGGCGAGACTGACGCTGTGTCAAAGACAGGCGTTCCGGAAGAGGTACACAACATGACCACATCCACGCCCATTCCGGCCAATTCGGCGCTTTCGACAATCTTTACGCGTGCATCTGCATCACACCACTTCGCTGCAAGAGTATCATTGCCACTCAGACTTGGGGAAAAAACGCGGATCTCTTTCCAATCCCGGAGGGCCAGAACATGCTTCAGATGCGCTTGAGCAACTTTACCCGACCCAATTACCGCCAGTATTTCCGCCTCCGAGCGCGCCAGATGATCAACGGCCAGTGCCGTGGTCGCGGCAGTCCGTTCCGTGGTCAGTTCACCTGAATCGCACAGCATCAACGGCTGACCTGTCTTCATGGACATCAATACCGTCCAAGCGGTGATGACCGGCTTGCCTGGCTTCACAAGATAAGGCGACAGCTTGGCCCCAAACAATTCAGCGCCAGTGCTTGCACCCAGATAAGTGATGAAGTCGCCTTTGTCCTTTGGAAATAGCGTCAGGGCCTGCGCCGGCTGCACTGCCTGGCCGCGTCCAAGCTCTGTGAACAAGGCACGCATAGCGCCCAAGGCGTCGACCTTCGACAAAAGATCCTGCACGGCAGCCGCATCGAATACCAATGCAGATTGGGAGGTGTCGGTCATGACAAGTTCCTTGCTATTCGGTCCAGACATGGCCCGAGTCTCTTAGCGTGCCCGATGACGTTGGAAAACTCTTGTGTATCCGGCTTCGGCGTCTTTTCACATTAACGGCAGTCAATTGTCCATGCTGCGGCAAGGTCTAAATTGCCGATGATACGCGCAGCTTGAACCCGCTGCACGTCGCAAACTTCCTTACCTCTAGTTTTCAGGGGAAAAACTTCTTCGCTTTCTATCTTCGCGGAAATACCCAGAGTTGTTTCCACCAGGATTACGCAGATGCACGAACAAGAAACGAAAGACGACAGACGACAGACGCAATTGCCAATACCGAAACACCACGGCGCAAGACCATATTCCGTCGGCTTAGGAGTGCTCTGCGCGTTGACCAGATTGGACTAAACCCTCGCGCAGGCTGATTCTGCCCATGCAAGGGCATCAGAAGACAAGCTCGACCCAAGGCGATCCAGAACATTCTGATGGTAGGAGTTCAGCCATTCACACTCGGCTTCCGTCAACATTTCGGTCTGCAACATATCTGTCTGAATAGGACACCATGTCAGGTTCGAGAAGGTCAGGAACCCGTCATCTGCCTCGACAATTTCAAACAGGTTTTCAATCCGAATTCCGAACCTGTCCTGCTCGTAATAGCCGGGCTCCAGCGAGAGGATCATGCCCGGCACCAGATCAACCGGGTTGTAAGGCTTACCAATTCGCTGGGGGTGTTCATGCACGGACAGCCGGTGGCCAACGCCATGGCCTGTCCCATGATCGTAATCCAGCCCAAGATCCCACAGCGGTCGACGACAGATTGCATCGATGTGGTGGCCTTGCGTGCCTTGCGGAAAGCGCAGGGTTGCTATGGCATGAAACGCCTTGAACACAGCCGTATAGGCGCGATCGTATCCCTGCGGACGGACCGGACCAAAAGCAAAGCTGCGGGTGGCATCGGTCGTGCCGGTCTCGTACTGGCCACCGGAATCCAGCAGGTACGTATCGCCGGAACCGATCGCCACCTGGTTGGCTTCGTGCGTCGAATAATGACACATCGCCGCGTTACCGCCCGAGGCAGATATGGAATTGAAGCTTTGCTCAAGAAAACCGGACTGAAGTCGACGAAAGCGCAGGATCGCATCTTCTGCCTCGCGCTCGGTAACAGGCTGTCCGCCATCGCTGCGGCGCGGGACTTCGGCGGCGAGCCAGGCGCAGAACTCAACCCATGCAATGCCATCTTCGATATGGCACGACCGCATCCCTTGCAGTTCTACGGGGTTCTTTATGGCCTTGCGTGCAGTCAGGAAGCTGGAATGCAGCTGCGCAATGCCACCAGCTTGTTCTATGGTCGTGCGCACGGCAACCGGGGAAAAAGCGGGGTCGACCAAGACACTTTGCCCGGGTTCCACATGCTTTTTCACTGCGGGCAGGAAATCCTCAGGTCCGCAGATTTGAACCGTATCCGGCAGGAATTCGGTCACATCAGAGTTTAGTTTTTGCGCCGCAACAAACCAAAACACCTTGCCTTTCGCATTCACCAGAACAAACGATTGCGGGATTGGGTTGAAGGCGACATCGGCCCCCCGAACATTCAGCAACCAGGCAATATTGTCGGGCTGCGTCTCAACCAAAAGATCCGCACTGTTGGCCCGCATCCGGCTGACCAACTCTTCAATCTTATCACCGGTTGACTGGCCTGAAATCTGAAGCGGAAACGGCTCTATCTGTGCTGCTGTCGGCTGCGGTTGGTTTGCCCAAATTCTGTCAACGGGGTTGTCCTCAACCGCGACCAACGTGCCTTGCTGGATCGCTTTGGCAAACCGGTCGAACTGGGCTGGTGGAACGTGCATCGGATCAAACCCGACCTGCCAGTCGGGCTGCGCCACACCCGCCAGCCAATGCTCGGGCGGATCATTGAACAAATGGTGGTGCGAGAACAGTGGCTTGGGGCATTGGTTCGCCGCTTGAACCACATAGCGCCCATCCACAAACAATGCGACCGTATCCATTGTTACGATGGCCAGACCGGCGGATCCGGTGAAACCTGTCACGTAAGCAAGACGCTCATCATGGGGCGCGACATATTCCGCCTGATGCGCGTCATATCGCGGCAGAACAAAGGCATCCAACTGTCTTGCCCGCAGTTCGGCCCGCAAGGCGGCGACAATTGGGGCCCGGTTTGCATCAGGGGCGTCAAGCATGTGTATTGATCTCTTCAACATTATGACAGGCAACTTCGCCCTGCTCCTTAAACGGTTGCAAGGTGGGCCGTGTGGACTTGCAGATATCGGTGGCGTGACGACAGCGCACATGGAACGGGCAACCGGACGGCATATTCAGGGGCGAGGGCAGTTCACCTTCCAGCTTGACCGCCCTGCCCCGATCATCGGGGTTCAGCGACGGAGCTGCTTGCAGCAACGCCTGACTGTAGGGATGCGACGGGGCGGAAAACAGCGTCTCGCTGTCTCCGATCTCGACAATCCGGCCCAGATAAATCACGGCAACCCGGTTTGAAACGTGACGCACCAAGCGCAGGTCGTGGGCGACAAACAGGATCGTGAGCCCCAGGGTATCCTGCAACTCCAACAACAGATTGACCACCTGAGCTTGCACCGAAACATCCAGTGCTGAGACCAGTTCATCCGCGATCAGAACCTCGGGCTCGACCGCCAATGCACGGGCTATCGCGATGCGCTGACGCTGACCGCCCGAGAATTCGTGGGGCAGCTTGTGTTGCGCATCCTGCGGCAATCGCACCAGTTCCAACAGTTCAGCGACACGCCCGGGGATGTCCGCTTCTGGGCGCATCTCATGCACGCGCAAAGCTTCGGTCAGGATCTGTCCCGTTGTCATCCGCGGATTGAGCGACGAGTACGGATCCTGAAACATCATCTGGACCCGGCGATTATACACCCGGTCCGAGCGCTGATCGGCCGCAAAGATGTCATTGCCATCAAAACGGATTTCACCATCGCTGGGTTTGTAAAGCCGCACGATACAGCGGGCGAGTGTGGACTTGCCGCAACCGGACTCTCCAACGACACCCAGTGTTTCGCCCCGGATCAGATCCAGGCTGACACCATTCAGAGCGTTCACGACGCGACCCGGGCGGCCCGTCAGAAAATCACCCGGGCTGCGCCCCAAAGGAAAGCGCAGATGCAGGTCGCGGATTTCCATCACCGTGGCGGTCATGCGGCATTCCCCTGAGACGTGGCAATCGGATTGAAACAGGCCACCTGCCGCCCTTCGGTGATCAGGGACAAGGCCGGGCGATCCTGACTGCATGGCGCAATGCAAGACGCACAACGCGGGGCAAAGGCACACCCCACTGGCAAAGCGTCCAGCCCCGGTGGCACGCCGGGTATGGAATAGAGAGGCGTGCGCGGCGGCAAATTCTCGGGCACCGAGCGCATGAGGCCGACGGTATAAGGATGACGCGGTTCGCGCAGAACATCCCTTACCGGTCCTTGTTCGACGATCCGGCCCGCATACATCACCGCAACGTTGTCGCAGGTTTGCGCCACGACACCCAGATCATGCGTGACCATCACCACGCCCATATCCAAGTCCTGCGCCAACTGAAGGATCAGATCGAGGATCTGCGCCTGAATGGTTACGTCCAGCGCCGTGGTAGGCTCATCCGCCAGCAACAATTTCGGGTTCGCCGCCAGTGCAATGGCGATCATCACCCGTTGCCGCATTCCGCCGGAAAACTGGTGCGGATAATCCTTCAACCGTTGTGAAGCCGAAGGGATGCCGACCAGATCCAACATCTCGATTGCGCGATCCCGACGCGCTGTGCGCGGCAGGTCGGTATGGGCGCGCAGCGTCTCTTCAAGTTGCAGACCAACCGTCAACAGCGGGTTGAGTGAGGTCATCGGCTCTTGAAAGATCATCGCGATCTCGCGGCCCTGTATCTGACGTAAGGCGCGATCTGCCATCCCGACCAGATCGCGCCCCTGCCAACACACCGCTCCGGTTACATCCCCGTAACGGCGCGCCAATCCGATGATCGAACGCAAAGTGACGCTTTTGCCCGACCCGCTTTCCCCGACCAGACCCAACACTTCACCCCGTGCGACAGAAAAGCTGATGTCACGCAAGGCAGCCAAGGCGCTGCCATTGCGGTAGAAGGTGGTGTTCAGGCCGTCGACCTGCAGGATCGGTGTGTTTTCGTCCATCCCTTACCCCCTCGGTCTCAACAGATCGGCCAACCCGTCGCCCATCAGGGAAAAACCAAGGCCGGTCAGAACGATTGCAAGTCCGGGCATCAGGCTCAGCCACCAGGCGGTTGAGATAAAGTTTCGCCCTTCGGCAATCAGAACGCCCCATTCGGCCTGCGGCGGTTGCGCACCCAACCCCAGATAGCCCAGCGAAGAACCCAAAAGGATCACCAGCGCCATGTCGGTCATCCAATAGACAATCACGGGCGTGATCGCATTGGGCAGCAAGTGGCGGAATATAATGCGCCTGTCAGAATAACCCATGACGACCCCGGCGGCGGCGTAGTCATTGCCCATCTGTGCAATGACCTCAGCCCGCATCAGACGTGCATAATACACCCAATAGACCACTGAGATGGCGATATACATATTGACCAGTCCCGGTCCCAGCACCGCAACCACCGCGATAACCAGAACCAGAAACGGGAAGGTGATGACCGCATCAACGATCCGGCCAAAGATCATATCCGCGATGCCTCGGTAATACCCGACCAGCGCTCCGATGATCACACCTGTCACCAACGCGAACACGGTGCCGAGCACAGCCATCTGCATATTGACCTGATAGGCCCAGATCACGCGGGACAGGCTGTCACGACCCAGTAGATCGGTACCAAACGGGTGCGACCAAGACGGGGGCTGACGGATCGCGTTGTAGTCAATCGCGTTTGGATCATACGGCGCAAATAGACCGGGGAAAATCGCCAGCAGGATTGAAAAACCGATGATCAGCATCCCGGCGACAAGACCAGGCTTGCGCAACGCCTTGCGAACGAAAGAAGGCCGGTCCGAACTGAAAGCTACATCACTCATTGCAGGCGCATCCGTGGGTCAAGGCGGCTCTGGAAAAGATCCGTCATCAGGAAAACCAGCGAGACCAACACTGCAAAGGTCAGGGTCAGACCCTGGATCAGCGGGTAGTCGCGCGCAAAGATCGCCTCGAGCATCAGCCGTCCCATACCGGGCACGGCAAACACTGTCTCGGTGACCAGCGTTCCGCTCATCAGATTGCCAATGGACAGACCCAGAAGTGTAACGGTTGAGATCAGCGCATTGCGCAACACGTGCCGTCCAAGGATCAGGCGCGACGGCAGACCCTTGGCGCGGGCGAACTGGACATATTCGGCGTCAAGCACCTCGATAATCGCGCTGCGCAGGTTCCGCATGATAATGGCCGAGGTGTAAAGCGCCACCGTGACCGATGGCAAAAACAGGTGATAGAGCTTTTCTCCAAACGTGTCCCCGTAACCGCCCACCGGAAACAGGCGCAGCTGCGCTGCCAAGAAAGTCAGCAGAACCAGACCGATATAGAAGACAGGCATTGAAAGCCCGATCTGGAAAATCGTGCGGATCACCGCATCCGGCCAACGTCCGCGATTGAGCGCGGCGACAAAGGCCAGCGGCCCCGCAATCAGCAGCGACAAAACCACCGAGTAAACGGTCAGAAACACTGTAATCGGCAGGCGGTTTGCGATGACGTCTATCACGTCCGTCCGCATCAGGATCGATCGTCCAAGATCCCCCTGCACCGTATTGCTGAGAAACAACCAGAACTGCACCAGCATGGGCTCGGTCAGACCCAGCCGCTCGCGGATCGCCTGAATATCGGCATCCGAGGCGCGGTCACCCGCCATCGCAATGGCCGGATCACCCGGCAACATACGCACCAGCATGAAGATGATGACCATGACCAGAAAGAAGGTTGGCACCATCAGCAGCAGGCGCTTGAAGATATAGTTCAGGCTGGACACATCCGCACTCCGCGAAAAGGCCCCGCCGCCAGGGTGCGGCGAGGCAAAGGCTTCAGCTCTTACCGGCTGACTGTAGCTTCATCGAAGATGTTATTACCCAAGGGCGTCTGAACATAGCCCTCGACCGCAGATCCCAGCGCCACTGCAAAGGGGGTCTCATACATAAACAGCAGAGGCGCTGCTTCGGCATAGAGGTCCTGCATCTTGGCGAACTTGGCCTTGCGCGCCTCGGGGTCCATCTCTTTCGCGGCTTCTTCGAAAAGCGTGTTGAACTCGGCATTCTCCCAACCCGTGCCGACAGCCTTGGCGGTGGGCGTATATCCCAGCCAGCCTACGACCTGACTTGGGTCGTTTACATCGTTGACCCAACCATAGGTGTGGATGTCGAACTCACCCGAGCGATTCTTGGCACCACGCGTGGCGCCATCAACCTGTTCGACCACCAATTCGATACCCAAAGGCGCCCACATCTGTTGCAATGCCGCAAAGATGGTCGCGTCATCAGCTGAACCTGCCAGCGTCGTCAGCGTGACCTCGGTCCCCGGTTCCAGACCGGCTTCGGAGATCAGCGCCTTGGCCTTGTCCATGTCGTACGAATAGAGAGGGCTAAGATCAGATGCATATTGAGTTGCCTTCGCCATCAGTGGTGAGCTCATCGGCTGACCCGCGCCGTGCAGAACCACACCGATCAAGGCATCTTTGTTGGTGCCATAGTTCAACGCCTGCCGCACGCGGGCATCCGCCAACGGGTTTGGCGATCCGTCAGCGCGCGTGTCGCGCGTGTTGATCGGAGAATAGATGATCCGAGTCGATGGGTAGAGCTGCATGTTGATGTTTGGATCAGCCTCCAGCTCGGTCACGCGGCTGAACGGGATAAACTCGGCTGCGTCTACTTCACCAGCTTGCAAGCTCAGTATGCGTGTGGCGTCATCCGGGATGATCTCGAAGTGTACACCTTCCAGATAAGGCAGCGGCTTTCCGTCCGCCCCAATACGCCAGTAGTGCTCGTTGGCGCAGAAATCCATCGAGGCCCCTTGTTCGAAACCGCAAAGATAGAACGGGCCAGAGCCGACGCCGGCAGATGTCGAGGCAAAGATCGCCGCAGATTTATTCTGATCCGTATCACCCGGTGCTGCGTCATATGCCGCTTTTGACACAACCGCCGTGTTGAACGTGGCCAGCATCGACAGAATCGTCGGGTCCGCATCCTTCAAGGAAATCGTGACCGCATTGCCATCGGCTGAAACGCTGTCAATCGAACCCAGCAGGCCCGCCCATGGGCTAAGATCCGGGTTCCGCGCCCGGTCCAGAGAGAACACGACATCTTCACCCGACATGGATGATCCGTCGGCAAAAAGAACACCCTCTCGCAGCGTCAGCGAAACCGTCTTGCCATCGTCAGAGACCGAAAACGTCTCGGCCAGCCCGGGCTCAACGGAATTCCCATCGGCACTGCCACGCAGCAACGTGTCGAAAAGGCTCCCGACCATCCAAATATCGGGGTTTCGATCCGCATAGATCGGGTCAATCAACCTTGACCCGTCGTATCGCGCGAAGTTCAGCGTGCCGCCTCTTTCCTGCGCTAATGCCGGCATTGCCAATGATGAGGCAACAACCAGTCCCAATACCGATTTCAAGTGCATTCTCTTTTCCTCCCGCAAAAGCATCTGCTTCATGCGATGGGAGAATACCCAGTTTTTAACAATACTAAAGTTTTTTTTAGTAATGCTGCAAATTTTTTTATGAAGGTGAATTTTCGTTTGCGGTGTTATTGATTGGTGAAGTCGTCACCCAAAGCTCAACCGCCTCGGTCTCACCCAGCACAATCGAGTAATGTGGCGTTGACGTGTCATGATGAATCACGTCACCCGGTGACATCGTAAAAACCTGATCTCCAAGGTGATATTCCAACTGCCCGGACAGCAAATAGCAAAAGGCTTCCCCGGTGTGGCACATGTGCTCGGATACATGCCCTGGTGGGCGGTGCACAATCTGTGGGTGAAACAACGCTCCGGCAAAGCCTGGACCCAGTTTTTCATAAAACCGACCACGCGTTCCAAGCGAATATGACTGGCGATTGTCGCGCGCAACGTATTGCGAGAACACCTCGGGCACGCTGAGCAATTGTTCGACACTGGTCTGCAGCGCGGCCGCAATCGACATCAAGGATGTCAGTGAAGGAGAGCTCAACCCGCGTTCAACCTGTGACAGAAATCCGGTTGTCAGCTCAGCAGATTTCGCCACCTGGTCCAGTGTCTTTCCCATTGCCTTTCGACGCCTGCGGATGGCCTGCCCCAGCTCGGTCGGCTTACCCTTCTGCTTGGATTTGGCACGCTCGGTAGGGGCTTGCATTCGTGGTCTCCTGAGGTTCGGAAAGTGCAAGCCATTCAATAGAATTATTCAGGGAAGATCAAAATTTATTTTTGTCTGCCTAAAATTGAGTGTGTCAGTATGTGTTGCGGCCATGCATCTTCGAGGCCCTTCTGCGATCTCGCCTTTCAGGTCATACGTAAAGGAAATCGGTTCGCCGATCCTATTGAGTCCTGCAATCGTCAATTGATCCCCCGCGCATTGCGGACATCCAATGAGCATCCCCACCTGAACTAGTCCACCCCTATGTTTAGGAAACGGAGGACTAAGAATGGCCAACATGAGACCGAAGCCCGAAGAGATTGTCTCAAAGTTGCGGCTGGTTGAAGTTCTGATGGGGCAAGGCATGTCCCGTCGTGATGCGATGAGACAGATTGGCGTTGTTGAAGGCGCCATTGGTTCGAGCCTAACGGAGAATGGGGAATGGGCGTAGATCAGTTGAAAGAACTGAAGCGGCTTCAAAAAGAGAACGAGCGATTGCGACGTGCAGTTTCTGATCTGACGTTGGACAAACTGATCCTGAGGGAAGCCACAAGGGATGAAGGCCGAAATGTAAATCATCCAGTGGATGATTTGCAGGCCTGAACGCGCAGCCCTACTGAGCCCCGCTCGTCGTCGTGCTTGTATTAACCATTTACTCAACCAGCTGAACGTTTCCAAGAGACGCGCCTGCGCGTGCTGGGGCAACACCGGGCCACGCAACGGCGCGCCCCACAAGGTCGCGCAGACGAAATGCCACTCATCAGCGCAGTTTGACAGTACGCAGCTCACCTGTACATGTCGCTGGATGACACCCGTTTCCGATACGAGGCGGGGCTCTTTCCGCTATTGAACGCGGTCTATTATTCGCCCTCACGTCCAGCCATGATGGCCAGACCTTCGGCAACCGCGGTAAAAACCGAAGCAAAGGAATGCTCTGCCGCCGGAAACACGCGCCGCATCGTTTCCGGTACCACAGCCATCAGGCTGGAACCGCCAACATAGACGACACGGTCGATCTGATCTGCGCTGAACCCGGCAAGGCGCAGCACCTCTTGCGCTCCGTCATCCAAACGTGCTGCATGTGTAGCGAGACAGTCTGCCACCAGAGCATCGTTCAGTGGGGCCGACAGCCCTTTCTCCAACATGTTCAATTCGATTGCCGGGTCCTTCGTGCCTGAGTTCACAGCAATTTTCCCGCGCTCTACCGCAAAAGCCAGTTCGTGGCCCAATTCATGCTCAAGAACCGCAGCGAGCCGACCTAACCGCTCGGGCGATTCCGCTTGCTTCAGCATATCACCAACCAAACGCCGGTTTTGCGCCGTATAGAGAAACGGGATCATCTCCCACGTTGCAAGGTCATTGAAGATCGCATTGGGAGTCTGCGATAGCCCGTCTCCAAAAACATCCCGGATCATCGAGCCTTTGCCCAATACGGGCATTACCCGATCTATGCTGATCGCGCGGTCAAAGTCCGTACCACCGATACGCACACCATAATTGGCCAGAATTTCAACCCCTGACGGGCTGGCCTGAAAAACCGAAAAGTCCGACGTACCGCCGCCGATATCGACAACCACACCCGTCATCGACCCCCGCCCAATCGCGCCAGTTGCGACGGCAGCTGCGGCAGGTTCGGGACAAAATCGAATGTCCGTAAACCCGGCGGCCTCATAACACGCACGCAAGTCCGCCTCGGCCTGAGTTTCACGCGGGTCGTTCACACCGTGAAAGACCACGGGGCGACCTGAAACGACACGTGTGCACGGAACGCCGCGCTCGGCCTCGGCCCGCTGTCTCAGCTTACGCAAAAAAGAGCCGATGACCTCGACAAATGTCACCCGTTCATTCAGGATCTGTCGCTTTTCATACATCAGCGTGGTGCCCAAGACCCGTTTAAGCGCCCGCATGAAGCGCCCTTCCAGCCCCTCCAGCAGCGCCTGGTTGGCTGTCTCACCGATCAGGGTTGCGCGCGTGTCGAAATCAAAGAAGAAGGTGGTGGGAAGCGTTGTCGCAGCGGCATCCACCTTCAGCAGTCGGGGCGCGCCAGCATCCAGATAGGCAACCGCTGAGTTCGACGTGCCAAAGTCGATTCCGATCCACGGGCTGGTAGGGGCCATGGCGCATGTCTCCGAGATGTATTTGCAAAGGACGCCGGGCCTAGAGTGTTCTCAAGCTGCGGTCAAGGCTCGGAACCCGATGTGTCATCTTGGTGGGCCTCATAACTGGCTTCCAGCTCGCTCCTTAAAAATTCGCCAAAATTCAAAGGCGCAAACTCGGCCCTCCCTGTTCCCGGAAGCGGTGCGATATCAGCAGATACATTCGGATCGAAAAAGAACGGCACGGAATAACGCTCTCGCCCACTGGAATTGATCACCCGATGTGGCGTGGACAAGAGCTTGCCATTGGACAACCGATGCAACATGTCCCCAACATTGACCACAAATGCATCTTCAATCGGCGGCGCGTCGACCCAATGGCCCGAAGGTGTCTGAACCTGCAAACCTCCAACATCATCCTGCGCCAACAGTGTCAGAACCCCAAAGTCCTTGTGTGGGGCTGATCCGAACAGATCATCCGGGGCTTGCGGGGGCTGTGGCGGATAGTGCAGCAGACGCAACCAGATCGTCGGCTCTTGAAACGCCGCAAGGATCGCACGATCCTCAACCCCAATTGCGTCCAAGGCCAACCCTAACAGCTTGTGACCCAATCCGGTCATCGCTTTCGCGTAGGTTTCGCAGGAATCTCGGAACCCATCCAGTTCCGGCCATTGATTTGGCCCGGACAGATAGACATTCGGGTTAACCTCTGCGTCCTCTCTCATCATCATGAACGACGCGGACTGGTTCGGCTTTGTCACTTTGGCCAAATCGGAGTTCACGTCCGTCGACGTGTTTATGGCGATATAACCGCGATGGTTTTTGTCGAGAGCGATGGCCCCTTTTGCGGCCTCTGACAAAGCGTGAAACCGTTTCGAGGCAGCAAACACGGCGGCACGCACATCCGGGTCCACCCCGTGGTTTATCACATAACCAAACCCCGTCTTTCCATACGCCTCAAGGAATTCCAGCGACAGTTTGGTTGTGTCTTCGCCATGGATCAAGGGTGCCAGATCAAGCACCGGAATTTCGGTAAATTCATTCATCTCAAGTATCCGGATAAAGTTTCGCCCAGGTGGTACATGCCGGGAACCGCTATCCTGCAAATCGCTTTCGACGATGAGCGCTGTGGCGCTCCAGGATAACAAGATGAACAAACTTTGACATATGTCTAACGCTAGGGCGGGGCGCAACATCGATCAACCCTGAAATTCTGTCAGCCCCTAAACAGTCATCACGGTCCCACGCAGACAACCAGCGTCGTCTTGGTTTCGAAATGCTTGCGAATTGTAGTCCCAATACCGCTTGTGACATTTGGCAGGATGGCAGCTGCATTGCCCTGTCAGCTCATGAGTGCCGACCTAAGTCTCTGGTTCTACGGCCGCCTCTCGGGCTGTAGTAAGCCGCTGCATGACGCTGTCCAAGCCAGCTTTCAGCGCGTCTGTTCCACCGGCTTCAGAAAAAACCTCAAATACCTCAGCATTCAACCCCGCCGGTGTCGAATGTTCGGAGCGCAGCACATCAAACGATTTTCCAGGGTTCTCCACCGCCGTCTGCGCCAGCCCCTCAAATACGCCGCTCAGGTAACTTCGCGCATCCTCTTGCCCGATCCCGCTAGATTGCATCCAGTCCGAAGCTGCCTCAAGTACGCCGAAATACGTCCCCATCAGGGCGCTGGCGGATGCAAACGCGTCGAATTCTTCCACGGTTCTGGCGCTGACCACTGTGCCGAGTGGACGAAACAGCATGTCGCCTACCGGATCATGCGGAAACAGAATGGTTACGCCTCGATTTTGTGCCACCGAAGGCAAAGGGATCGACCTGAACAGGCGGACAGGTGTAACAATCCAATCTTGCAACGTCTCATGGGTCACAGAAGCAATCAGACTGCACAGGTGCTGTCCTTCGGTGAAGAGTAAGGGTGTAAGAACCTCTTGCGCGTCCTGCGGGCGAACTGCCAGAAACACCAGATCCGAGCGGTCTTAAACCTCTTGCGACGTGTCGCAGATCATCACGTGATCGCTGAATGCGGCCAGCCGGGCAGACACCAAGCGATTGCGCTGTGTTACAAAAATTGTATCGATATCGACATCGGACGCCAGAAGCCCGGTTATAACAGCCTCGGTAATAACGCCCGTTCCGATGAACCCCAAACGCATCTGCGCATTCCTCAACTCTGAAAAAGCCGCCCCAAGACCAGCGCCGTAAACACTTACATATGCCGGGTCACGCCGCCATCTACGCGCAGGGATTGACCGGTGATATAGCTACTGTCTTCACTCAACAAAAAGGCGGCAGCCTTGGCCTGTTCTTCGGCCCGGGCCAAACGACCAAGCGCAGACATTTCGGCAAATTTATGTGGCAGGTCAAGACTGTCGGTGAACCCCGGCAGCAAGCAGTTCATACGGATATTCGCCGGGCCGTACCGATCCGAGAATTGCTTGGTGAAACTGGACACACCGACGCGGTACACGCTGGAGGTCGGGAACGTCAGGGATGGCTCGAAGGCCGAGAACGTGGTGATGTTCACGATTGACCCACCGCCCTGCGCCTCCATCACGGGGGTAAGCAGCTTGGCCATGCGGATGACAGGTTTCAAAACCATCTCATGTGCGCGGTCCCAGTCTTCTTCGGGAATGTCCAGCAGGTCACCTTTGGGCGGTCCACCAACATGGATCAGGCAGGCGTCGATGCGGCCAAAAGTAGACATGGCCAGATCAAAGACTGCCTGCGTATCCTCGGCATTTTCCGCTTTACCACGATGTGCGACCCCATCCAGTTCCTGAGCCAACAACTCACAGGACTCAGAAGGCGACATCAACGCCATCTTGTAGCCCCGCCCGTGCATCTCACGGGCAGTGGCTGCTCCCATCCCACGTCCTCCACCGATGATAAGGCATGTTTTCTCGGTCATGGTTCGCTCCTGTTCTTTTTTCGATACTTCTGGGTCGGCCTGTGGCTTACATCGCCAAAATGGGCTTCATGGCCTCAGCAAACTCAGCCTTCTCAGCGTCAGTCAACGGCCCCAGAGGGGCGCGGCATTCGCCTACATTCAGCCCTTGCAACTCTGCACCGAACTTGATTTTCTGAACAAACTTGCCGCATTCCAGGATATTCATCGCACGGTAGAGCTTTTTCATCAGGTCCTTGGCAGATGCCAATTCACCCGCTCTATACAGGCGGTCCAGTTCGCAACACGCCTTAGCCATGCAGTTCGACGGTCCGCAAATCCAACTATCGGCACCCCAGAACATAAAATCCAGGGCGATGTCGTCCGAACCGGATACCAACTGAATCTTGCCTTCGTAGCGCGAAGCGATATCGATCGCACGCTGCAACACGCCAGAGCTTTCCTTGATACCAATCACGCGGGGATTGTCGGCGAAATGGTCCATCAATTCAAAAGAGATATCGGCCCCGTCCTTAAGCGGATAGCTGTAAAGCACGATGTTCACGTCAACCTCGGCCAGAACCGCTTCGTAATGCGTGATCAGTTCTTCTAGCGTGGGGCGCGTGTAGAACGGTGGCGCCAGCAGCACATTGTCATACCCGATTTCCTTGGCCATCGCGGTCTGTTCGATCACCTCACGGGTCGCAGGCGCGTTGGTTCCGGCAATCAGAACCTCATCACCGCGGGCAAAATCCTTGACGAATTGCAGCACCTGACGGCGTTCTTCTGTCGACTGACTAAAGTATTCGCCGGTCGATCCGTTTGGAACCCAGCCTGTCACCCCCGCTTCGCGAAAATGGGTCAGCAAGTTTTCGAACGCCTTGAAATCAATCTTGTCATCAACCCCGAAGGGGGTGACAAGCGCAGGCATTACGCCTGAGAGTTTGACGTTAAAGCTCATTTGATCGCCCTTTTCCCTAGCATCTGAAGCAGTCACGCCGTTCTTTTGCCTGCCATTCTCTACCTGATTGGTAAGCTCAAGCAGGCTAAGGCTCAAGTCATAGAGTTTTTGGGAAAGGACCCCACCGCATGCGAGACCGCCAATAACCCGATCTTGGTTGGTCGAGGCCGAAAAACCGACCGGGTCGCGCACTGTCACCACCCTGACACGTCAGGCCGAAGGGAAAGTGGAAACACTTGCGTCTCATGCGCCTAGTGAGCCATTGGGAAAACATGTTGCCTCAGGCTGTATTCCACACCAACCAACATGCTGAACTGACTCGGTTGAGGCAGTTTCTGCTAGATATCATTCCTTTGGAAAGAAGCCGTACTGAAGCGGATGATTTTGATCAACGGCATCGGCGCAGGTTGCATGAGGACGGGTGGTGTTGCCAGCCATGTGGTCAGCTAACGGCGGCAGCCAACCCTCTCAAGATCCTTAGAGGTTTGACAGGCACCGTTTTCAGACAAAGCTGCGTCTTTGGCTCTGAACTACTTCGCGTCCAATTGAGGGGGTCGAAAACTCTCCGATGGTGTTGCACCTGAAAACGCGCGCTTTCAGATGGTGATGGCTTGCACCTTCCGGCTCAGGAACTTTCGCGATGCATCATTTGGTGCCAGTTGAATGGCTGTCTGATAAACCGTGTGCGCTTCCGAAGTGCGCCCAAGCTTTTCCAGAATATGCGCGCGGGCCGCATACCAGGGCTGAAAGTTGCTTAGACTTGACTGCAACTCGTCGAGCCTCTGCAACGCAAGTTCAGCTTGTCCAGTTTCGGCAAGAACCACTGCCCAGTTCAACGCGACAACAGGTGTTGGTTCGAACACCCAAAGCGACCCGTAGAGTAGCGCCATCTGCGGCCAATCGGGTGTGGGGCGCGCCATGTGGCAATCTGCGATGGCCGCCTTGATCTGAAACGGACCTGGCTGCAATTGCCTTACGGCATTTTCCAAGATCTTGCGGGCTTCTGCCACAATGTCTTCCGGCCAGAGACGATGATCCTGGTCTTCCACGGGCACGATAGCCCCGTGAACGTCAACTCGTGCAGGACGCCTTGCATCCGTTAACAACATAAGGGCCAGCGCGCCTTTGATTTCAGCCTCATTCGATCGAAGTTCATTCAAGAGGCGCGCCAGGAAGATACCTTCCTGGCACAGGTCCCGAGGCCCAGTGTCCTCGTTTACGTAGCCGGAAGTGAAAATCAGGTAGAGTGTCGATAAAACAGTTCCAAGGCGTGTGTCCCACTCTTCTGGCTCCGGAACCGCGAAACATAGCCCTTTGGACTTGATTTTCGCCTTGGCCCTAGACAGGCGTTGTCCCATTGTTTGTTCGGAATCAAGAAAAGCGGCTGCGATTTCTCGAGTGGTCAGGCCGCAAACTGTTCGCAGTGTAAGGGCGACTCTGGATTTTTCTTCTAGCGTGGGGTGGCAACATGCGAAGATCAGACGAAGACGTTCGTCGGGAATAATCTGAGGTGTTTTGCTTTCAGCATCAGCCAGTTCCTCGATACGTATCACGTCCGATTTCCTTAGTTCCCGTTGTCTGTCTCGGATAAGATCGATCCCTTTGCGGAAACTAACCTTCATCAACCAAGCAACCGGATCATGAGGAGGCCAGGATCGACCCCAATGCTTGAGGGCGGAAACGGACGCTTCCTGCAATGCGTCCTCTGCCAGCTGGAAATCACCGAGCCGTGTAAACAGCCCAGCCAACAGCCGCCCCCTGTTCTGGCGAATCACGTGCTCAACCAATCGGTTGACTGCAATAGCTTTGGGGGCGGCGTCCTTCATCGCTTAACCTGCCTGATTGAAATCCAACAGTGGCCGAACTTCGACAGTGCCAAAATGGGCGATGGGAATTGACGCGGCGTATTTCAATGCGGTGTCCAGGTCCGGGACATCCAAGACATAGTACCCGCCCAAGTGCTCGCGGGTTTCGGCAAAGGGGCCATCCATCGTTTCAACCTGGCCGGATTTGATCCGCAACGAGGTTGCCGTCTCGGTCCCCTGCAAACCTTCACCCCCTATGAATACACCGTCATTCACCATGGTTTCACTGACTGCAGCAAAACTGGCCATCATTTCATCAAATTCCGGGGTCCCGTAAGCAGGTTCTTTGTCGGGCGCTGCGTAGAGCAATAGCATGTATTTCATTGTGAATTTCCTTTCATCATTCGGTTCACACCTCAAGGACGTCAATGCGGATCGATTTTCGACATGGCGTAGGAATTTTTTCATCTTCATCATTATTTCAAAATGCGCAGGAAACTTGGGGTCTGGGACAATCGGACCGCAGGTGATTGACCTAAAGCTCGTGGGCGTACGGTCCCCAGGTGTCGCCCAGTATGAAACCTTTTGGGAAAGGATCGGTTGGGTCCAGCCCAATCTGCGACACCCCATAAATCCACGCGCTGCCGGTGATGTTGGGCAGAATAGCCGGATCGCCGCTAGATAGCGTTTTCGCGCCTTTGTGCTCGACCCGGAATTCCGACCCGATAATCGAACGTGTAACAAGGACATCGCCAGATTTGACCTCACCCTTTGCGTCCATCACTGCCAGCTGCGCTGAACTGCCGGTCCCGCATGGAGAACGATCCAGCCGCCCCGGCTTCATGGTCGTGCAGGTGCGAATGGCCCCATCCTCTTCACGTTGGCGGAACATCACGTAAGCCAAGTTATTCAGGTCCGGGTTTTCAGGGTGTCGCACAGCCACGTGCTGTTCGAATTGGGTTTTCAGGTAAGTTCCGGCATCGACAAGCTGTGTTGCGTTGTCAGGATCAATCCGAAAGCCCAGCTGTTCCACATCCACCAGCGCGTAAAAGACACCGCCAAAAGCGATATCTGCGGACACACGGCCAAAGCGTTCAGTGTCGATGGCGACGTCGAGATCCTGAACAAAGGCCGGCGTCATATCCAGCGCGACTTTTTCGCAACGACCATCAAGGCATGTGGCGTTCGCCGTCACCAGACCGGCCGGGGTGTCAAGCCGCACAATATTCTGCCCCTCTTGCATCGGCAGAATGCCGGTCTCTAGAAGAACAGTCGTGACGCAGATCGCGTTGGATCCGGACATCGGATGTGCCCTGTCGGCCTGAAGGACGATCAAACCCGCATCTGCATCGGGCCGCAGTGGCGGCATCAGCAAATTGACGGACATAGGCGCAGACCCTCGTGGCTCCATCGTCAACAAGCGGCGCAGGCTGTCATCGGTATTATTGATATAGTTCATCCGATCCAGCATCGTCGCGCCCGGAATCTCAAGCACTTGCGATGTCACAACCTTCCCGATCTCGCCTCCGCAGTGAGCATCAACAATCTGAAGTGTCTTTTTCCATTTCATTGTTCATGTCCCTCTGAAGCGCGATAGAAAAGGGTAACGGGTCGATTTCTGATGTGTTGCCAAGCACACGATCACAAATCAAGCATCGCGGATACAAGGACCAACGTCACGTGCAACTATTCATGGCCAATTATGGAAAGCGTTACGGTTTGCGGTTTTGCAAGGAAACTAACCGCTAAGCTGGATCAGATGAGCAGCCTTTGCTCTTCTTCCCAGCGCTAGAAATGGCTGACAACGGACAGTCAAACACTCGAAAGAAGCAGGCTTGTTTCACTGTTCGACACTCCGTCGATCATGCGAACTTCGCGCAAAACCCGATCAAAATCGTGCAACCTGGCAACCCTGACTTCCGCAACCAGATCCCAATTGCCGTTTGTCGTGTGCAACGTGAAGAGTTCGGGCATTCCACGCAGCGCCCGAATGACCTGACTGGTGGATTTTCCGATGACTTCGATCATCATGATCGCACGGATATAGTCTTCTTCATAATCTTCGCGAACGCGGGCCGTGAACCCCAGAAGCGCGCCCGTTTCCAGTAATCGGTCCATCCTGCTTTGAACCGTGGCCCGTGTCACACCAAGCACGTCCGCAAGCTTTGATACAGGTGCTCGACCGTCGCGACGAAGCAAAGAGATTAGTTTGCGGTCGAGGTCATCGTAGATGTGCTTGCTATGGCTTTGCTTTGTCATGTTTAGCTTTCTGCACAAAATTGCTTAGCATTTCGCTTAGTCGAGGGGGCTAATTTTAAGCAATTAGCTCATTTATTCAAAATTTCTTACAGAAGATAATGAAGAAAACCAAGATTCGAAAGTGCACCCATGACCAAACCGTCCCCATCCGAACTCGCATATGTTCCTTTCGTTAGTGTCGAAAACATGATGCGCCTTGTGCACAGCATCGGACTTGAGGCCATGCTGGAAGGAATTGCGTCTTACATTGAGGACGATTTCCGTCGTTGGGAAAAATTTGACAAAACCCCGCGCGTGGCAAGCCATTCGGAAGTTGGTGTGATCGAATTGATGCCGACTTCGGATGGCGAAGCGTATGGCTTCAAGTACGTCAATGGCCATCCGAAAAACACCAAAGAAGGTCTGCAAACCGTCACCGCTTTCGGTCTGCTTGCGGATGTCTATACCGGTTATCCGGTTCTGCTGACCGAGATGACGATTCTGACGGCGCTCCGTACCGCTGCAACATCTGCTATGGTTGCCAAGCATTTGGCCCCCAAGGGCGCGCGCAGCATGGCGATGATCGGGAACGGCGCCCAGTCCGAATTCCAGGCCACCGCGATGAAAGTGCTCTGCGGTATTGACACTCTGCGCCTCTATGACGTCGACAGCAAGGCGACCGAGAAACTGGTCCGCAACCTTGAAGGGCGCGGCTTCAACATTAAGGCTTGTGAAACACCAGAAGACGCTATCGAGGGCGCTCAGGTCATCACCACCTGTACGGCTGACAAGCAAAACGCAACAATTCTGACCGACAACATGGTCGGCGCTGGTGTGCACATCAACGCCATCGGCGGCGACTGCCCCGGCAAAACCGAGTTGCACAGGGACATATTGCTGCGCTCAGACGTTTTCGTGGAATATCCGCCGCAAACACGTGTTGAGGGTGAGATTCAACAGATGCCAGAAGATTTTGGTGTGACAGAAATGTGGGCAGTCATCACCGGCGCCAAGCAAGGCCGGACCAGCGATCGTCAGATCACTCTGTTCGACGGTGTCGGCTTTGCGATCGAGGATTTCTCGGCCCTACGTTTCATCCGTGACCGCGTCAAAGATACGGAATTCTATCAAGACCTAGACATGTTGGCTGACCCGGACGATCCCCGCGATCTGTTCGGCATGTTGCTGCGCGCCAAGTAACGGGCTGTTTGAAAGTTCACCAAATGGAAAAGCCCAGCATTCAAGCCCCTTCTTCTGTGGTCATGATCCGTCCGCACAATTTTTCGGTGAATACGGAAACCGGCGACAACGTGTTCCAGGCAAGCCTGCCTGCAAGCAACAATATCGCAAAGCAGGCATATGACGAGGCAACACAGTCGGCGGAAATCCTGCGCCAGCACGGTGTACTTGTTCATGTATTCGAGGGAGACGACAACCGCACCCCAGACTGCGTTTTCCCCAACAACTGGTTTTCGACCCATGCTGGTGGGCATGTCGCGATCTATCCGATGATGGCGCCGAACCGACGTCTGGAGCGTCGAACCGACGTGATCGAATTGCTCAAGCAAAAGTACCGAGTGCAGGATATCATCGATTACTCGGGGCTTGAGCAGGACAATCTGTTCCTTGAAGGTACCGGCGCCATGGTCATCGATCATGCCGACCGTGTTGCCTATGCAGTTGAATCTGATCGAACAAGCCCGATCTTGTTGGAGCGTTTCTGCACTCACTTCAACTATGAGCCGATGGCGTTCGCCGCAACAGATGCACAGGGTGTGGCAGTGTATCACACAAACGTTCTTATGTGCATCGGTACGGACTATGCACTGATCGGTGCAAGCATGATCACTGACGAAAACCGCCGCAAAGAAATCGTCGAGCGTCTCGGGCAACCCGGCCGTGACGTGATCGAACTCAGCCATGACCAGATCGAAGCCTTCGCTGGTAACGCGATTGAACTTCAGGGCAGAAACGGTCGAATTCTTGCTCTGTCGCAAACAGCTTTTGATGCGTTGACGGAAGATCAGAAAACAATCATCGAAAAAAGCGCGGAACTCGTACCGCTTCCCATTCCGACAATCGAAATGGCCGGTGGTTCGGTGCGCTGCACTATCGCAGGAATCCATTTGGCACACCGGTGAATCCGACGTGCTTTTCGCCTTTTGCCTCAGAGAATTTCTGCGCCTGTGGGCCCGCCAAACCCGTTTCGGTCGCGCCCTACAAAAAGTTTTCGATCTTGGCCAGTGTTGCCTTGCTGACCGCGACGCCCGTTGTGCGGGCGGCCAACCGTTTGGCCCCGCGACCATCTCCGGGTAGATGAGCGCCATCTTGTGAACGGATCGCCTCTACCAGAGCTGAAACGCCGTTTTCAAATCCACCAGAGGCCGTCGCATCAGGATCAATCGCTATGAATAATTGGCCTGTTTTCGGTGGACCACCCACCGTTCCGGAAAATGGTGACGCGTTGATGCCCAATGTGGCACCGGTCAGCGCTGCGGCCAAAAGTTCGACGGTCAAAGCAACGCCAACGCCCTTGTACCCGCCTGACGGTGCCATCGACCCTTTCAAACCAATTTCCGGGTCGGTTGTGGGATTACCCTCTGCATCCAGCGCCCACCCGACAGGGATCGGCTTGCCTTCGCGGGCATGTTTCATGACCTCGCTTTTGGCAATGGTGCTGGCGCTTTGGTCGATCAAAAGGGTGGGTTCGCCATCGACTCCGGGTGCTGCGATGGAAAAGGGGTTGGTGCCAACCACGGGTTTCGATCCCCCGGAAGGTGCAATCGAAGCAGGGGCATTGGTAAATCCCAGACCCACCAGCCCAGCCTGGGCCAGCCGATAGGTGTGGTAGCCCAAAACGCCACAGTTATAGCTGTTTTTGATGGCCAGTACCGCAACACCCTGTTCTCGAGCCGCCGGGATCAGGGCCTCGAACCCTGTGTCGATAGCGGAATGGGCAAAGCCTGTTGCGGCGTCAACCGCCACCACGCCGGGTTTGGGGCGCGACAGAACCGGAACCGCCTTCCCATCGACCTTGCCGCATTGCACATGCTCGCAATAAATCGGGATATAGGCCAGCCCGTGACTTGCAACGCCATCGGCTTCGGTTGCCGCCGTGGCCTGCGCCAGCGGGCGGGCATTTTCTTCGGATGTCCCTGCGGCAACCAGCGCGCGGAAAGACAGGTCTTCGATCTCAGCAAGGGTCAGGGTTTGTGTATCGGTCACTTTGGCATCTCTTCAATCATTGTCAGAAAGCCCGGACCCTGCACCCAGCAGGCGGGATTCTTCGGTTGCGGGGGCATAGGTGCGGTGGGCAAAGCGGTTCAGTACGCCCCAATCCTGTGGGTCAGGACAAGCGCGCGCATTTTGTTTACGAGGGGTAGTAAGCGCCCCCCCATGTGTAACCACAACTTTGTGGACCGTGCCGGGCAAACTGTCCGGGGCCACAAGCCGTTCCCCGTCCGTCATCATTTGCACGCCGTCGATCTCGATCGTCAGCACCTCTTTCAAAAGGCGTGCTGCATGGCACGCAAACGGCAGCAACAAAGCGGGCGCCGCGACATTCCGCATTTCTACCGGGCCCGTTTTCAACAGGTGGGCGGCATCAGACAACAAAGGCCCCGCGGATAATGGACACAACGCTCCTTCACTCAGCCAGAGACGATCAATCTGCCCAGGACGATGCGCCGCCGGGCCTGAGGCCAGCCCCTGCTCCAACAGCCCTGCCAAAACCCCGGCCCCGTCCATTCCCTGCGCGCACAGCCAGCGGGCAGCCTTCGACGCCTCCTCGGCCTGCCCCCAGGAATAGCCCGCGCCACGTGTCGCGCGTTTGGCGGTCGCTTCCATCTCGTTAAGTGAAAAATTCATGTTGGTTCCTGCGGGTAGACCCAGAGATCCGCGTTTTCAGAAGTAAGCTCTTCCGGATACGGCGCACCGGAATACATGCAGATACGAACCCACCGATCCGAGCGGGGGTCAAAATGGGTCGCGCCAAAGAAAGAAAGCTTTGCCCGCAGCATGTCGATGGGCAGCACCTTAGACCCAATTGTGTTGTCCCGGATCTCGCCGTAAGGCGCGGAGGTGGTCATTTGAATACGCCGGATCGTATGGCGATGTTCCGGGTGGTGCAGCAGGAATTCGGCCACGGGTTTCGTGTCTTCCCAACCCTGCAGCGCGTCATAGACAGCCGCTGCATCCCGCGCCGGGGCCAGAGGTTGTTCATAGTCTGAAATGGGTTCATCAAACCGTTCGCCCATGCGGGGTTCCAGCTTTTCCTCCGACACGTACCAGGCCCGGGCGCAGTTCTCGCGGGCTTCCCAATCCAGGTCTAAAGCCCAGGCGTATGTTTCCCGGATCAGGTCGCAGACCTTCCCGATGAGCATGGTCCCATCGATCACAAACGCCTGCGTGCAGCTGTCTGCCATGCAAGAGGTCAGCCCATCCACAAGATCGCCATAAGGCTCCAGGATCAACGACGCCAGAAACTCCTGACCTTCTTCGCTAAGCTTGGTTTCTGACCAGCTCATCACCCGATTCCAAGGGCTGCTTCCCCTCAGGTCGTTGTGGCGCAAGTACTCGGCAATCAAATGCAGGTCCGCGTTTAGTTCTTCAAGTTTACCAATCTGGATAGGATGCTCGGACCGCCACCACGACATCGACAACTGGCTGCGTTCAAAGACATCCCGGAACTGAGAGATCTCAGTCGTACTGGCCACTTCCACAGACCGAACCCGTGCTATCGCCTCTTCCCGCACCATGATCCAGTTGTTGAACAGAACCGGGTGGTTGACGATGAAGGGCGCCATGCCAAGTCCGGTAGAGTTACCAATTCCAAGCCAGCGGGCAATCTCGGGGTCCAAAGTCGCAGCCTGGCCGCAGCCTTTGACACTTGCCATATGCTGCACCAGATCACGCACAAACGTCCGGGTCAGGAAGACCGAAAGCATCTCAACCTGAAATGGGGCCTGAGTCTCGGACCGGTCTGCAACTTTCTCCCGATCTGCCGCGCCAAATTTGCCCGAGCCATAGACAGCAGTCGTACGCATCAGGTACCCGACCTGATAGATCTGTTCCACATCCGGCTGATGCCCTGCGGCCAGAGACTCCACAACATGATCCCAAAGGCGAACCGAGCGATTGGCGCGGGACAAGGACAACTCGCTCTCGCTCACCCGTCCGGCCTCTTGCAGAGGTACGTTTTGAGAAAGGCGTTCGATATCAGCCTCGGTCGGAATGCCGTCGAACAAGGCAAAAGTGGCATCCCACGCCTCGGCAATCACGCGGTCCGAGCGTTGTTCCGGTGGTAGGTCATGTGCGAAGGCAACCAGAGAGTACGCGCGGTCCGGCCCTTGAGCGGTATAGACCGCCCGACCGACGCCATTGGCGTCAATGTCGAATACTGGCCGCGTGAATGACCAGTTTTCACTGGCCATTCGGCGGGTCAACTGCCGCATGAAACTCAGCCGACACTGATGCAACGACCCCAGCCGCGACAGCCGCATAATGGTGGCCGGGTCTCGCCTTTCAATCTGTGTCTGCGCTTGAGTGTCCATCCGACTACCCCTGAGCACCGAAGTTCTCAGCAAAGAACCTATACCAGTTTCCGCCCATGATACCGGCCACTTCTTCATCGTTCAGACCGGTCGCACGCAAACCCTCTTCAAGGTTTCCAAAATCCCGATTGTCCCGAAACCAGGACGGCATCGGGGGGAATCCGGGGTTACTTGCCGACCCCTCGCCATAGTCGATCTGCTTCGACCAACGGCCAACCCGCATCCATTCGACGACGCTGTCGGGCTGATCCTGACACAGATCCGTGCCGATCCCGAGATGTTTCGCTCCGTATCGCTCAGCTGTCCGCGCAATCATTTCGCAGAAGCTTTCAAGGGTGCAGCCCGACTTGTCTTTCAAGTGATGAGGATAGACCGAAAATCCCAGCATCCCACCGTTTTCAGTCACCGCTCGGATTACCGTGTCGCGCTTGTTGCGCAGGGCGGGGGCCCAATCAAACGGGTTTGCGTGGGTAATCGCAATCGGACGATCGGACAGCTCGGCCGCCTCGATGGTGGAACGGTCGGCTGAATGGCTCATGTCAACAACAAGCCCGACCCGGTTCATCTCTTTGATCACCTGACGCCCCATGCGGGTGATCCCGGTGTCTTCGGCTTCGTAACATCCCGTCGCCAACAGCGATTGATTGTTATAGGTCAGCTGCATGAACCGCGCGCCCAGCGTATGGACGATTTCGACCAACCCAATGTCATCTTCGATGGGCGATGGGTTCTGAAACCCAAAGAACACCGCCGTGCGCCCAGTTGCCCGAGCGGTGTCGACATCGCTGGCCCACAGTCCTTTCATGATCAGATTCGGGTATTGTTCGAACCAGCGGTTCCACTTTTCAAAGTTCAGAACAGTTTCGCGGAAATTCTCATGATAGGCGATGGTGACATGGATCGCGTCCACACCCCCTTCGCGCAATTGCCGAAAGATCTTTTCGGACCAATTGGCGTATTGCAGTCCGTCGATCCGCATCACATTGGCTTTCCTGCGCTGATATAGGCGGTCTTGACCGTTGTATAGAACTCGGCCGCGGCCTTGCCCTGTTCACGTGGGCCGTAAGAACTGTCGCCGCGTCCGCCAAAGGGCACGTGATAGTCGGTGCCCGCCGTCGGCAGGTTCACCGTCACGACCCCGGTGCGCGCGTTGCGCCGGAAATGCGTGGCGCGGGCCAGGCTTTGCGTGACGATGCCCGAGGTCAAACCGAAATTGGTGTCATTCACGGTTGCGAGCGCTTCATCATAGCTGTCGACCTTGATCACCGAGGTCAGCGGCGCGAACATCTCTTCCCGGTTGATACGCATGTCGTTGGTCGTGTTCAGGAACACGCCTGGGCTCATGTAGTATCCATCACGCGGCATTTCCAAACGCTGCCCGCCACAGGCCAGTTCCGCCCCTTCGGATTTGCCCAGATCGACATAGGCCAGGTTCTCGGCCAGTTGCTGTGCACTGACGACGGGCCCCATCTGTGTCCCCTCTTCCAGCGCGTGACCGACTTTCATCGCCTGTGAACCAGCCACCAGTTTCTCGACAAATGCGTCATGCACAGCGGCATGAACCACCAGCCGCGACGAGGCAGTACATTTCTGACCGGTTCCTCCAAACGCACCGCCCAACGCCAACGAAACTGCAAGGTCAAGATCGGCGTCGTCCATCACGGCAAGCGCGTTTTTCGATCCCATCTCCATCTGCACCTTGGTCAGGTTCTGGATGGCCGCCGCTGCAATGCCCTTACCCACTGGCACCGATCCCGTGAACGAAATAGCGTTGACCTTGGGGCTTTCCACCAGCCGTTGTCCAATGGACCGACCCGAACCCATGACAAGGCTGAACAAGCCCTTGGGAATGTCTTGACGGTTGATGATCTCGGCCAGGGCCACGGCAGAGGCAGGCGTGATGTTGGCCGGTTTCCAAACCACCGCATTGCCGTAACACAGCGCCGGGGCAATCTTCCACGAGGCTGTTGCGGTCGGGAAGTTCCACGGGCTGATGACGGCGACAACCCCAACCGCCTCGCGGCGCACGTCAATCTCGATGTCAGGACGCACGGAATCCGCGTTCTCTCCAACCTGGCGCAGGCATTCAGCGGCATAGTAGGTGAAGAACTGCCCAGCGCGATAGACCTCGCCCTTCCCTTCTGCAAGCGGCTTGCCCTCTTCCCGGCTGAGCAAATTGCCCAACTCTTCGGCGCGGGTCATCAGCTCATTGCCAATGTTCATCAACACGGCCTGCTTGCGTTCGAGCCCATAGGCTGCCCATTCGGCTTGCGCGATGCGCGCCTGATCCAGTGTCGCCTCCAGCTGATCCGCGCTGGCTTGCGCGAAATGGCCAACCAGGTCGCTCAGGTCCGAAGGATTACGGTTTTCAATCTCGCTTTCGCCGGCAAGCCATTCGCCAGCAATCAGGTTCAGGTTGGTCACGGTTTGCCCCAAGATAAAAGAAGTTGAGGCCAGAATGGACTTCTTACGCGATATCAGTCAAATTCAATTAAATTAACTAAACTTCAGGATTTCTGAAACGTGACACTTAAAATCGAAATGCTGCGTTGTTTTTGCACCGTCGCGCAAACGGGAAACTTGTCCGAAGCGGCGGATCGATTAGGGCGAACCCAATCCGCCGTCTCGATGACCCTGAAGCAATTTGAAGATCATTTGGGGAAAAAGTTGTTTGTTGGGGAAAGAAAGAACCAATTGTCAGTCTTGGGCGAGCAGGTGTTTGAGATGTCCCTCAAACAGGTTCGCCAGTTCGACCAGACAGTGCAATCCATCGAAACCGCCGCCCATGCGGCCAATGGGTTGATCCGAATAGCATCCGTCCCTTCTGTCGCCGCTTTGGTTTTCCCAACTGTGCTTGAACACATGACGCGTCGTTTTCCCGGTGCAAAGATCGAGCTCAGGGACGCCGATACGCGTCAAGTGCTGGATGCGCTTGCAGATGGCAAAGCCGATATTGGAATTGCGTCCGGCTTTCATCCTGTGAAAGGTGTGAAGGCGCATCCTTTGTTTGAAGATCAGTTCGGACTGGTGTGCGCGGCTGATCATCCCCTGATGACTAAGCCCGAGCCCCCAACCGTAGAAGATGTAGTAACCACCTCGTTCGTGCGAAATACTCTGTGTGACCTCATTGAGACGCCAGAGTTTGTAAATGCGCTCGACGACGTCGATGTCACCATCCACAATACACAATCACTCATAACGATGGTGGGAACCGGCAAATGGATCACACTTCTTCCTCAGACCGTCGCTCGCATAATCCCCGAGAACGTCACATTCAGGGATTTATCCGATCTACGCGACAGACGACAGGTTTACCTGTACGTAAAGGAGAGTTCCCGCTTCGACGGTCTGATAGACGCCTGCAGCGCGTTTATCTTGAACCTGAAACTGACCTGAAAGTCATAAACCCAGGATTTCAATCCCGACGACAATGACAGCCGCGCGCCCATATATGGACCTTGGTCGCTCTGCTGCCAATCTTGGGTCAGCTGTCAACCGACACCCTTGGGAGGCGTGGCGCAAAGATCCAACGCTGACCAATAACGCAAAGCCGTTGGATCCAGAGGCTATTCAGCTCCCACTCTACGATTGTATCTACTGAACACATAATGCCCAGTCGGCATGTCTGACCTGAAATCAGCCGCGCGACCCGGTATTGCGCGATAAAACTGGCATAACCCCGGCTCGATGTCTTCGGCTATTTCTTCGCAACGTTGACATATATGCTCAATACTAGCCTGAGCCTCTCGCGCCGCCAACGCCGAAGACAACTCGCCATGCAAAGCAAGGAGATTCTGGAAAGCATCAGTTTCCCGCACTGAGCGGTCTCCTACCAGAATGAAGACGGGCTCGGGAAAAGCTTTGCCTTTCAGGTCGACGTGGCCAGCCTCCAATAAGGCCAGATCAGACTGACCTGCTTGATGGACTGCGCTTGAGACAACAATGTCATAGTCCACGGTGCGACAGCATTGCTCGATCCGCGCCGAAACATTCACCACATCACCAATAACCGTGTAGTTGAACCGTTTTTGTGACCCGATGTTCCCGACACAAGCCTGCCCTGTGGCAATTCCGGTTGCCAGTGCGATGGGTTGTCGGTCTTGCATAATGTCGGATGCGTTGAACTCCGCAAGGGCACTTCTCATCCTGAGCGCAGCAAGCGCCGCACGGCATGGGTGATCCGCAACGGGCAAAGGTGCGTTCCAGAAAGCCATGACCGCGTCGCCGATAAACTTGTCGATTGTCCCCCGCTCATACAGAATCTGATCCCCAATCTTGGAAAACAGCGCATTCAAAAGCGAAACAAGCTCTGTTGCCGACGCAGACTCGGACAAAGCCGTAAACCCACGGATATCCGAGAACATCACGGTGATTTCCTGAATCTCGCCTCCCAGTTTTAGTTGGTGGCCCGTATGCTCCATTTCATCCAAGATTTCCGGTGCAACGTAGTGCGAAAAGACTTTTCGGATCTCACGCTTTTCTCGCTCGGTCGATATGAACAAGTATCCAGCCAACAGACCAAAATTTGCGATTCCGCCGATCAGGGGAAACGTTGCATCAAACAGCACCGACTGATTTTGAAAAACCAGCCAGCTGATGGCAAGAACAGCTGCTGCGGCAACACCTCCGGCAATAAAGGATGCTACGGCGCCAAAGCTGGACATGACCGCGATCACGACAAGCCCAAGAAGCGCAAAGGCAAGCAATTCCTGCGCCGAAGTCACGTCAGACCGACTGAGCATTTCCTGGGTCAGGACTTGTTCGATCATCTGTGCGTGAATGGAAACGCCGGGAACGCTTTCACCCAGCGCCGTTTGATGAATATCGAACAAACCGGCGGCAGAGGTTCCAACAAGTATGATGCGCCCTTCGATTTCGGCACGCAATACCGGGTCGGCAGAACCGGTCATGACCTCACCGGCCGAAATGTAGAGATCGGGCGTGTCTCGCCTGTATTTCAGCCAAAGCTCGCCATTCTCGGTCGTTGGCACCTGGTATCCGCCGACCTCAACAGCCAGCATGATGCCCTCTTCATCCATTGAGCCTTCGGCAAAGATATTGGTTTCTCCTAGTGCGACCCTCAGAGATTCAACGGCCAATCCTGGCATTGGCCCATCCGGCCCGTTCCAAAGAACCGGCACGCGACGCACAATTCCGGTCCCGCCGATAGGAGAGACATTGACCCCACCTATACCCGCGGCGGTGCGATCCAAAGGCGGTGCAATTGGCGTCCAATGAGGAACCGAGATCAGGCCCGCGGTCGGATTTTCACCAAATTCGACGATACCAGCTTTGGAGGTGACATTCTTGCCTTCTTCAGACAACCGTGCGGCCGCGCCCAAAACCACTGGCCAATAGGCGATTTCCATCCCAAGCAATATATCATTGTCCAATCTCTTGGCATGATGTTCCACGGTCAGAATTCCCGCCAGGGACGGATCATTCAGAAGGCGCGATGGTGAATACCTGTCTGGCTCGGCAAACAGCATATCGAATGCGATGGCTGCGGCACCGTATTCGCCCAGGTTTTGAACCAGCTGAGCCACGAGGGTGCGCGGCCACGGCCATTGCCCCCAATTGGCAAGTGCATCTTCATCTATATCCACGACGCGTATGGGAAGGTCGGGATTGAACTCGCGAGGGGATAATCTTTGAAGAACGTCGAAATAGACAAGACGCGTCATTCGTACGGGGTAAGGATCCAATACCCGGATAAAACAGCCCACGAGGATCAGGACCAACCCCACAAGGCGAAAAGCCCATCGTCCATTCTTGGTTTTTCGTGTCTTTTCGCTCAATCTATCCTCCGGAAAAGAGGAACAAGCCCTTGTTAATCAAATACGTTTATCGAGAGCCCCTCTTCAGATCCTTCTCGATCCGGCTCGTCATGCTCTGGTTCGTCGTGCTCAGGCTCATCATACTCTGGTTCTTCTCTTTCCGGCTCCTCTTGTTCTGGTTCTTCTCTTTCCGGTTCAGCTTGCTCTGTAGGCGACGGACTACCTGAAGGTGACGGGCTTGACGAAGGGCTCACATTCACGGTTTCGGTTGACACTTGCCGCTGAGGAGCGGCTGCGCGGGGTTCTGATCTGTTGGGTTTGACCCGTCGCACAGGTGCGGCTTCGCCGGCGCAACCTTCCACTCTTACCTGCAATGGGGGCAACAAACTCTCTTGCGATTGGATAAAAGGAAATCCACTTTTCAGCGCTTGTTCGTATTGCGCCTGATCAGCAGGGCGTCCGACAGTTCCACGCCCGCTTGTTGCGTACATACTGCACTGGCGTCCTGAAGACCTACACGAGCCTTTGAGACCGCACATTCGAACCGTACCCTGCAAGACAAGCATGGCACTTTGTTGGTCTGACACAATCCACATGTCGAACGTTGTGCCGCGCACCGCCATCGTTGCGGATGGTGTCCTGATCGAATAGGCCCGCTTTCGGCTTTTGCCGGAAATGAACCGAAAGCTGCCGCCCAGCGCCTGAACAGCAAAGCTCTTGGCTTTGCGATTGCCACGCAACAGGGTCACATCCAACACCATACGAGCATTGGGTCCAATTGCGATCTTGGTTTCATCCACAAAGACGATTTGGATCAAACCCGTCCGGTCCGTCGAAATAGTATCCCCTGACGCGACCTCCATCCCTGAATATGCGGGCTGTGCTTTTCCCCCTCGAATAAGCTGTGCACCTTGTTCCGCGCTGATGACTTTCCCAATGTTAGCAATCGTCTGCGACGGTATGATCACGACGACGAAAAGAATCAAAACAATCTTTAACCACGACAAAATCGAGCCCCTTCCCCCTTTGGGTCCTGATGCGTGCGGATCGCACTGTGCTCGAGACTTGCCTCACAATAAGCTTGTTTGCAGCTTTATTGACTCACTAAAAATATATACAAATATTCATTATTTTTAGCGCTCTTAGCAAGTTTTATGTGCAGATCGCGTTCTAGTTGTCGGTTGGTGGTGCCGTACATCCTTTTGATCGGGTAAGCATTTCTGCCTGCTGTCGTGCACCTATTTGCGACTTGACCCCCAGTTTAGTGAAGGGCGGGTTTGATGTTCCCCAGAACAGTTGAAATTCCGTCTTGGCTCCGTATCTCTTATCCTGTGGAAACACATATCAACTGGCGCTGACGATCCTTTTACTCCTCGAACCTTCGTTACCCTTTACTTGGCGCACAACTAAGACAACAAACAAAAGAGTCAGTTGATGGTCGCTGCCTGATACACTGAACGCAGCAAAACGGAGTAAGCACATGTTTTTTCGTCGCCCTATTGTCGCGGCATTGTTTTGCGGCAGTCTGCCCTCCATGGCGTTCGCGCAATCTGACACCGAACCGCCAGGCAATCTAATCGTTGAGTTGAACGCAATACAGGATGTCTCGGGATCGTGCAGGTTGACGTTCTTGGTCAAAAATGAAACCGAGCATTCGATAGATGGCGCAGTTTTTGAAACTGTCGTTTTTGATGCTGAGGGTGGTGTAATAAGCCTTTCTCTATTCGATTTCCGTGAATTACCGGCAAGCAGACCTCGTGTCCGCCAATTCGACCTGCCTAACAGAGCGTGTGACACAGTCGGGCAAGCGTTGATCAATGGCACGAACTCATGCGTGGTGGCCGGTTCTGAAAGCGAGATATGCGAAAAGGCCCTGACGCTCAGCAGCCGGGTAGACATGGAGCTTTTGGGATGAACCCGTTGAACGCACTTCGTGAAATTTTTACACTTGGTGGGCCGGTTGTCGCGATCTTGATCGCGATGTCCGTTCTGACACTGGCTGTCACTCTTTACAAACTCTGGCAGTTTGCCGCCTGCGGTGTCGGGCGGCACAAGGTTCTATCCCAGGCACTTGCGGCCTGGGACGCAGGCGACCGGGCTGCAGCGCGTGAACGGCTGGCTGACAGCAGCAGCTACCTTGCCCCCATTGTCCGCGCCGCGATGGATGCATCCGACCTGCCCGGGGCCGACGACCGGTTGGATGCCGAGGCCGGTCTGGTTCTTGCCGGGCTGGAACGCGGTTTCCGCCTGCTGGACACCGTGGCGCAACTTGCACCTCTGTTGGGTCTTTTCGGCACGGTTCTGGGCATGATCAGCGCCTTCCAAAGTCTGCAAACTGCGGGGTCATCGGTAGATCCGTCGGTTCTGGCGGGCGGGATCTGGGTCGCCCTGATAACCACCGCCGTAGGGTTGGCTGTTGCGATGCCGACTTCGATGGTTTTGTCCTGGCTGGAAAGCCGCACAGCGCGCGAGCGTGTCTTTGCGGACAAAGCTTTGCGCACGGTTCTGGTCCCGGGTCCCTCGATTAACAGCGCAACAGGGGCCACAGCGGTTTCCGTTGTACCGGAACATGCGTAACACCGCGCCATTTGTCCGGCGGCGCATGTCGATGACGCCCCTGATCGACGTGATCTTTCTGCTGTTGCTGTTTTTCATGTTGTCCTCGACCTTTTCGCGGTTCAGCGAGATTGAACTCAGCAGCGTGACCACAGGCAGAGAAAGCGAGGCCGAGCCAACCGAACGCTTTTTCGTCCAACTCGGAGCCACGCGCGTGGTTCTGAACGGTCAACCCATATCGCTTGAGGACATGGCGGATCAGGCCTTAACTGGTCAGGTTCTGGTCAACCTTGATCCTGACACGTCTGCACAACGCCTTGTGGACCTTCTTGTTCGATTGCGCGGGCGCGAAGGTTTGACAGTGCGGGTGTTGGAGTAAGACTATGATCCGTCACATCCGAACCAGCCGAAACCGCGACTCGACCATTCCACTGATCAATGTCGTTTTCCTGATACTGGTCTTTTTCCTGATCGCGGGCACAATAGCGCCACCACTGGACCCCGACTTGGATTTGGTGAACACCGCTGATCTTGAAGGCCGCGAACTACCGGATGCACTTGTCCTGCATCAGGACGGGGCATTGAGCTTTCGTGGCAGGCCGATAGATGCCGAAACCTTCATGGCAAATCATGACACTGGGCCTGTTCGGATCATTCCGGACAGGAACGCGTCCGCGCCGCGATTGATGGAGATCACCAGCAGTCTGCGACGGTTAGGGGCGGCTTCGGTATTTCTGGTGACCGAGCAGGCGCTCGAATGATCAGGCGGTCTTTTTTCGTCGCATTCCTTGCGATTTCGATTTCAGTTCTGGCTCATTTCCTCAGCCTAAGTATGACGGTACCAAGCTTGTCAAACCCGCGTCCAAGTGAAAGCCGCACGGACTCAGTCGAGTTGAGCAACAGCTTCGAAGAGTTTGCTGATACCGCGATTGAACCAGTTCAGCCGGAACCGGCTGAGGCCCCGCTCCCTCCTGAAGAACCACCGATCGAGCCACAAGAGGCCGAGATCCCCACAAGCGACGCCCGTGTTGCGTCACCCGACCCGCAACAGACATATGCGCCGGACACCGGCTCTTCGACGATCATTCAGGCGAGGGCACCCGACGAGGCAGTCACTGAACCTGTGGACCAGAGCGTGGACGACACGGGTGAAGATGCCGAAGGTCAAACCGCGGCGTCCGATCCCGTCACCGAAACGCCAGAGGCTCCGCCGAGCGAAGAGGTCGATCCGGTCGAACCTTCATCTGTCGAAGAACCGGTGTCCGAGGAACAGCTTGCCGCACTTCTGCCCGAGCTGTCTCCGGTCGCCCCGGAAGACATTCAAACTCAAGAACTCGTCACACCAGATGCGGCACCGGAATCTTCAGAAGAAGATGCGGTGCTGCCCGCACCTGAAACAGAGACCAGCGAGTCCGAGCAGGCCGTGGTCTCGTCGCTGCGGCCCCGCCCGCCGAACCGCGATCCACAAGCGGCACTTCCCAGAGCACTTGACCGGTTCAACAATTTTGACAACCTGCGCTTTCCAGAGCAGACGATCGAGTCGCCCCTCACCGCTTATCGAAGAGAAGGTGTGGACGTCTTCCGGCAAAACAGGGGCAGCACCCGTTCCGGGGGGCGCGGGCCGGGCAACTCGGATTCAACGAACTATGCTGGCCAGGTTCTGGTTCACTTGAACCGCGCGCCACTCGTCTATGTCGCGGCTCGCGGATACGCGCGCGTGTTCTTTGAGATCAGCCCCGACGGCAGTTTGGCATGGGTAGATGTCGTTGAAAGTTCCGGCTCGCCAGATTTAGAACGCGCCGCCAAAGAACAGGTCCGGACCGCTGCCCCCTTCCCCCGCCCTCCAGGCGGTGTCAGCCGAAAACTGTCCTTCTATTACCAGATCAGGTGATCCGACGGCTGTGTCAGAAGTGCTCGCTCACTCAAGAGCTAGATCTGGGCGTATCACGTCTGTGCGGGTGAAACAGCGCGTTGATAGAGATGCCATGTGGTGTGACCAAGGATCGGCAGCGTGAAGATCAGGCCCAGAAATGCCGGTATCAGCGACACCAACATGGTGAAGGAGATGATCGCCGCCCAACTGAGCATGACCACCGGGTTTTCTGTGACGACACGAACAGAGGTGAGCATGGCAGAAACGAAATTGGTTTCCCGATCAAGCAGCATGGGCATGGCAATAACAGTCACCGAGAACAGCGCAGCCGACAAAAATGCACCGACGCAGGTACCAACAGCAAGAAAGGTCCAGCCCTGAGGTGTAAAGAAAACAGTGTTGAGAAACCCCTCAAAATTCGAAAAGGACGCGTTCTGCAGGATGATCGCCAGCCAAAGTCGAATTTGGTAAACCCAAACCCAGAAAATGAACAGGGTGACAAAAGCCATCCAGCCCATTTCGCGCTTTCGCTGATCGGCCATGACGGTCAGGATTTCAGACCAACCGAAACTCTCTCCGGACTGTAACCGGCGACTCATCTCATAAAGCCCGGCGGCGGCAAATGGCGCAACCAGCGGAAAGCCCACTATGGCAGGGATAATCATCCAAATCTTTCCCAGCCACACCAGCGCCCAAACCAACAGAAATCCAAAGACCGCATAGAACAGCCCGAAAAAGCTGCTCATGATGGGGCGTGCCAGAAAGTCCGAAAAACCGGCTTTCAGCGATGCGGTGATATCCCCCGCAGTCAGCTTATTGACCTTGGGCATCGCCTGCTGAGGCGTCGTGTTGTCTGGTTGTGTTGACCTTTCGGGCTTGGACGTCATGACACACTCCTCCCAAAGCATGGCATCGGGCTGATCTGGTGGTGAACCAGAAGCCCTTTTCCGCAATAATTCTGCATCAGACACGCTTCATCGGCAAGGGAGGAGTATTGTGGCTCATTTAACTGTCCATTGCATCCTGGCCGCCGGAATACGTCACCGCGAAAAAACCGGGTAGCTCGCGAGGCTGACTGAGCCCCGTCATCGTTTGTGCTCGGCTGAAAATACTCTTCTTATGAAGGGTGACGCAGGATGATCCGGTTGGATTCTGAAGGAGCCATCCGATTGCACCCGCCCGCTTCAGGTCCACAACATACGACCGAATTTGTTGCAAAGCTTTGGGCCAGATCTTAGCGAGGAAATGGCCCCGCATCGGCAAACATTTGAGGGTCTGCCATTGACCTCATTCATAGCGGCGAGAAAGCCGTAGGATGTTATCCTCCCCGCCGCGTTTTTCTATCTTCACTCGGGTGTCTCTTGCCGTGATCACAAGGAGATCACGGCTGAGTTTGGGTTCAACCGCGTTTACTAAGCGACAACGTTGAACTCTGCCCCGTAAGGATAACCGGTAATGTTCTCGTTGCCATCCTCAGTGATCACCAGAATGTCGCGCTCGCGATAGCCCCCTGCCCCTGACTGGTCTGCGGCATGGTTTGGCGCACTGCCCGAGTAATCAAGGGGTCACTCTCAAACGCTATGGCCTGAGACGAAGAGCGCCCCAAGCGCACCCACCGCAGTACAATACCCAGCGACGACCCCTCGCGGCCCGGTCGCACTTCGACAGTGAGGTATCAAAAACCGTGTGAAGAAACTAATGGACTTTTCAGCTATGTCACTTGAGCGTTGCCATAAGGTTATGAAACTTTTCACCCTGAACTGCCACGTGATCGCGCAGCGCATTTGCCGTTTCCTCAGGGTTGCCACTGTCCAGCGCGCGCACGATGTTCTCATGCTCGGACATTGACTGATCCATACGGCCCCGAAACCTAAGCTGTTGTCGGCGGAAGGGTTTGAGCCGTCTGTGCAACTTTGACGCTTCTTGCTCTAGAAACGAGTTGCCGGATTGGTTGTATATGATTTTGTGGAAACGTTCGTTTTCGAGGTAATATGTGTCCGGATCAACTGCATCGACGGCCTCCTGACATCTCGCATTGGCGTCAGTTAGGTCTTTCATTGCTTCATCAGAAATACGCAACGCGGCAAGCCGACCGCAAGCGGCTTCGAGCTCGGCCATGACTTCGAACATCTCCATCAGTTCTACGGGACCAGGCTGTCTGACAAAGGCACCGCGACGCGGGATCAGGTCAACCAACCCCGACAAGGCAAGCCTCTGAAATGCTTCTCGAAGTGGTGTTCTGGATACTCCGAATTGCTCTGACAGTTTGACTTCATCCAGACGTTCTCCATCCGAAAAGGTGCCGTTGAAGATCAACTCTTCAAGGTCCTGAGCGATGGTATCGGCAAGTCTTTGGTCCATAGGATTATGTTTTACTCACGAATGGGTGAGAACTCAAGATTTCAAATCTTGTATACAAAAAAGTTGACTTAAAAAACATACTGCCCGTATGCTTCTGGTTATCCCCGGCAAGCCCGGGTTGAAAAAGGGAGGAAAAAAATGAAAGCCATGTTCAAAACAGCCGTCGCTGCTTTGGCGCTTGCATCCGTGGGCACGTTGGGTTCTGCGGAAGAACTGCGCCTGTCGCATCAGTGGTCGAACAAAGACATCCGACATCAGGTCGCCCAGATCGTTGCGGATGAGGTTGCCGCAGCAGATGTCGACCTGGAGATCAAGATTTTCGGTTCGAAATCACTGTTCAAACCGCGCGAGCAGTACAAGCCGCTCAGCCGTGGCCAGCTGGACATGACCGTTCTGCCGCTTAGCTATGCCGGTGGACAGCAGCCTGCTTATAACCTGACTCTGATGCCGGGTCTGGTGAAGAACCATGACCATGCGGCTCGTTTGGCCGCCTCTCCTTTCATGGAAGCGCTGGAAGAAAAGATGGCCGAGGACGATGTGATGGTTCTGGTCCACGGTTATCTGGCCGGTGGTTTTGCCGGTAAGGACAAATGCATTACCAATCCCAAAGACATAGCGGGCCTGCAAACCCGCGCGGCGGGCAAGTCGTTCGAACAGATGCTGGCTGGTGCTGACGCATCAATCGCGTCGATGGCATCGTCGGAAATCTACAACGCCATGCAGACCGGCGTTCTGCAAGCCGCCAACACGTCGTCGTCTTCCTTCGTCAGCTACCGCATCTACGAGCAGGTTGCCTGCTACACTCCTGCGGGCGAAGTGGCGTTGTGGTTCATGTACCAGCCGTTGCTGATGAACAAGTCCACCTTTGATGGCCTGAACGAAGAACAGCAGGCCGCCCTGCTGGCTGCCTCGGAAAAAGCAGAAGCCTTCTATCTGGAAGAAGCCAAGAAACAGGATGCCAACTCGGCCAAGGTCTTTGAAGAAGCCGGCGTCGAAATCGCGGAAATGAGCCCGGAAGATTTCGAAGCATGGCGCACACTGGCGCAAGAGACATCCTACAAAGCCTTTGTAGAAGAGGTTCCTGATGGTCAGGACCTGCTGAACAAGGCGCTGGCGGTCGAGTGACCCCCACTTCCGGGCGGCGTTGCCGTCGCCCGGAACCTGCTTTATCTCATCTGAACTTCTCTGATCTTCAGACTTAATTGCATCTCAATAACAGGAGGCGCAAATGGCTGGCCACAGCTCTGCCGTTGCTTCCCACACCGGGAACAATCCCTTCCTTCGCTTTGTCGCAGCACTGTCAACTCTGGCGGGTTGGTGTTCGGCAGGCATGATCGTCGCAGCCGTCGCCATCACCTGTCAGATGATCATCGTGCGCTTTGTCCTTAACGGCTCGACCATCTGGCAGACCGAAGCGGTTATCTATCTGGTCATCGCCGCCACACTGGTTGGTCTGCCTTATGTGCAGCGTCTGCGCGGGCATGTGAATGTCGACCTGATCCCAATCTCGCTGGCCCCGCGCGCACGGTTCTTTATGGCGATCCTGACCTCGGTCCTGTCCATCGCCATCATCTCGGTCATGCTGTTCTACGGCTATGAATACTGGCACTTCGCGTGGGAGCGTGGCTGGAAATCCGACACTGTCTGGGGTGTTCGCCTGTGGATTCCCTACCTGTCCATCCCCGTCGGCTTTGGACTGCTGCTGTTGCAACTGATTGCTGACCTCGTCGCCGTCCTGCTTGGCATCGATAAACCCTTCGGACTGGAGTAAAGTCGATGGACCCTCTTCTGCTCGGCGCTGTAGTCGCCATTGCCACCATTCTCGTTCTGTTCTCAGGCGTATCGGTCGCTATCGGCCTGCTGATCGTCTCGGCCGGGTTCCTGATCATCTTCGACGGCCCCCGGTCGTTGGAACTGATGCCGGAAATCCTGTTCGGTAAGCTCGACAACTTCGCCCTGCTCTCGATCCCGATGTTTATCATCATGGGATCCTCCATCGCCTCAACGCGGGCCGGAGCGGACTTGTATGAAGCACTTGAACGCTGGCTGACCCGTGTTCCGGGCGGTCTGGTTGTCTCGAACCTTGGTGCCTGCGCCCTGTTCGCCGCCATGTCCGGTTCGTCGCCCGCAACCTGTGCCGCCATCGGCAAGATGGGCATCCCCGAGATGCGCAAGCGCGGCTATCCCGACGGTGTTGCTGCCGGTTCGATCGCTGCAGGCGGTACGCTGGGCATCCTGATCCCGCCGTCGGTCACCATGATCGTCTACGGTATCGCCACCGAGACATCGATTGGTCGCCTGTTCCTGGCCGGTGTAATCCCGGGCCTGATGCTGGTCAGTCTGTTCATGGCCTGGTCGCTGTATTCCACATGGAAATCGGGTGACGCGACCCGACTGGGTTCCGGGAGCTATACATGGGCCGAGCGGTTCGAGATCCTGCCACGCGTGTTGCCCTTCCTCGGCATCATTCTGGGCGTGCTCTATGCCATGTATGGCGGTATCGCTACGCCGTCGGAAACCGCAGCCGTGGGCGCCCTGCTCTGCCTGCTGATCGCGATGATCATCTACAAGTTGTGGAACCCAAAGGACATCTGGGTTGTGCTGCGCGACAGCACCAAAGAAAGCGTGATGATCCTGTTTATCATCGCCGCCGCCGGTGTGTTCTCGTACATGCTCAGCTCGCTGTTCATCACGCAATCGATTGCCGAATGGATCGGTACGCTGGATGTGAACCGCTGGATTCTGATGGGTGCGGTCAACGTGTTCCTGCTGATCGCCGGCTTCTTTCTGCCCCCCGTTGCGGTGATCCTGATGGCAGCACCGATCCTGCTGCCGATCATCACTACCGCTGGCTTCGACCCGATCTGGTTCGCGGTTGTGCTGACCATCAATATGGAGATTGGCCTGATCTCACCCCCTGTCGGCCTGAACCTCTATGTGATCAACGGCATCGCGCCCGACATTTCGTTGAAAACAATCCTGACAGGCTCTCTCCCCTTTGTGGCTTGCATGGTGATTGCGATTGTCTTGCTGTGCCTGTTCCCCGGTCTGGCCACATGGCTGCCTGATATGGTGATGGGAGCGGCGATATGACCCTGCTGGCGGATCTTCTGTCCACCGTGTTCGAGCGGCGCTACCGCCGCGGCGCGGCGGGCGCGGCCCTGGATGGCCGCCCGCTGACTGAACTGGCCGACGCGCTGGTTGGGTCCGCCGGGGAAACCTCGGGGCTGGCTCTGGCCGAGGAAATACTGACCCGGTTCGACGCACTGGCGGATGACGAAAAGCTGGAGTTCTTCCGCTATCTCGCCACGGCTATGAATATCGACCCCGATGCGGTGCGGTCATCGCTGGACGCATACGAGCGTGCCCCCTCGAAAGCGACCTATCGCAGCTTTGCGGCTGCGGTAGAACCAGCCCGGCAGGAAATGATCCGGCGGCTGAACCGCGTACCCGGGGCCACTGGCGCGCTGGTGCAGATGCGCGCCGATCTGCTTCGGCTGGGCGGTAAAGAACCCGAGTTGCAAGCGCTGGATCTGGATTTCCGGCACCTGTTTGCCAGCTGGTTCAACCGAGGATTTCTGGTCCTGCGCCCAATCAACTGGGAAAGCCCAGCGCATATTCTGGAAAAGATCATCGCCTACGAGGCAGTGCATGCCATAGACAGCTGGGACGACCTGCGCCGCAGGTTGGAACCCGTAGACCGGCGGTGTTTCGCCTTCTTCCACCCCTCAATGCCCGACGAACCGCTTATCTTCGTCGAAGTCGCACTGAACAGCGGCATTCCGGGATCGGTTCAGGCCCTGCTCGCCGAAGACCGTGACCCGATGCCAGAGGATCAGGCCGACACAGCGGTGTTTTATTCCATTTCCAACTGTCAGGCGGGCCTTGCCAGCATCTCGTTCGGAAATTCGCTTATAAAACAGGTAGCTTCGGATCTGGCAGCCGAATTGTCGGGGCTGAAAACCTTCGTCACCCTTTCGCCCATTCCGGGTCTGACCAAATGGCTCTCAGAAGAGGGTTTCAAATGGGATGTCGAACAATCTGATCAGATGAAGGCGCTGGCGGCGCATTATCTGCTGCGCGCCAAAAGCAGGGGCAATATGCCGTTCGACCCGGTAGCCCGGTTTCATCTGGGCAATGGCGCGCTGGTCCACGCGGTTCATGCCGATGCCGATATCTCGGAAAAGGGGCGGGCGCAGTCCGGCGGCACCATGGTCAACTATCTGTATGACCTGTCCCGCGTTTCCCAAAACCACGAGCAATTCGCCAATACTCGCGAGGTGATCGCATCAGCCGAGGCAAAATCCCTCGCTGCGTCCGCCTCTCTCACCACGACACAAGAAAGGTAAACCTCATGGCTAACCCTCTCTATGATGGCTTGTTCGGCGTTCATGCCGGTAAAGATACACCTTTTTTTCACCTGCTAGACGGGACAACCATCACGCATCAGGGTTTCCTGAGCACCGCCGCGCAGATTGCGCATGTCGCCACCCAACTGGGCCTGAAACCCGGTGATCGTGTCGCCGCGCAGATCGAAAAGTCGCCCGAGGCGCTGGCGCTGTATGCTGCATGTGCGCAAGCTGGTCTGGTGTTCCTGCCACTCAACACCGCCTATACGGTAGATGAGCTGACCTATTTCATCGAAAACAGCGGTGCGTCTCTGATCGTTTGTGACAGCAAGAGCAAAGAAAAGCTCACACCGGTTGGCGCACAGCTAGGCGCTAAGGTGGAAACCCTGAACGCTGATGGCAGCGGCACATTGATGGATCAGGCTGCGACCATGTCTGCCAGCTTTGAAACCGTCGATCGCGATGGTGATGATCTGGCCGCCTTCCTCTATACCTCGGGCACAACGGGTCGCTCGAAGGGTGCGATGCTGACACAGAATAACCTGTTGTCGAATGCGCAAACGCTGGTCAACGAATGGCGTTTCACATCCGACGACGTGCTGCTGCATGCGCTGCCGATCTTTCACACTCACGGACTGTTTGTGGCGACCAACGTCACTTTGGCGGCGGGCGGCAGCATTGTATTCATGCCCAAATTCGATCTGGATGAAATCATAGGCCGGATGCCCAACGCCACGACCATGATGGGCGTACCAACATTCTACACACGCTTGCTGGATGATGACCGGTTCACCAGAGAACTGGCTGCGGATATGCGGCTGTTTGTTTCGGGCTCGGCCCCACTGCTGGCGGAAACCCATGTGCAGTTCGAAGACCGCACCGGCCACCGCATCCTCGAGCGTTATGGCATGACCGAAACCAACATGAACACCTCAAACCCGTATGAAGGCGAGCGCCGCGCCGGAACTGTCGGGTTCCCGCTTCCCGGCGTCGAGCTGAAGATCTGTGATTCTGATGGCAATGCCCTGCCCCAAGGGGAAATCGGCGAAATCGAGGTGCGCGGTCCTAACGTATTCAAAGGCTATTGGCAGATGCCTGAGAAGACCGCAGCCGAGCTGCGCGAGAACGGGTTCTTCATCACGGGTGACCTGGGTAGTATCGATGATGAAGGATATGTTCATATCGTCGGTCGCAACAAGGACCTGATCATCTCGGGCGGCTACAACATCTATCCGAAAGAAATCGAACTGGTGCTGGATGATCAGCCTGGTGTCTTGGAAAGTGCAGTTGTTGGTGTGCCGCATCCCGACTTTGGTGAAACCGTTCTGGGTGTGATCGTTGCCGAACCGGGCCAGATCCCCGATCTGGATGCCATGATGGGTGCCGTGCACGGCAGCCTGGCGCGGTTCAAGCACCCCCGCAAGCTGATCCTGCTGGAAGAACTGCCCCGTAACACAATGGGCAAAGTTCAAAAGAACATTCTGCGTGACCAATACAAAGATATGTTTGCAGTAGCGTGAAGTTTCGCTCCCCAAACTCGCGGCGGCTCTCCTCGATCCGCGGGTTTCCATTCAACGGGCTGAAGCCGCGTCGTCCGTGGCTTCAGCCCGTTGATTTTTTCTCTCAAGGAGTTTGAAAGATGTACCAGAACATTCTTATTCCGGTGTCGCTCGATGCTGATCGAGATGTGGCCCAATCCATCCGCGTTGGGCGTGCTCTCGCACAACCATCCGGCACTCTGACGCTGTTGCATGTGGTTGAGCACCTGCCCCAATACACCAGCGATCTGCTGCCCGAGAACCATTTTGAAATCGCCAAGGCCGCGATTACGGAAAAGCTTAAACCCTTGATCGGAGACGTAAACGACGCGCGTATCGACGTTGTCGAGGGGCATGCGGGGCGCGGTATTCTCGACTATGCCGACGCACATAATTTCGATTGCATCGTGATCGCAAGTCATCGCCCTGGCCTGCAAGATTACTTTCTGGGCTCGACGGCTGCACGTGTCGTACGGCACGCTAATTGCTCAGTTCATGTCGTCCGTTGACTCCTGAAACAGGGTTGAAGTTCGAAATGCGTGTTCTCACGTAAACTCAGCCATGATTTGGGGGGATCTGGTATTCGTGATGTAACCACCGCGAACTCGTCCACCAGCCGTTTGGCCAGCGCAGTACCTCGGGGCATTACGCGCGCGTTGAACCCGCCCATGATAAGAACGTTAGGCCGGGGCTGGGCAAACACAGATAAAAAACAGCGACTGACGGCAACAACACCCGACCAGGTGTGCATCACATTGAGAATTGACAGCATTGGCCGCAGCGCCCGGATCGCCTGACCTTGCTTTACGCACCTTCCAGCCAGAATTGCGTTGATCATTAATCGTTTTGGCCATGTCCTGCAGTGTTTCTCAGGACGAACCCTCTGCCACTTGAGTAACGAACAGTCTCTTCCATTCGGTGCACCGACAAGATTCCCCAAAGATCCGGATCACCGACTTGATCTGTCTCAGCCGGGGTCGATGGGCGGGTCACGTTGGCTGCCAGCAGTTAAATGCGTCATGCGGTTTGGAAAAAGACCAATTTCGATGCGTAACCCATTAGTTGCGGTATCGACATTATCCGTCCGAATGGTTTCAGACAGGGACGCAAAGCTCTGACGGGAAGGCAGTCTATGGGTCCAGCCACAACCAATTCGTTGACGGCCAGTGTTGAGACTTTGCATGACCGGATTACTTGACGGGCCTATCCCGAGGCCGCGACCGCCCTGTTTATCAGTTTCCTGGCCGAATTCGGCATCACCGTCGACACTTGCAAATTCCTTGGCAACCCTTCGGGCCGGCAGTTCCAGCCCTCCCTTATGGACATGAAGTTCGTCGCCTCTTCGATGTCCAAAGGTCTGCGCGTGGCCGGAACCGCAGAATTTTCCGGGTTGGACACCTCTATCAATCACAAGCGGCTGGACGGCCTGGTCAAACTGACCCGCGCGCTGTTGCCTGATTTCAACGACAAACAAACGTCCACTTGGTCAGGTCAACGGCCAAGCCTGCCCGACAGTTTGGCCTGCATCGGCGAAATCAAGGGGCTACCCGGCCTCATAGCCGCCTTCGGCGACAGCCACTACGGGTTGATGGTGGCACCGAAAACCGGCCAGTTCGTGGCGAATGTCATCACGGGCGCGCGAAACAACACTGATCTGTCACCCTTCAGCGCGACGCGCTTCGAATAGACACATAGATGACCCTTCAACCGGGTGGCCAGAACCTCCGTATCGTTTCTCAAAATATTGCAACGTATCCGGTCTCAAAAACCAAGGCTGTTGATAAAGATCACATCCGCTTCTGCAATTGCGCGTGTGTCGGACATCGAGGGTTGATCGAAGTATGCAAGTTCTGTCGCCAACTTCGTTCCCACCTGTCAGGTCGAGCTTAGTTTTGGTAGCGCATGCTCGAATTTCACAGGAGCTGACAGTGACGATCTCATTCAAGGGTGCGTATTTTCCGAAAGAGGTGATTTGTAGGTTCTGTTGCTGAAGTGTCGAATTTTTGCTGTGTGCGCTCACAGCACGAAATCCGCCGGATTGCTTCAACGCCTATTGCGGCAATGCAGACTCGAGATCGGTCATTCATACCGTGCGCAACAAGATCGAGTAAAAAATTCTCGCGTGGCGGACCACGCGGAAAAGCAAGGCACTCAGTTAACTGTCGGTATTCTTTCAAAGGTAGAAGGGCAATCACGCAAATATCTGTTCAATCCAGACCTCGAACATCTTCTTGGCAGCGTCGTTGGATTGGGATTTCTGCCCCCCGACAAGATAGTGGCTCTGCTCTATCGGAGCGGCATCTCCGACAATTGCGATGGTTCTTCCTGTTGCGATGGCCATCTTGGCAAATCTCTCAAGAACCAGTGCGCAGCCACCCCCAGCGGCTGCAATATCGACTGCTGCAATCGTCGTATCCACAGCCACGGATGGGGATGCGGTTGTGTACTGTTCATCAAACGCCGAGAGATACTCGGGCCACATGTCCTGAAACCCCAATATTTGAATCTGGGGCATATTCAGTAGCTCGCTGGCCGGGATTTTATCTGCCCCCTGAGCGATGGCCGCGATGGGGACAATACGCTCATCCGAAATCTTCCGGAACGGCGCATCACTCCACCCCCCCTTCCCCAATCGCAACTCTACATCGACGTTTTCGCGCCCGGCGGATTCTGCCCAGATGTTCGAAACAAGTCTGATGGGGAATTCCGGATAACGACGAGAGAATTCAGGCAACCTGTGAGCAAGAAACAAGGTTGCCGTGGATATCGGCACCCGCACGATCAGCTCTTGCGACTGACTGGTCCCAAACAGGCTTGCCGTTGACAGGTCGATGTCACCCAAAGCCCGCCGAACAGAGAAGGCATACGCCTGCCCGACCTCCGTCAGGCTGAGATTGCGCGCTGCGCGAAAAAACAAAGGGCAGCCCAACTGGGCCTCCAACGAGCGGACATGCAGGCTCAGCGCGGTCTGAGTTATACCAAGTTCAACGGCGGCGGTGGTAAAGCTCATGTGCCGTGCTGCGCATTCAAAGGATCGAAGCCATATCAGGTTGGGCGATTTTGACACTTTTAGCACCAAATATTTTTGCCTATCTTCGCCCGTTTTATTCGTTTTGAACAAGGCTTCAACTGGTATTTAACATTCCGGAATGTCAGTGGCGCAAATTGGCGGATCGTACTGAAGAAAGGAACGCGCACGTGAAAGTTGGATTCATTGGTCTTGGAAATGTGGGTGGCAAGCTGTCGGGCTCGTTGCTGCGCAACGGCATCGACCTGACAGTGCATGATCTCAATGAGGAATTTGTTGATGACTTCGTGTCGCGCGGCGCAAAGCGCGGTGAAAACCCCGCGCAACTGATGCGCGATTGTGATGCGGTTATCACCTGTCTGCCATCGCCTGCAGCCTCGGATACGGTCATGCAGGAAATGTTGCCTGAAGTGAAAGAGGGCAAGATCTGGATGGAGATGTCCACCACGGATGAAGCTGAGGTCAAACGCCTGGGTGCCATGGTGATGGAACGCGGTGGGGCGGCCGTCGATTGCCCAGTCTCAGGGGGGTGCCATCGCGCGGATACAGGCAACATTTCGATCTTTGCCGGATGTGATCGCGCCACGTTCGAACGTATTCTGCCCTTCCTGACCACAATGGGGCGCCGCATCCTGCATACGGGCGAGTTGGGCTCTGCGTCGGTTCTGAAAGTCGTGACCAATTATCTGGCGACCGCCAACCTCGTCACCTGCTGCGAGGCGCTGGTGACCGCCAAGGCGGCAGGAATGGACCTGAATACCACATATGAGGCGATGAAAATCTCTTCGGGCACGTCTTTTGTGCACGAAACCGAAAGCCAGGTGATCCTGAACGGGTCGCGCGATATCTCGTTCACTATGGATCTGGTGAAAAAGGACGCAGGCCTGTTTCAGCAGGTGGCTGATCGCCACAATGTGCCGCTGGAAATCTCACCGATGCTGGTGCAGATCTTCGAGGACGGTATCGAACGCTTTGGCGAACGTTGCTATTCGCCCAACATCATCAAACGTCTGGAAGAGGCGACCGGCCTGGATATTCGCGCGCCCGGTTTCCCGCCGGAAATGTTGGACGATGAGCCGGAAGAGCCGGGTTACGAGGTGATCCCGCAGGGCACGCAGCTCAAGGCGGCTGAATAAGTCAGGACGGTGGCTGTCATGAAACGGATCTATACCTTTGGCGGGTTTCCCGCGACGCGCAACCTGACGGTTGCGGATATCAAAGCGGGCAAGGGCAAGCGCAAGTTTGTCCAGACCACCGCCGCGAACCGGATCGAGGCAGCCGCTGCCGAAGCCGCCGGGATCGACCATCTGTCGATTGTCGATCATGATCTGGCCGAGGTGCGCGCCGGCGCGCCCGACACCTTTACTACCGCCGCCCTGATGGCCAGCGACTATGAGACCCATCAGGACATCCTGCGCGCCGGTATTCGCGCCGCTGCTGCGGGGGCGGATGCGGTTTACACCCTGCGCAGTTTCAAGGCGGTTCAATTGCTGGCCGATGAAGGGCTGGCCGTGCAGGGCCATCTGGGTCTGGTGCCGCGCCTGTCCACACAGATTGGCGGGCTACGCGCCTATGGCCGCACAGCGGATGAGGCGATGCAACTGGCCGACGATCTGCGTCGCCTGGAGGATGCCGGTGCCTATGCCGTCGAACTGGAATGCGTCGCGGACCAGGCGATTGCCGAGATCAGCCCACGCACCGGGTTGATCACTCATTCCATCGGATCGGGCGGGGCTGCGGATGTCATCTTCCTGTTTCAGGATGATGCCTGTGGAGACACCGAACACCCGCCACGTCATGCTAAGGCATTCGCTGACATGGCCAGTGTCCGCGCTCAGTTGGAGGCCGAACGTATGAAAGGCTTAAATGCCTATCGCACGGCCGTGCTGAATGGCAGTTATCCCGATGCAGCCACCAGTATTGCCATGAAACCCGGCGAGCATGACAAGCTGCGCGAGGCGCTGGATAAGCGCCGCCCGTTCCACGAGTAGTGCCGATGAATTGCAAGGCATCACGCAAAAACCCCTATGAGCCGCCCCCGCGCCTTTCCTGAAACCACTACGTTTTCAGGAAAGGACAGGACATGACCACAGCCGACACCAACCCAAACGCGGAAACGCAACCCAAAACTGAACCCGGCCCGATGAGCCGGGAATGGCATTGGCACCCCGAACTGCCGGTGAAATTCGCACCTTATTGGAACTGGCCGCCAAACTTAAGTGCGCTGACAAAATGGACCTGGCAGAACTGGCTGCAATTTTCGGATCGCTCGATCTTTCTGGTACTGGCGTTTCTGGTGGGCTTCTGGCTGCAGCCGGTTGGCCCGGATCAGACCGGATTTGCTTTTGGCTGGATGGCGCATGTCTTTGTGCGCAACTGGGTGTTGTTGCTGATCGTCGCGGGTGGCCTGCATTTCTGGTTCTACGGAATTGACGGGCAGGGCAAGCTGCTAAAGTACGACCCGCGCCCATATATGAAGCGCAAGAACGCCTTGTACAAATTCGGCTATCAGACCTGGGACAACATGTTTTACTCCATGGTCTTCGGCGCGACCTTCCTGTCTGGCTTTGAGTGCTTTTTGCGCTGGATGTACGCCAACAACTATATCGGCACGCTCAGCTTTGCCGCGCATCCGATCTGGTTCGTCCTGCTGTTCCCGATCCTTGCCATCTGGCAAAGCTTACATTTCTACGTGGTGCACCTGTTCCTGCACCAGCCGTTCATCTACCGCCATGTGCACGCCGTTCATCATCGCAACGTGAACACTGGCCCATGGTCCGGTATGTCGATGCACCCGGTTGAATCGTTTGGTTTCCTCAGTGCGATCCTGATCGTTCTGATCCTGCCCAGCCACCCGGTTCACATGCTGTTTCTGGGCTATTGGCTGATGCTCGGCGCAGCCTCGTCACATTCAGGGTATGAGGCGATTTGGGCGCGTGACCGTCAGGCGTTGCTGCTGGGTGCCTTTTTCCACCAGCTGCATCACCGCTATTACGAATGCAACTATGGCAACGCGGAAATGCCCTGGGACAAGTGGTTCGGCACCTATCATGACGGGTCCGAAAACGCCACGAAACGCACCCGGAACCGCAAGCGTGAAATGCACGCCAAGGGGCAGGTGCATACGTCAAGCTGACACAAACAGTGCCTGACCGCGTGGTGTCAGGCACACCCATCCCGGATGGACGAAAACATGGCCACCGCAAAATCTATTTCCGACACCAACAACATCGACCATTGAGATCTGCGTATCGACATGGCCGCGGCCTTTCAATGGACAGTACGCCTGGGTCTGCACGAAGCGGTGGCCAACCATTTCAGCCTGGCGGTAAATGACAATGGCACGCAGTTCCTGATGAACCCCAATCAGGTACATTTCAGCCGTATCCGCGCGTCAGACCTTTTGTTGCTGGACGCCGGCGACCCCGACACGCTGAACCGGCCCGGCGTGCCTGATCCGACAGCCTGGGGCCTTCATGGCGCGATCCAACGACGCTGTCCACATGCGCATTGCGTGATGCACACCCATTCGATCTTTACGACAGTTCTCGCCTCTTTGGTCGACAGCATCTTGCCGCCGATCGACCAGAACACCGCAACATTCTTCAACCGCTATTTGGCAAATGGCCGGGCGAAAAATCACGACCTGATCTCTCGAAACGAGATCGAATGGCTGCAACGGCAGGCGTCTTTAGTCGAATGCACGTTTGCAAGAAATGATATCCGAGAACCAGTATTCCTGCGGGAAGATCACAACGCGTGAATGTCGAACGGATCAGAGAATCCCTTGATCTGGGTCCTGCCAAATGTCTTCTGTACATCAGCCCCGTCCAGCAGATCCAGGGTCTCTTGATCAACCAAAATCCGGCTTCCAGTGTTCTGGGTTTCAGCTTCCAATCGGGCCGCGAGATTTACCGTGGATCCGATACAGGTATAGGTCGCCCGGTTGTCAGTGCCGGCATAGCCCGCGACGACTTCGCCTGTAGCGATACCGATGCCGATCCTGAGGCTCTCTTCGCCATCAGCGAGCCGGTCGTGATTCAGCATCTCGATCATGCTATGCATTTCATGTCCTGCGGCAACCGCACTTTGCGCAGTATTGTTTAGCGGTTGCGGAACACCGAAGAGAGCCATCAATCCGTCACCCAGCATCAGGCTGACAATGCCGCCATTGCTGGTCACCGCCTCGAACATCAGCGTGTAAAAGGTGTTGAGCAGATCAATTGTTGCCTCAGGTGCAAGGTTTTCCGACAGGGTCGTGAAACCGCGAATATCACAAAAGAGGACTGATGCGTTTGCACGTTTGCCGCCGATGGCAAAACCGGACTCTTGCAGGTCTTGCGCAACCTCGGTTGTTGCGAAGCGTTCAAGCAGGCGTCTTTGTTCGTCCCGCAGTCGCTTCTTTTCAAGGCCGCTGGAGACGCGGGCGCTGAGAAGTGTCTTGTTCACTGGCTTGGGCAAGTAGTCTTCTGCGCCTAACTCGATGCAGCGCACAATGTTGTCGAGCCCTTCGACCGAAGAAGTCACAAGCACCGGCAATTCGCGCAGGTCGGGGTCCGCGTTAATTGCCTCCAGAACCTGAAACCCGTCCATTTCGGGCATTTCGATATCAAGTAAAAGCAGGTCAAATGACTGACTCGACAGCATCTCCATCGCGACGCGGCCGTTCTCCGCGACAGAAGCTTTGTGCCCCAACAGTTCAACATTGCGAGACAGGAGCAGCCGATTGACCTTGTTGTCATCAACAATGAGGAGATGGCCGGGTGCATCAGTCATTGTTCAGGGTCCGCAAGGCCGCAGCAGCTTTAGCGAAAGAGGCCTCCAGTGCTTTGGCATCCGTAAGATCGCCAGTTGCGGGTATGCCCCCGAGTTCGATTTTCCTTGCCAACTCCGCCAGCGCAGTCGCACCAAAAGTGTTTGCGTTCGATTTGATGGAATGAGCTGCGCGGCGATATCCATCGGCATCGGATGCGTCGGCAGCCGCTTTCAATTCGGCAATCATGCCGGGGACCTCGTCAAGAAAGGTGTTTACAAGTTCGGTGGCAAATTCGTCGCCAGTCGCGTCCTTGAGCTCAGCGAAGATATCAAGATCAATTGGTCCGTTTGTCATGGATCACTTGCTTTTCCTGGGAACATTCAAAAGGGCTTCGATAAGAATAGGCAGGCGGATCGGTTTGGCGATGTAGTCGTCCATCCCGGCATCCAAACACATCTCGCGGTCGCCTTGCATGGCGTTGGCAGTCATGGCGACTATACGCGGTCGGTCTTCTCCGGGGAAATCATTGTTAATGCGGCGTGAGGCTTCGAGCCCGTCCATTTCAGGCATCTGCACGTCCATCAGTACGACGTCGTATGTTTGCCGGTTCACGCTTTCAACCGCCTCAGCGCCGTTGCTGGCCAGATCCGCGCGGTAACCCATCTGTTCAAGCAAGCGAAGCGCAAGCTTCTGGTTCACCAAATTATCCTCAGCCAGCAGAATACGCAGAGGGTGCCGTTTGGCCATCTCTGGGTCGGTCTGGGGTTTGCCCGCCGGTTTGGTCGGTTTCACGGGGGCATCTTCGGTCGAAAACAACGTGACCAGCGTGTCAAAAAGATGCGACTGACGCAGCGGTTTGGCGAGGTTGGCCGCAAAAAGACCGACTTCAAGGTCCATGTCACGTAGACCGAGAGAACTGAAGAGGATCAGCGGCAAGTCCGGATGCTTGGCGTGAATTTTCTGGGCAAGTTCCTCACCATCCATTTCTGGCATGTGCATGTCGAGAATGGCCAAATCAAACTTTTCAGCCCTCTCGAGCGCGGTTAGCGCCTCGGACGGGGTTTCACAGGTGGTGGTTTGAGTGCCCCATTTCTCGGTCTGCAGGGACAGGATTTTACGGTTGGTGGTGTTGTCATCCACCATAAGAATGCGTTTGCCTTCAAGCTCGGACTGGACGCCTACCAGATCGCGTGATGACGTTTTGACCGGTTTGGAGGGTTTGGCCCGGATCGTAAACGTAAAGGTCGAACCATGCCCTTCGCCGTCACTTTCTGCCCACATGGTGCCACCCATGAGTTCTGCAAGACGTTTGGAAATTGCCAATCCGAGGCCGGTGCCGCCATATTTGCGGGTTGTTGAGCTGTCTGCTTGGCTGAAGGACTGGAACAGACGGCTCATCCCTTTTTCGCTCAGGCCAATGCCGGTGTCGCGGACTTTAAACGTCAACTCAAGCGATCCGCGGTTCTTGGCGGTTTGTTCAACAGAGAGCACCACTTCACCGCTTTCAGTGAACTTCACGGCGTTGGATAGCAGGTTCAGCAGGATTTGTCGCAACCGGGTCAGGTCAGCACTGATTGCAAGGGGTAGAGCGTCGTCAAACTCATAAGCCAGATCAAGCTGCTTCTCAGCGGCTTTACCGCTGATCAGATCAAGCGCGCTTTCGATGCATTCACGCAGGTCAAACGGATGGTTCTCGATATCCATCTGCCCAGCTTCGATTTTCGAGAAATCGAGGATTTCATTGATGATGGCCAACAGCGCATCGCCGCTGTCGCGGATCGTGTTGGCATAATCGCTTTGCTCCGCATCCAGCTCGGTATCCATCAAAAGCCCGCTCATCCCAATGACGGCGTTCATCGGTGTGCGGATTTCGTGGGACATGGTGGCAAGGAAAGCGCTTTTGGCTTCATTGGCAGACTCGGCCACCTCACGGGCTTCTTCGGCCTCACGGAAAAGGCGCACGTTCTCAATCGCAATCACAGCCTGATCGGCGAATGAATACGCAAGGTCGATTTCGTCTTTGGTGAAAGCTCCGGCCGTTTGCCGGGCAAAGACCAGCACACCCAGACACGCCGCTCCCTTCATAAGGGGAAGTAACAGAGCCGCCCGGATTCCATGCCGCTCGTATGTGACCTTCTCGAATGGCGGGAGGTCAAGCGCGTCCCAATCCGGCAGGTGGAGCATCTTTTTCTCGTGCAAAACCTGTGCTGGGAAGCTGGACATTGGATCGGGATCGATGGAAAAGCTCTGGTTTCCTTCCAGGGTTTCCGCGCCTTCTCCGGTAACCCGCGCGAGAACCTCGAACGTGTTGTCTTGCGCAGTCATAGCTGCGACCATATCGGACGAGACCAACCGCACACCCGCTTCGGCAATAGCCTCAAAGACAGGTTTGATATCATCGGGCGACTGGCTGATCACACGCAATATGTCCGCACTTGCGGTTTGACGTGCCAATGATGCCTGCGTTTCGTTGAACAGCCGTACGTTTTCGAGCGCGATGATCGCCTGATCGGCAAACGACTCGGCAATGGCAACGTCATCATCGCTGAAAACTGCGGGCGTCTTTCGAATGAACGCCAGAGCACCAAAACACTCCTTCCCGCGCATCAAAGGCACGGTCAGAGACGACTTGAACCCCTTCTTACGATTGATTTCCTGGTCACGCGGAGGCAGGTCATCATAGCTCCATTCAGGCATATTCAGTGTCTTGCCGCTTTTGATCGCCCGAGACGGTAAATTGTCTTCAGGATCAATTGCGAGCCGCTTTGTCCACGTGATCTTCTCGACACCATCTGGAGTAGCGGCAGCGACCTGCCAGAGTTCTGTCTTATTGGCTTGCAGGGCAACCGATAGGTCACAATCGATCAGCATGGTTGCGAGGCCAACAATCTTTTCAAAAACCGGCCTTGTATCGGCGGGGGATTCGGAGATCACCCTCAACACATCCGCGCTGGCGGTCTGGCGCGACAGCGCAGTCTGCGTGTCATGAAACAGCCGCGCATTCTGAATTGCTATGACAGCTTGGTCAGCAAAACCCTTCAAAACGCGCAATTCCTTGGCTTGAAAAGGATTGTCCCGCCGGGCGACACCGACCGCGCCGATGCCTTTCTTTTCCCACATCATTGGGGCGAACGCGACCGAATGGTATCCTGCAATGCGTGCTATCTTTTGAAGCACGGCAGGCGTGTCGGAATTGTTGGCACAATCGGAATAATTGGCGACTTCTCCGGTCCGCAACGCATGCGCAACAGGCGTTATCTGCCACGGTGCCGGAAAGGTCTTTTCGACTTCTTCACGGAAGTCACCAATATACGCTTCGACCTGCAAGAGACCGTCATCATCAACAAGAAGCACATCCAGTTCTTCGCCGCCAAAAAGCACTTTACAGCTTTCGAGAATCTTCTCGAACACCGGCTGCGTGTCTTCGACCGACTGGCTGATAACGCTGAGTATCTCTGCGCTGGCCCTTTGCTGCTCCAGCGCCTCTTCGACTTCGGCGGTGCGCGCCTGCACTTCCTTGAACAGTCGCGTGTTGTTGATGGCGATCACGGCCTGGGACGCAAAAGTTTCCAGCAAGCTGACCTGTTTGTCGCTAAACGCCGCCGCCTTCCTGTGCGCCATGACAATAACACCAACGGTTACGCCATCGCTGACCAAGGGAACCCCGAGCGTCGTAAGATAGTCACCGATCTCCGCCGCCTTTTTCCATGTGTAAGAGGGATCTCCACGGGTGTCTTTAATATAGACTGTCTTGCCATGCAGGGCCGTGCGCCCGATGCAAGAACCCTCCTCTGGCGCGATCGGGTTGTTCGACAGGAATTCGAGAAAAGCATTACTGACGTTGTGGGAAATGGCCACGCGGTAAAGGCCATCGTCAGCATCCTTCATCGCAAAGAACGCATATTCCGGGGAACAGATACGTGAGGAAACCTGCAGGATAGCATCCAGAACCGGTGGCAGATCGTTGGGCGAGCGAGAGATGACGTCGAGCACTTCGGACGTCGCCGTCTGATACTTCAATGCCTCTTCGACCTCGGCAGTGCGCGCCCGCACTTCTTCAAAGAGCCGGGTGTTGTTGATGGCAATCAGCGCCTGCGAGGCGAACGTTTCCAAGAGAGAGATTTGTTTTGAGTTGAATGGTGCGACTTTGTCGTGGCAGAGCACAATTACCCCGACCACAACCTGGTCCTTGACCAGCGGGACACCCAGAAGCGAGCGGTATTTGCCGATGCGAGCAGCCTCTTTCCAGGTGTAATCGTCTGCTTCCGTATCTTCGTAGTAGACTGTTCTTCCCAATTCAGCGGCCTGTCCAATCCCGCTCCCGTGCCCTGCGGGAACCGGGTGGGAGCTGATGAACCTCATGAAGTCGCTGTCAAAATCAAGCGTGATATCAGTGTGGTAAAGCTTATCCCGTGGATTCAGAATCGAGATCGCCGCGTATTTTGGCTCGCAAATCCGGCTGGCGACCCTCAATATCTCCTTCAGCACCGGCTCCAGCTCATTCGGTGATCGAGAAATCACAGACAACACGTCTGACGTGGCGGTCTGATACTCCAGCGCCTGCGTGACTTCTTCCGTGCGTTCCTCCAACTCGTGGAAAAGGTTTGCGTTGGTAATCGCGATGACGGCCTGATCAGCGAACGTTTCCAACAACTTGATCTGCTTGGCGGAAAAACCCGAGACCACTGGCGAGCCAAGAGATATTACACCCACCACCTCGCCGTTCTTGACCAAAGGAAGCCCAAGCAAAGATTTATATTCACCTACACCGCTTTCTTCCAACCAAGTGTAAGTCGAATCCGCCTCGACATCTTCGACGTAGCTTGTGCGCTTCGACAGGATCGCACGTCCGCTTACACCGTTCTCTTCTGGCGAAATCGGGTGGGACTTGACGTATTCTGCAAAGGCCGTGTCCTGTGTGAGTGTTGAGTGCACATGAAAGAGCCCATCGTTCGGGTTCAGCATCGCGACATAGGCATCCTGCAATTCGCAGATACGTGACGCTTCTTTGAGAATGGCGTCCAGAACAGGCGACAGCTGATTGGGAGATGCCGAAATGACGCGCAGCACTTCGGATGTTGAGGTCTGATACTCCAAAGCTTGCGTGACTTCTGCAGTACGGTCCTGCACCTCCCGGAACTGACGTACGTTATCCATTGCGATCACGGCTTGGGCTGCAAAGGTTTGGACCAATGCGACATCGTCATCCGAAAAGGGCGCAACCTCACGGCGATAGAGAACGATCACCCCAAGACCCGTTTCGTCTTTCATCAACGGCACCGCAAGAACCGAGCGGGCACCTTCGACCTCGACCATCTGAACCCGTTTTGGGTCGCGATCCCGATAATAAAGTGGATCATCTGCGATATCATCTTGCCGGATGACCTGGCCATCGATCATGGGGCGGATCGCAACGAGTTCGGTACGCGTCAAGGGTTCCACGAACCCCTTCAGGGCCTCACTAAAATCCGTTCGCGCACCGATATTAGCCGGAATTGTAGCAAGACCACGTTCGTGATCAGCGACGCACAGGAAGGCCAGCGGCGCGTTACACAGACGGCTGGCGTTTTCGAGTATGCTATTGAAGACAGGGCTATCGTCATCGCGGCTACGGCTGATGACTTCGAGGATTTCACGCGATGCTTCTTCCCGCTCAAGCCGTTCCTGAACTTCACGAAACTGGCGCGTATTTTCGATGGCAATGACTGCGTGCTTGGCGAATTCTTCAATCAACTGCACGTCTGGGTCAGCAAACGGACGTACCTCACGGCGGCTGACCGCAATGGCACCTATGGCCCGATCTCGTTGCAGAAGGGGAACAACAACACGTGATCGAATGCCTTCGGTCTCAACCATCATGACAGCCGTAGGATGGCCCGAGCGGAAAAAGTCAGTTTCAGTCAAATCATCAATGCGACCAACCTTACCTGTCCGTATCGCGGTAGACACGGGAATCGAGTCGTCCAATGGCCACTCATCTCCAACATCAAACTCAGTTTGCTGATGCCCCCAATTCGCGGCCAACCGCCCGTGGGTCCCGGCAGCGTTGATCAGAATAAGTACTGCCTGATCTGCGCCACACACCTTGGTGGCCTGCTGAAGCACTGAATCAAAGACGCGTGCATCGTCATCACGGCTTTGGCTAATGACTGTTAGAATTTTCTGCGTTGCCGTCTGACGCTCCAATTGCGTGTGCAGCTCTTTCAATTGTCGCGTGTTGTCCAACGCGATCACGGCTTGGGCGGCAAATCCCTCAACCAGAGAAATCTCGTCGTCTGTAAAGGCCCGAACCTCGCGTCGGTAAATTCCGATAACGCCCACGGGCATGCCATCTGCCGACAAGAGTGGCACCGTCAGAAACGACCGGACACCTTCTTCGTCTACAAGCTGGCGGCGCCATGGATCGCCATTGATGTAGGGTTCAGTTTTACGCAAATCGACATTGTGAATGACGCGCGCCTTTCGCACGGATTCGGCGATCTGGAGGTGTGAGTCCAGTGACCAGCGATCTACGCCAACGTCATAGGTCGCCAATTGATCCCCGAAATGGGCCGCATATTCGAGATGGGTTCCCGCCTCGTTCAAAAGGCTTAATGTGGCGACATCTGTTTCGCAAAGCCGGGCGGTGTTTTCCAGGATTGTCTGAAACACCGGAGCCTCATCGTCCCGCGAACGGCTGATTGTCTCAAGGACTTCCCGCGTGGCGCCTTCGCGCGCCAGACGTGTCTGCAATTCGCGAAACTGGCGAACATTCTCAATGGCGATAACCGCTTGGGCGGCAAAGGTTTCGACCAGCTTGACCTGATCGTCGGTATAGGGTCGCACCTCGTCACGCGCCAACATCAGGCACCCGATTGCAGCGCCATCCAGCATCAGGGGAACAAACAGATTGCTGCGGCACCCGTGCGTGTCGACGATGAGCCTAAAGCGCTCATCACCGGATTTGTGGAAGTCAGTGTCTCCCATATCAACAACGCGCTTGGTCTCGCCGCTGAGGATGGTTTCGGTCACCAGAGAATTGCCCGGCTCCATTGTGTATTTGCCGTCAAGCCAGAGTTGTTGAATGTCCGGGTGCAGGTTGACGCTGGCCACGAGCCGCTGAAGCGTGTCACCTTTTCGCCCAAGGACCAGGCCGGCAAAAACAGCGTCGCAGAGATTCTTGGCGAGCGCGACAATCAGATCGCAAACTGGCTGCACGTCGTCTTTGGCCTCAGAGATCGCGCGCATAACATGTGCGGTGGCTTCAAACCGCGCTTGCTGGTCAGCGGCGCTTAGATCCGCACTTTGGGCAGACGATGGCGTGGGACTTGCCGTCGTCCCCGATGCCTTTTTGTCCCCCACCTGTGCCTAAGCTCCCGTGCCAATCCATGACTTGCAACTGCCCAGAGTTTAGAGAGCATGTTATAGAAGTCACTGGAATTCTTCACGGATGATGTCCGTTGCATTTGTGTGCGCATGGACGAGGTCCGCTGAATTCGGAGCATTCAGTTGGTCAGCGAGGCAACCCGCACGGCAAATTACGCAAGCAGCGCAGCCACTACGTTCCCTGAAGCTTCTATCGCGTCTAACAGCAGTACCACTGAACCTGATCGACCACCAAGCCAGCAGCTTAAGGGCCGGTACCGCGATGGAAATCGGGATGGGCCAAAGAACGACTTTAAGTGTCATTCGGCCGCGACCGCCGATCCAACGTCAAAGAAAACCTGAACGATGGGTGAGTTCGCGTGCTCAAGACCTAAAACAGGTGTTTGGCAGAAAAGAAAAAAAGCCTCTGCGCATTCGGCCTGCGAACAGGGCCAACAGCCTTGGTATCCGCATCGCGGCCTGTAACACCAGTTACTCTGACTGGGGCTCACTCTGAGGCACAGGAACGGCTTTGAGATAAGCGGCGATCGCCAAACGCTCGTCGTCGCTTAATCGAGAAGTATTCTCGATAACTTCAACCATTTCGCCGCCGGCGCTGTCATAATCTGGTGTGAAACCGGATTTCAGGTATTCCGCAATGTCGGCTTCGGACCAATCAAGCTGGTCCGCGGTCAGCCCGGGGATCCGACCTTTTCCGCTTGGGTTTGGTGCGCCTGTCAGCCAGAGATCGCGTTTCAACCCACCCAATCCGTCTCGCGGTGTATGGCATTCGGCGCAATGTCCCAGCGCCTCCACCAGATACCGGCCTTGTATTTGCTGGTTGGTCAGATCGCCATCAACCGCCCAACCCGGCTTTAGATACAAGTGCTTCCATCCGCCCAGACCGCGTCGAATATTGAAAGGGAATCCAACCTCATGCGCGATACTTTCAGCGGCTGCCGCTGGCAGGGCGGCGAGGAACGCATGCAGCGATGCGGCATCCTCCAGCGTCATGTTGGCATAGGACGTATAAGGAAACGCCGGGTAATAATGCTGCCCCTTGGGCCCGGTCCCATGGATCAGGGCATTGGCCAGATCCAGCGCAGACCACGACCCAATTCCGGCCTTTGGATCACTGGATATGTTCGGGGCTACGAACGTACCGAAATCCGTCTCAAACCGACGACCGCCTGCGAGGACGAGCTTATCCTCTCCGACGGCATCCGGGGCTGAATGGCACGATGCACAACCTCCAGCGTAAAAAACCGTCTCGCCCCTTGCGAGATCAGGAGTAACGCCGTTCAGTTGGGTCCGATCAACGGTCTGCGGTCGGGTCAGCACCAAACCGGCCAGCCCGACCAGAACTGCAACAACCGCGGCGAAAATGAAAAAACGCCGCACAGCTAGCGCTCCTTTAGTCTTTCGGTGCTCGGTAGGCTTTATGGCATGCTGAGCAGGCGCCGCCCAGATTACCCATCGCCCCCTTAAGCGCGTCGACATCTTGTCCTGCCGCAGCCTGCATCGCAACCGCGGCGTCGGCCAAAGCCTGCCCCTTGGCGCCTACATCCGGGAAATTCTCCCAAATGGCAGGCAATGCGCGGGTGGACGGGTCGGCCACATTATCGGATCCGGCGGGCCACATCGCGGATTGATCGATCTGCGTCAGAACGACGATGTTATTTGCGGCCCGTGTTGCGGCCTCGGCATCATATTCCACCTCTCCCTTGGCCATGCCGCCAAGAGTGCCAAGATTAAAAGAATAGAGTTGCATTATCGAGGTCCGGGCTTTCACAGCCGGGTTTTCGCTTTCATGCGCGATGGCTGTGCCGATGGCGGCTACAGCCAATAGACCTGCCGCGAAGATGCCAAATCTCTTCATCATGGTATGTCTCCCTGTTCTATACACCGAATACTACCTTGAACGAATTTTCTTGTAATTGTTTGTTATTCATCGTTCCCTGTTAATTTATGAACAACCAAAACTGGGACGATATTCGATACGCTCTTGCCGTAAGAAAACACGGATCACTGAATGCAGCCGCTGGCGCTTTGGGTGTCACGCATGCAACAGTTCTGCGCAGAGTTGCTGCCCTTGAAGAACGCTTTGGCTGCGTGCTTTTTCAGAAAAGCCCATCAGGGTATTCCGCCCTCCCCGAGGCCAGCACAATTCTGTCGGCGATGGAAAGCGTCGAAGAAGCGGTGCTGTCAGTAGAGCGGGCAATTGTGGGTGCGGACCGGTCCCCGGTAGGTCGCGTACGCATTGCGTCCACGGATAGTCTTTGTCAGCTTGTATTGCCTCAAATACTAAACGAGATATCGCAGTTGTACCCCGGCTTGGAGCTGACTTTATTGAGCGGAAACAGCCATCACGATCTATCGAGGCTGACAGCGGACATCGCTGTGCGGCCCTCGATAAACCTTGAAGACGGGCTTGTTGGAGATCGCGCAGGCACGCTGTCATTCGGAGTTTTTGACGACGGCTCTCCCAACCGAAAATGGATGCGGCTAGATGGGGCGTTGAGCCGCTCGCTCCCGGCCGAATGGTTGGTCGAACATGTCAGTGCGGATGAAATGACTAACGGCGCAGATAGCTTTTTAGTGCTTCAGCAGATGGCCGCGTCCGGGGTAGGCAAAGCGTTTTTACCCACATTTATCGGGAATGCGGACCCTCGGCTTCACCTTTCGGTTGAGGGTGGTCCCGAAATTGAAGTACCTCTGTGGGTCACGACGCTGGATGAAATTGCGCAGACCCCGAAGTTTTCGATCGTTAAGCGAGCGTTGGTTGAACGCCTGTCCAGTGTTCTGGCTGCGTGACATACCCTGAACAAAACGCGCGGTGTTCAATTTTCCAATCATCCATTTGTTAGAAGAACTCATGAAGTCTGTATTGAATCAGTTAACCCAAATGTTTCTCTGGATCGTCGACCTGCTTCGGAGAATCCCCACCGCAGTGGCGATGGTGGAAACAGAAAACGGATTTGGGTGGGTCTGTACGCTTTCTAACTACGATCCGAAAAGGGATCAGGAGGTGTGTTCAGCCGGAGATGCCGCATAAAGGCGCGGGCGATCCTTGGAACGGGCCTTTGGTCTGAAACCACAAAATGACCGCGATATCGCATGGGGGATTCAAACCGGACAAACGCTAGTTCGGGGGATCGATACATGTACACCGGAAATGGGTTGATCACCGCCAAGCCCAGACCTTCTCGCGCCATGTCAGCGGCAGCGAAAGAGGTCGAAACTTCTGCAACAATTCTGGGTTCGGCTCTAACCTGGTGCAACAACCGATCTAGTTGTCCGCGCCGTCCATGACGATATGTCAAGGCGATCAGATCCTGTTCATGAAGGTCAGACGGTGTGAGTGTGCCGCGCGTTGCCAGTGGATGCTCTGGTCGCATAACACAAACAGCAGGAGATACCCGAAATGGAATGAGTTTGATGCCCGCACGGCTTTGTTCAACACCGGTTACCGCCAGATCAAAGCGATTTTCCAGGACGCCGAGAGTGACCAATTCAGAAGTGGTTACTTCCAGATTGACGAAAAACCCGGGGTTTGCCCGCAAAAAGCTTGCGATGAGAGAAACGATATATCGATGCGCATAGCTAGGTGGTGCGACCAGACGCAGTGTTTCTTGCACAGCTTCGGCCGGACCGTCGATCCGGTCCAAAGATTCGAACAATGGATCAAGCCGCATGTTGAGCCTGACCGCCTCTTGCGTTGGGCGTAACCTGCCCGCATCCCGCTCGAAGAGCATTTTTCCAAGCCGCGTTTCAAGGCTGCCTATCGAACGGCTGACCGCAGATTGCGACAAACCCAGTTGTCGTGCCGCCGCCGCCGTTGTTCCGGCCTGCATGAGTGCTCGCAATGCTTGGTATTCCGGCAGCGAGTGCCAATTGCGAGGTTTTCCCATTTCTCTGCGGCCTCATGATTCCGTCTACCTCTATGAGTAAAACTCATTGAAATTTTTTGCAATTATGATGATCCCGTCTGCTAGCATGTATCGAAATGATACTGAAGCATGTGGTGCAATGGTGAAAACGTCTCCGCTGATCTTTGACGGGCATAACGACGTATTGTCGAAACTTGCCTCGGCGGGTGGTTTGTCAGAAGCTGGTCGCTTCCTTACAGGTCTTGATGGCGCGATTGATCTGGTCAAAGCCCGAAGTGGAGGCTTTGGCGGAGGTTTCTTTGCGATCTGGGTTCCATCATCGATGGATTTGGCCGCCAAGATGAAAAAGATGGTCGAGCCGAGTTATGACCTGCCGCTTCCAGATCAGATTGATGCCGAAGATGCCTTGCCTGCCGCGTTGGGCCAGATCGCAATCCTGCTCGAACTGGAGCGATTGGGCGCATTGCAGGTGGTTCGTTCGGTTGCTGACATCCGGGAGTGCATGGCGCAAGGCCGTATGGCCGCCATTTTTCACATTGAGGGTGCCGAGGCGATCGACACCGATCTGCATGCGCTAGACGTTTTTTACGCCGCGGGCCTGCGGTCAATTGGGCCGGTTTGGAGCCGACCGAACATCTTCGGGCACGGAGTACCGCTGAAATTCCCATCAGGGCCGGATACTGGCGACGGGTTGACCGATCATGGTCTCAGGCTTGTTCGGCGCTGCAATGCGCTCGGCATCATGCTGGACTTGTCACATCTTACTGAAAAGGGCTTTTGGGATGTGGCGCGGTATTCTGAGGCTCCATTGGTGGCAACCCATTCCAACGCCCATGCCATATGCCCGCACGCGCGCAATCTGACGGATGATCAGCTTCGCACAATTGCTGAAAGCGACGGAATGGTTGGCCTGAATTTTGCCACAGCATTTCTGCGTGAAGATGGGCGGATGTTGTCAGATGTGCCTTTGACGCAGGTTCTGCGGCACCTTGATCACCTGATCGGTATATTGGGTGAGGATCGGGTTGGGCTTGGGTCGGACTATGACGGGGCAATGGTGCCGGAGGATGTGACAGATGTATCCATGCTGCCCCGACTACGAAATGCCATGGAGCGCCATGGTTATGGTGAAGAGCTCATCAAGAAGCTCTGCCACGAAAATTGGTTACGTGTTCTCGAGAAGACCTGGGGGGCGTGACCGTCGATGAAAGACATAGTGACAGAGAGGACAACATGAACGCATTTAGTAGATTGCTTACCGGAGCGGCGCTTGGAATGGCGCTGGCCGTGACTTCGACTTCCGCGATGGCAGAAACGCCACCAAATATGCTGGTTATCGCAAATCGCATTGACGACATCACCACACTGGACCCAGCCGAGAGCTTTGAATTTGCCGGGTCCGATGTCAGCAGGAATGTTTATCAGAAACTGGTGAATTTCGACCCGCTGGACTTGGATGCCGGATATCAGCCGGATATTGCCGAAAGCTGGGACGTGTCAGAGGACGGAACGTCCATCACATTCAAAATCCGGGACGGGCTGACGTTTCACTCTGGTAACCCTGTGACCGCCGAGGACGTTCAGTTTTCGCTGCGCCGCGCGATCATTCTGAACAAAACTCCGGCGTTTATCCTAACACAGTTTGGATTCACGCCTGAAAACATTGAGCAAACAATTGTTGCAGATGGCGATACGTTGACCATCACCACGGACAAGCCTTATGCGACATCCTTTGTCCTGAACTGCCTGACCTCTACAATTGGCGGGATCGTCGACAAAAAGACAGTGATGGAGCACGATAAAGATGGCGATTTGGGCAATGAATGGCTCAAAACCAACACGGCTGGATCGGGTGCCTATAGTCTGGTCAGCTGGAAGCCGAATGAAAGCGTAACGCTGAAATCCAACCCCGACTTCTATCTGGGCGCCCCGACCATGGAGCGTGTGGTCGTGCGCCACGTTCAAGAAAGCGCCAGTCAGCGTCTGTTGCTGGAACGCGGGGACATCGACATTGCTCGCAATCTGAACCCCGAAGATGTGGCTGGTGCCTCATCGGTGGATGGGGTCAAAATCGCAGACGAGCTGAAAGGCCGTCTGATGTATGTATCGCTGAACCAGAAGCATCCCGAGCTGAGCAAACCTCAGGTTAGGCAGGCCTTTAAGTACCTCATTGACTATGAAGGGATGCGCGACAGTTTCCTGAAGGGTCAGTACACGATCCATCAGAACTTTCTACCTCAGACATATCTGGGCGCATCCGACGAGGCCCCGTTTAACTTTGATATCGAGAAAGCCAAATCCTTGCTGGATGAGGCCGGTGTAAGCGGGCTTGAGATTGAGGTCGGCGTGCGCGAAGCACAGGAGCGCATTGAGATTGCGCAGGCCATGCAAAACGCGCTGGGACAAGTCGGCATCAAGATGAACATCACGGTCGGAACCGCCAAGCAGATTCTGGCGCGATACCGCTCGCGTGAACTGGACGTTTATCTTGGGGCGTGGGGGCCGGATTACCCTGACCCGCAAACAAACGCCGGTACGTTTGCGTACAACCCGGACAATTCAGACGAGGCCAATGCCACCGGTTTGCTGGCCTGGCGGAATTCCTGGGATACAGATGGTCTGACCGAGAAGACGAATGCTGCCGTTGTGGAAAACGATACAGTAAAACGTGCTGATATGTATAAGACAATTCAGGCAGATTTCCGTGAGACATCGCCTTTTGTCATCATGTTCCAGCAAATTGAACAATCGGCGATGCGTGACAATGTGACGGATTTCTCGACCGGGCAGGCGATTACGTCGGCGTCATACTGGCAGGTGACCAAGTAAATGGCACTGGCCGAAAGACCAACAGGGGGGCGCCGTTCGGCGCCTCTCATCCATTGGATCAAGAGCATCCTGAAAACTCTTGGTACCATCGCAATAACAATGCTGGGGCTGCTGTTCGTAACCTTCATCATCGGCCGCGTGATGCCGATTGATCCGGTGCTGGCTATTGTTGGTGAACGTGCATCACAATCGACATATGATGCGGTCTACCAACAACTTGGCCTCGATAAGCCATTGTTGGTGCAGTTCTTTTACTATCTGTGGGATGTTCTGCACGGAGATTTCGGAAACTCACTGCTGAATGCGCGCCCTGTATCCGAGGACATCGCCCGGGTTTTCCCCGCCACGTTGGAACTCGCCACTCTGGGTGTTCTGATCGGCATTTTTCTCGGCGTTCCGTTAGGGGTGATTGCCGCAGTCAAGCGTGGCTCGTGGATTGACCAGATCGCTCGGGTTGTCGCGCTTGTCGGCTATTCGATGCCTATCTTCTGGTTGGGCTTGATGGGTCTGCTGGTGTTCTATGGGGTTCTTGGTTGGGTTGGTGGTCCCGGACGGTTGGACATTTTCTACGAAGATGTTGTGCCAACGCGTACGGGTTTGATCCTGTTGGACAGCGCTATCGTTCAAGACTGGGATGTCTTCCGTAATGCTTTAACCCATATCATCTTGCCGGCGGCTTTACTCGGCTATTACTCGTTGGCCTACATCAGCCGGATGACCCGTTCCTTCATGCTGGAACAGCTTTCGGCCGAATATGTCATCACCGCACGGGTCAAAGGCCTGTCGGAACGGCAAGTGATCTGGCGCCATGCATTCAAGAATATCCGGGTGCAACTGATCACGGTCATCGCGCTGAGCTATGCCAACCTGCTTGAAGGGTCCGTTCTGACCGAGATCATCTTCAGTTGGCCAGGCATAGGCAGTTACATCACAACGGCATTGCTGAGCGCAGACATGAATGCTGTTCTGGGCGGAACAGTTGTGGTCGGGCTGATCTTTATCTGTCTGAATATACTCTCTGATCTTCTCTACCGTTTCTTTGACCCGAGGTCGAAATGAGCGATTTGACTTTGCGACAATGGCTGCTGGCCGACGCACCTACGTCACGCCGTCACGCCAGATTGTCCAGTCTGTATAAGGGCTGGTTAACACTGCGAACGAATTCCATGGCTATGGTTGGTTTGACCATTCTGGCACTTCTTGTTTTCACCGCTGTATTTGCCCCTGTTCTGGCCCCGCATGATCCGTTTTCTCAGGATCTTGCCAGCCGTCTTCAGCCCATAGGGACCGAGGGGCATCTTTTGGGCACCGACAGTTTAGGGCGAGATATACTGTCCAGATTGATTTATGGTGCACGTATCACGCTCTACATCGTCGCTCTGGTTGCTTTGATCGCCCCAGTTGCGGGTCTTTTGGTGGGGACTGTTGCGGGGTATGCTGGAGGTTGGGTCGATGTGGTCCTGATGCGCATCACGGACATATTCCTAGCTTTCCCGCGTCTGGTTCTGGCGCTGGCATTTGTTGCAGCCCTTGGCGCCGGGATCGAAAATGCGGTGCTTGCCATTTCGCTAACGGCTTGGCCTCCCTATGCACGTATGTCGCGGGCCGAAACGCTGACCATCCGATCGACTGACTACATCAACGCGATCCGCCTGCAAGGTGCAGGGCCTTTGCGCATCATCACGCGCCATATCTGGCCACTTTGTATTTCGTCGCTGATCGTGCGCGTCACGCTGGATATGGCTGGGATTATTCTGGCGGCGGCTGGCTTGGGTTTCCTCGGTCTGGGCGCACAACCGCCCAGTCCTGAATGGGGGGCGATGATATCAGAGGGTCGCAGATTTATATTGGACCACTGGTGGGTTGCCACTGTGCCGGGGCTCGCGATTTTTACGGTATCGCTGGCTTTCAACCTGCTGGGTGACGGCTTGAGGGACGCCCTGGACCCGAAGGATGACGGACAATGAGTTTGCTGGACATCGAAGATCTTTGGGTCCGTTTCCCAACCCGCCAGGGCGTGTTCGACGCCGTACGCGGCATATCGTTCTCGCTGGGACGCGAACGGCTGGGTATTGTCGGTGAAAGCGGTTCCGGCAAGTCAATGACGGGTCGGGCTATCCTGCGCCTTATCCGCAAGCCCGGCATAGTAGAGGCCAGTCACGTCAATCTGGAAGGTCGCGATCTGCTAAAGTTAAGCGAACGCGAGATGCGCGAGGTCCGGGGGAAGCAGATTTCCATGGTCATGCAAGACCCCAAATTCTCACTGAACCCGGTGGTCACTGTTGGTGAGCAACTTATGGAGGCCTATCTTCAACACAATTCCGGCTCCAAGTCTCGTGCACGGAAGATGGCTATCGAGATGCTGGAGAATGTGTCGATCCGTGATGCTGAGAGGGTGATGCGCGCTTATCCTCATGAAGTTTCCGGAGGTATGGGACAGCGTATCATGATCGCGATGATGCTGATCCCCAATCCCAAGATACTGATCGCGGATGAGCCGACCTCAGCACTGGATGTCAGCGTCCAGAGACAGGTTCTGAACATCATGGACGGGTTGGTCAAGGAACGGGGCATGGGGCTGATCTTCATCAGTCACGACCTGAACCTCGTGTCCGAGTTCTGCGACCGCGTTCTCATCATGTATTCAGGCCGGATTGTCGAAGTCTGCGAAGCGAACAAGCTGCACCAAGCCCAACACCCATACACCCAAGGACTGTTGAATTCCCTTCCCCGACTTGATGACACCCGCACCCATCTGAGCGTCCTGACCCGTGATCCGTCCTGGTCGAGTGCGCCAAGTGTCAGGGGGTGAGATGACTGCACTGGAAATCAAAGATTTGGACGTCTGGTTCGGCCAAACACATGACCGCGTTGATGCGGTCAAAGGTGCCAACCTCAGTGTCATGCAAGGCGAAAGCTTTGGTCTTGTGGGAGAGAGCGGATCCGGTAAATCGACCATCCTGCGCGCAATAACGGGCCTTGCGCCGCAATGGTCCGGTACCATCGAGGTCGAAGGTCAGGCGCTGTCCGGAGCGAAACGGGATCGCGTATTCTTCCGGACGGTGCAAATGGTGTTTCAGGATCCTTACGCCTCGCTTCATCCGCGGCACACAGTTGATCAGGTGCTCAGCGAAACTCTGCATCTGCACGGATTGGACAATATCGACATACGTGTGGCGGGTCTGTTGGATGATGTCGGCCTTGGGCAACGGTTCCGGTTTCGATACCCGCACCAGCTCTCTGGTGGTCAGCGTCAGCGCGTTGCCATTGCAAGGGCCTTGGCAGGCGAGCCAGATATCCTGCTATTGGATGAGCCCACGTCGGCCTTGGATGTCAGCGTTCAGGCCGAAGTTCTGAATTTGCTCGCTGACCTGCGCACGAAACACGGACTGACCTATCTGATGGTATCCCATGACCTTCCTGTAATTGCGCATATGTGTGACCAACTAGCTGTCATGAGAAACGGCGAGATTGTGGAAGTCATGTCCTCCGAAACTCTACGGATGGGAAACCCCAGGCATGAATACTCGCAGGAATTGCTTAGAGCTTCGGTTGCTCCACAGTGAGTGTTGCGTATCAATGTTGGGACAGTCAATGCGACAACACCGATACTGTTTGTCTGTCGTCAGGGTTTTTCGGAGAACTGAGGCTGTATCGTAACGGAGGAATTTCCGAGTTGTTTAGGGCAGATTGTGAGGGGGCTAGCGAAAGCTGTCTCACGCCTTCATTTCAACGGTGTAATCGGTCCAAAGGTTGATAGCATCGGTGCGAGCGTGGCGGTATGAATCTGCGGTGAGTTGATAGCGACGCGGTCGGAAAATCAAATTGATCTGGTCGTGCGCGGATAGAAACCTTTGAGCCTGTCGGTGGGATTTGAACCGCCCGAACATTTTCTCCCATTTGCGGGTCGGCCTGTGCCACACTTCGATCGCGTTGTTGAGGCCGTTGTGGGCTCGGTGGTCAGCGTCCGGGACCAGTGTCTTGATCGGTTTGATAAAGCTGCGCAATTTGTCGGTGATGAGGTTTTGTTGCAAAGATTTGAGCCCGTTGAGTTGTTTCAGCAATCGCTTGTAAGTCAGGTAGCGAGCTCAGCGAACTGCTTAAACGGACAGAGTCCAGGCGTGAGTTGGCCCTTGCGGATCATGTGCGACACTTCGATTCCGCCGAGCGTTGCCGCCGCTGAAGCGAAGGCCTTGAACCCCAGCATTGGCCGCGTGCGTGTCTTGATGAAACGGTGGTCCTGTTCCACGATATTGTTCAAGTATTTCCGCCTCACCATCTCAATTGGGATCGGGCAGCCAAAGCCTTTGAGCATTTTGTTGATCGCCTTGATCCCGGCGGTGTTGGCACCGCTCTTGTCGATCACAATCTTCCTTGGCAATCCATTGATCTCCAACATCCTGGCGAAGAACTTGGTGGCGGCTGGTTTGTTGCGACGCCGTGAAAGCATGAAATCAAGGGTCTTGCCGTGCTTGTCGACAGCTCGATAGAGGTAGACCCACGCGCCTTTAACTTTAATGTAAGTTTCGTTCATTCTCCACGAACGGTCACATGGCCCTTTGCGGCGACGTGTTACCTCAGCGATTGCACCAGAATACCGTGTTACCCATCTGTTTAGCGTGGTGTGGTCCACTGAAACACCGCGCTCGGTCATGATTTCTTCCAGATCCCGGTATGACACGCCGTATCGGACATAGAAAAACACCGCGAACAGGATCACATCCTTCAGATATTGCGCGCCTTTGAAGGAAATCATGAACTGACTTTCGGCTGAGTATACCGAAAGTCATTCACCCGCAGCATCCGACCTCGTCAACAGCCAAAAGTTTGCAACTGATCGACTTCCGCCTGACGGCGCGGAGGGATGCCAAGGCAGCAAGGGCGTTTTTGCGCCAGGCCCGAGATACCGTGCGACAGTACCAACCGCAAACGATCGTCACCGACAAGGCGCACAGCTACGCAAAGGTGATCCGCGAGATCAACGACCGCCTCGGGCCTGAAGATACGATCAGGCACATTGACCGCAAGTATTTGAATAATAGGATCGAAAGCGATCACGCCGCGCTGAAGCAGCGATTGCGGCCCATGCGCGGGTTCCAGACATTGGCAGGAGCGAAGGCCGCGCTCGCTGGCATCGAAACTTTTCGCACCATTCGAAAAGGCCAGTTCGAGAATTGTGAGACCAGAGTGATCAACGAGATCATCTTTGTCGAAAACCTGTTCCAGGAAACTGCATGAACGGTGAGCACTACCGACGATAAACGCAGCTCTATTACGTTAATGCAACGGACCCGGCTCGATCGAGTTTGAGTTGGTCTGCAAAACTTCTGCGAGAACTAAAGTCCCCGTTCTGTCAAAGCGTGTCGTAATCCGCCAAACGGTCTTTGAGAAAGGTGTAGTTCTCTCTCGCCTTCAGCAGATGTTCGCGATTGATTGACAGATGGCGGAAATCCTCATCCGTGGCGACAAATCGTTGCGGCGGAACGTTCTCATCCATCCAAGGCAGGCAGAAGATCGAATTGCCCCACGTCTTTCCGGCACGGTTCAGGGACAAAAAGTAAATCTGGTTCTCCATTGCGCGGGTCTTGGCAAAGCTGTGCCAGGTATTGAAAGATTCATCCCGGTAATATGCGCCGCTATGAAGGATCAGATCAACACCGTGCTTCAATGTCAGAACGCGCGACAGTTCGGGTATTCGTATGTCGTAGCAAATGATGGGAGAAATCGTTATGCCGTTGATTTCGAACGTAAATACATGACTTCCTGGTACGAAGTATTCCTTCTCCATCGACGCACCGTATTGGCAAAGATGGAGCTTATCGTAGTGCCCGACCAATTTGCCTGCGGGTGATACCACCGCAACAGATATATGGGTGCCCTGCGTCCCTTTGCGCGCAAACCCATAGGACACGTGCGCGCCAAACTCGATTGCCACAGCCCGCCAGGTTTCAAAGGATGCGCCCTCCAGCGGCTCTGCAATCTTGTTGAGCCGGTCGAAGGCCGCGCGGGAATAGTCGATGCTTGAAAGCTCGGGCAGAACCACAAGGTCAGCCGGCCGCGTCTTCAATTGGGCGCGGATTTTGGCGGCTGATATCTCCAGATGTTTGTCCCGCGCTGCGGCACTTTCCGTAGCCGGGACCTCTATCTGGCAGGCCAGTAGCGTCAGGGCGTCATTTGAGGTCACGGCTTGGCCTTTCCTTGCATTTGCTGCAGTCTGCCCATTACCCGGCCACAGCCAGATTGCGGCTACGCTCGGTGAGCGGGACGCTGTTTAGTCGCGCACGAAACATCTCAAGAAGGGCGTGTTCCGCCCGGTTCAGGCGGGCATCCTTATGGTGAACCAGATGAATATCAATCGCCAGCGTGTTTTCATAGGGGGGTAATCGCCAAAGCTTGCCACGCCTGACAAACCTTTCAGCCACATGGTTGGGGAGCGGCCCAAACCCAAGGCCCGCGCTGATCATACGCTGGGCCTCTCCCAGATCGGATGTGTAGCCGATTACCCAGTTATCCAGCTTATGCTGCGCGCGCAGCAACGCCACCGGACGCAGCGCATCCCAAAGTTGATCGGTTCGAAAGGACACAGACGAGTGATTTCGCAAATCGTCCAGCGAAAGGTCACGTTGCCCGAACAAAGGATGGCTGGGTCCGCAATAGAACCCAAAAAATGAGCGGAACAATACATCATGCATTAGGTTCGAGTGTGCGTCATGTACTAGGCACACCCCAAGAGACGCAGATTTTGTCAGCACGGCCTGGCGCACGTCCTTGCTCGACATGACCTCAATGTCAAAGTTGACTTCGGGAAACTGTCGGTGGAAATCCGAAAGGACCTGATCGAAGAATTCGTTTTCTATTCGGCTGAGCAAGGCGAGCTTGACCGTGCCTGTCACTGTGTCCTCGGTACTCTGCGCACTATGAATGGCGCGCGCCAGGCTGCCGAACATTTCCAAGCATTCCTTATAGAGGCTCTGCCCCGCCGGGGTGACGCGAAAATGCGAGGGGCTGCGATCGATCAATGGCGTGCCCAACCGGGCCTCCAACCGTTTGAGAGCCTGGCTGACCGAGGGTTGGCGGCGCATAAGGCGTTTTGCCGCAAGCGTGATACTGCCTTCCTGCACAATGAACATGAAGGTGCGCAGCAAGTTCCAATCCAGTTCCCGGATCAGCTTTTCCTGATCAGTGGCGTTCATCATTGATCTCATCAATAATAATAACTCGCATTATCTATTTGCTCCATGTCACTTTTAAACACAAGGTTATGCTTGGCGTTGTCCTACCAAAAATACCGAAGCGAGGAGCCCTTTGAAGACATCGAACCTGTTTTACCAGAACCGTACGCGCCGCCCCGAAGTCGAGCGCGCCGAAGGGATTTATATCTGGGCGAAGAACGGAGAACGGTATATCGACGGATCATCCGGTGCCATGGTCAGCAATATCGGCCATTCCAACCCGCGCGTTCTGGACGCGATGATGGCGCAGATGAACAGCGCCACTTTTGCCTACCGGCTGCATTTCGAAAACGCACCAGCGGAAGATCTGGCGACAGCGATTGCTGATCGTATGCCGGATGGGTTGAGCAAGGTGTTCTTTGTCTCTGGAGGGTCCGAGGCGGTTGAATCCTGCGTTAAATTCGCGCGTCAATGGGCCGTCGCGTCAGATCAGGCAAGCCGCTGGAAAGTGATCTCGCGCTTTCCCTCCTATCACGGGTCCACGCTGGGAGCGCTGGCAATCACCGGCTACGGGCCGCTGACAAATGCCTTTGGGCCGCTGTACAAAGATATGCCGAAAATCCCTGCGCCGACCTGTTATCTGGATCGTGACAACCTGTCGGACCATGACAGGGGATTGAAATATGCCGAGATGCTGCGAGATGAGATCATCGCTCAGGGGCCCGAAACCGTTCTGGCCTTTGCGATGGAACCCGTAGGCGGCGCGTCCACCGGGGCGCTGGTGGCGCCCGACAGTTATTACGCCAGAGTACGCGAGATTTGTGATGATTTCGGCGTGCTGCTGATCATGGACGAAGTGATGTCAGGCGTCGGACGCACTGGGGCGTTTTTAGCGTCCGATCATTGGAATGTGCGTCCGGACCTCGTGGCGCTTTCCAAGGGCTTTGGTGCGGGTTATGCGCCGTTAGGGGCAATGATCGCCGACGAAGGAATGGTCGGCACGGTGCTTGATACCGGCGGGTTCGCGCACGGGCATACCTATGCGGGAAACCCGCTGGCCTGTTCGGCGGGGCTTGCGGTTCTGGACGAGATCGAACGGCATGACCTGATGACCAATGCAAGCGTCATGGGGGATGTGCTGATGGAGGGCCTTCGGGACCTGATGAAGCGCTATGCCTTCATTGGCGATGTACGCGGCAAGGGCTTGCTGACCGCATTCGAACTTGTCTCGGATCGTGAAACGATGGCACCGCTGCCCAAGAACCTGAACGCCTATGAGCGGCTTGTGGAGCTTTGTTACGACCGAAATCTAATAACGTATTCGCGCCGCACACGTGGCGGGGTGGAGGGCGACCACTTCCTTGTGTGTCCACCGATGATTGTGACTGAACCTCAGATCAATGAAATCCTGAACATTCTTGACGACAGTCTCGGGGCCTTTTCCCGAGAATGCGGATTGGAGTGCTAGCCATGGCACAAAAGATCATTCTCACTTGCGCCATCACCGGCTCGATCCACACCCCGAGCATGAGCCCCTACCTCCCGGTGACGCCCGCCGAGATCGCGACTTCGGCGATCGAGGCCGCTGAGGCAGGCGCGTCTGTCCTGCACCTGCATGCGCGCGACCCGGAAACCGGGCGCCCAAGTGCTGATATCAACGTCTTTCGCCAGTTCCTGCCCCGGATCAAGAACGCAACAGATGCGGTCATCAATCTGACCACCGGCGGCAGTTCCCAGATGAGCGTGGAACAGCGTTTGTCAGCCCCCGCCGAACTGGCACCCGAGATGTGTTCGCTGAACATGGGGTCGGTCAATTTCGGGCTTTTCCCGATGAAGGACCGATATTCGGACTGGACCTATGACTGGGAGGAAAGTTTTCTCGAAAACACCCGTGACACAGTGTTCAAGAACACGTTTCATGACATCGAAACCGTGTTTCGGATGCTTGGTGATGAGGCGGGCGCGCGATTTGAATGCGAATGCTACGATGTGGGCCATATCCAGACGATTGCATTCTACCTGAAGCAAAAACGCCTTGTGCGACCGGTATTTCTTCAATTCGTCATGGGGGTTCTTGGTGGGATCGATGCAAGCCCGCACAGCCTGATGAACCTCAAGGAAACTGCTGACCGTCTTCTGGGCGATGCGTACGAGTTTTCGGCACTTGCGGCAGGACGGCAGCAGATGCCTCTAGCCACGATGAGCACCATTCTGGGCGGGCATGTGCGCGTAGGCCTCGAAGACAGCCTGATGATCGGGCGCGGGGAACTGGCCATCAGCAACGCCCAGCAGGTCAGAAAAATCCGGCACGTTCTGGAAGAGTTGGGATATGAAATCGCCACTCCGGCTGAGACACGCAAGATGCTCAGCCTCAAAGGCGCAGACAAGGTGGGGTTCTGACACATGAAGGTGTTTTCGGATCAGAAACGGCAAAGCCAACACAATCCAAGCGGTTTCCTGGTGAATGGTGTCATGCAACCCAACCCCGAAACACCCGAGCGGTTAGAAAAACTGCTTTCGGGCGTGGCTGCCGGTGGGCATGACCTGCATGTGCCGAAGGATCACGGGCTTGGCCCCATCGCGGCGGTTCATAGTCCCGTCTATTTGAAATTTCTGTCCACGGTTCATGAGCGTTGGAAGCGCATTCCCGATGCGACGCCCGAGATTTTCCCGAACATTCATCCGGATCGCCGCACCGCCAGCTATCCATTGTCAGCGGTGGGACAGGCCGGATTTCATATCACCGACATGTCCTGCCCGATTGGTGAACATACCTGGGAGGCAGCGCGCTGGTCCGCAAATTGCGCTGTATCCGCGGCTGAAGTCGTTCTGAACGGGGATCACGTGGCCTACGCGCTGTGCCGCCCGCCGGGGCATCATTGTTTCACCGATCTCGCGGGTGGCTTTTGCTACCTTAACAACAGTGCCATTGCTGCCCAGTTTCTGCGGCAAACCCACGACCGCGTTGCAATCATCGATGTTGATCTGCATCACGGCAACGGCACGCAGGGCATTTTCTTTGCGCGCGACGACGTGTTTACACTGTCCATCCATGCGGATCCCGCGCGGTTCTATCCGTTTTTCTGGGGCCACGCGCACGAGGTCGGAGAAGGTGCAGGGCACGGTTACAACCTGAACGTTCCGCTGCCACGCGGTACCGGGACCGACGGATTCATGAAGGGTCTGCGGGACGGTCTGGCTCATGTGCGAAATTTCGCGCCGGGCGCTGTAGTGATTGCGCTTGGCCTCGACGCCTACGAGGGCGACCCCTTTGGTGGGCTGACGGTATCGACCTCCGGTTTTTCCGAGATCGGAAAAGAATTGGCCGCACTCGGTCTCCCGACAGTGATTGTTCAGGAAGGAGGGTACCTCTGTAACGAATTGGGTGACAACCTGCATGCGTTTCTCAGCGGGTTTGCGGACGGCACCCCATGACCCACGGAGTTACATCAGAGATTCGTCAGGTGCCCGAAGCGTGGATTGACTACAATGGCCACATGAATCTGGCTTACTACGTGATGGCCTTTGACGAAGCACTGGACGTCATGCTGGACGAAGAACTGGGTATTGGCCCCAGTTTCGTGAAGGTCTGTAACGCCGGGCCATTTGCACTCCAAAACCACGTCCACTACCTGGGTGAGCTTTTGACAGGCGATGAGTTTCTCTGCCGGTTTCTACTATTGGATGCCGATGCTAAACGCCTACACATCGCGGGATCGATGATAAAGCTGAAAGACCAAACAACTGTCTGCGTGATGGAACAGGTTCTCATGAATGTCGATCACGGCACACGCCGCTCCGCCCCCTATCCGGCAGACATTCAAACCCGAATCGCCGCGTTGGCGGCTGAACACAAACCGATCGCCCGCCCTGCCCAAATTGGGCGGCCAATCGGTTTGATGAGACGATAATGGATCGAGCTTACTCTCGCAGACACCAGAAACCACACCCCGAAAAAATCCTAAATAGAGAGGAACCCGATCCAAGCAAAAACAAGCCTTGAATCAAATTGCACTGCGATATGTGTTCGCATAGTGTGACCAAACGCATAATTTGCAGCGGTCAGCAAAAGATGCCAAACGAAATAAGAACCGCAAACTGGGAGAAATCTAGATGAAATTCAAATATGTCACCAAGGGCCTGATGCTTGGCGCCGTAAGCGCGCTGATGTCCACTGCGGCGCTGGCAGAAGACATGAAACTGCGCTTTGCCGGTGTGTTCCCGATTGACCACCAGGGCACCAAGATGATGGAGCAGGTGGCCGCCGATGTTGCTGCCGCGGATGTCGGACTGACAATCGAAGTTTTCCCGGCCAACCAGCTTGGCTCGGGCGAGGCGCTTTTTGAAGATGTGGCGCGGGGTAATATCGATCTGGCGGCAGCATTCATCTATGCTGACACCGACCCGCGCCTTGAGTTCCTGTCGATGCCGTTCCTCGTGGGTGGCTGGGATGACATGGACAACATCATGCGCAACATGGACTCCGAATATAACAAGATCCTGCAGGAGATCACCGACGAGTACGGTGTGAGCGTTATGGCACAGAACCCTGAAGGGTTTGTTGGCATCGTGGCTACTCAAGAGCCGACCAACTGGAACACGTTCGACGATAAAGGCATGAACATTCGTGTATGGTCGTCGCCCGCCGTTAAAGGCATGGTGGAAGCGCTTGGTTTCCAGGCCACGACCATGGCGTGGGGCGATATCTTCCCTGCGATCCAGTCAGGTATTGTTGATGGCGCGATCTGCTGCACCAAGACGGCAACCTATTCTATCTTCGCCCAGTCGGATGTTGGCACCCACTTTATCGAGTATAACTCTATCTCGGAACTGACGACGTTCTACGCGTCGCAGCGTACTCTGGACAAGCTGAATGACGAGCAGCGCGAAGCCCTGCAGTCAGCCATGACCAAGGCGTCGGACGACTTCTTCCAGTATAACCGCGACAACGATGCGGCGTTTGGAGAGAAGTTGGTCGAAAAAGGTTATACCATCCTGTCCCTGAACGACGAAGAACAGGCCGCGATGGCCGCACATATCCAGGAACAGATCTGGCCGATGATGGCCCAGAACGTTGGCCAGGATGTGATCGACCGTTTGCTGGCCAGCAAAAACTGATAGTCAGCACAATCAATCGGGCCGGCAAAATTGCCGGCCCTTTCGCTATTTACTCACAAAAAAGAAAAAAGCGGGGGGACAGGCATGTCGATTGAGAAAGATGACATGACGACGTATGTCGGCGACGACGACGCCGAAAAACCGCAGAAAGTCACGGACGAACTTCCACCGATCATTGGGTATCCCATGAAATTGATCGCATTTGTTATGCGACAGATCGTGATGGCCAGTGGCTTCCTGATGGCCTTCACCTTTGGTGCTGTTGTTGTGATCAGATACGGTTTTGGCGGCGATCTTTTTGCTTACGAAGAATGGCTTTTGGCCTTCTCTATCGTGGGCTTTTTTGCCGGAGCGGTTCTGGCATCTGCACGCAACCTGCACATCAACGCCGACATCCTGGGCATCGTGATCCATAACCCTCGGATGATCTGGTGGCGCGGATTCGTAGTGCTGTTGGTCGAACTGCTTATAATCCTCTTTATGGTTTATGCCTGCTACGTGTCGCTGCTGGACGACTTCTCGTTCCCACGGTTGAGGTCGACGCCGGTGTTGCGCATTCCTTTTGTTACCTGGCGTATCGCGATCATGTGCGCATTTGGCTTCATGGCGATGTTCACAGCTGCGTATCTTTACGTGCATATCCGAAAGGGGCTCGGTCTTCCTTTGCGGTCCGAAACCCTTAAAGGAGCCGCGAAATGATTATCGGCGGAAGTCTTATTATTGTCTGTCTGATGCTCTTGCTGGGCGTCAGCGTCTATGTGGCGTTTGGAGCTGTTCTGATCTTCATTGCACTGGTTGGGGATCAGTCCATTACGGGCTACTTGCCGACCGGTGCAACCGGGATCCGCTCTCTGGTGCTGTTGGCAATTCCGCTCTTCATGATTGCCGGCGGCATCATGGAGAAAGGCCGGATTGCAGCCCCCCTGGTGGCGCTGGCCGAGATGTTCATCGGTCACATCAAAGGTGGTTTGAACGCGGCATCCGTGCTGGCCTGCGGTGTCTTCGGCTCGATCTCGGGCAGTGCCAATGCGACGCTAACCTGTATCGGTGGCATCATGATGCCGCACCTGAAAAAGGCGAACTATCCGAAAGGGCAATCCGCAGCACTAATTGTGTCGGCTAGCCCCTTAGGCCTTTTGATCCCGCCCAGCTCGTCGCACATCCTTTATGGCTGGGTGGCACAGCAACACGTGTTGAAATGCTTCCTGTCTACGGTCATCCCCGCGATCATCCTGATCACGCTTCTGATCATTACCAACCAGTTCATGCTGCGGAAGTATGACGATATCCAACTGTCGGATCGTCCTGATCCGTTCATGCCTGCTCTCTTGGGTCAAGGCCGCCTGGCCGGGCCTGCGCTGATGATGCCGATTATCATTCTGGGTGGTATTTATGGCGGCATCATGACCCCGACAGAGGCCGCAGGCATCGCGGTTTGCTATGCGATCCCGGTTGCGATCTACTTCTATCGTGGCCTGACCTGGAAGACCCTGGCGCAGACGATCCAGAACTCAGGCGTGACCATTGGTGTGGTCATGGTCATGATTTTCATGGTTCTGATCGTTTCGGACAATCTGATCTCGCAGGGTGCTCCGCAACTGGCCAAGGACATGGTTTATTCTGTTTCGGACAACCCGGTCATTATCCTCTTGATGATCAACGTGGTGATGATCCTGATCGGGATGTTGATGGACGACATCTCGGGCCTTTTGTTGGCAACTCCGATCCTGCTGCCGATCGCCCAAAGTGTCGGAGTTGATCCGATCCATTTTGCCGCGATCATCGGTGTCAATCTTGGGATGGCCAATATCACGCCGCCGACGGCTCCGTTGCTTTATCTTGGGGCTCAAATCTGCGATACGCCGGTCTCAAAGATGTTGTGGCCGACATTGGTTTTCATCGTGTTTGCCTGGCTGCCGACGCTGATGCTGACGACATTCATTCCTGAACTGGCCCTGTGGTTGCCGGACTTGCTGCTAAGTCGCTAGCAGGACTATCGAAAATGTACAAAGGCGCCCGGGTTCGGGCGCCTTTCTCATTGTTCGGAGCATCAAAGCCCCTAACTTGTCGCTCGCAGGTGGCCTGCCCGGCGCAGAACCTGCGGCGATGGGTATTCAGAGGACGTACATCCAAGAATGCAGACCAACAAATACTCCGGTTGCTGCCACCAAAGCCGCGATACCCAGTGTGTCTTTTACAACGTTGTTCATCGTTCTGATCCTCTACAGGAGCTGCCATAACGACGCATAGATAGGTGAAACTTCGAGACGAAAGCACCATCAAAAAACACATATGCGCCTTGCAATCATTGCATGACGGCGGGACTTTTCGAAAGCTGCGGCATTGCCAATTTGATCGGGTTGTCCTTCTCGGATAGCGCGGTACCATGACCGTACTGACCTGATTGCCGCGGCTGAAGGGCTTCCGTTTTCCTCGCGAAACCATCGTCTATGCGGTGTGGGCATATCATCGGTTTGCTCTCAGCACGGCGGATGTCGAGGACCTTCCGGCAGAGCGTGGCGTCATCGTCAGTTGTGAAGTGGTTCGTCTCTGGGTGAACCGTTTCGGGTCTCGGTTCGCGGCTTGTATCCGACGCGACCGGCCCCGGCCGCACGACAAATGGCATATGGACGAAGTGGTCGTCCCGATCAATGGAGTGAAACATTGGCTGTGGCGTGTGATCGATGGCAATGGAGATGTATTCGATATTCTGATCCAGCCTCGCCGTAAACGGTCCGACGGCTATTCAGCCCCGGATCGCCATTCTTTCCAGATCAGATAGCTGTTTGCCCCCAGTGACGCGAACGGTTCCGGCGGGAGACGTGGCGGCATCGGTTGGGCCAGAAAGTGGTCGGCGATGTCCGACCCGCCCTGAGTGACCAATTCCGCCACGGCCATACCCTGCAATGTCCCTCGTGCGAGGCCCAGACCGTTTTGGCAGCAGGCAGAATAAACGCCCGTCTCAAGCTCACCGAATGCGGCTGATCCATTACGGCTGAGGCACAGCATTCCGGCCCAACGGTGTTCCATCCGTACATCAGGCAGATGCGGGAAGCGTTCCCTGAACTTGCGGTCGTGTACCCAACCTGCATTACGCAGACGCATCGAACTGGTCTCGATCGTCGGGTGAAAGCTGGAACAGCTCCGGATCAGAATACGATCCCCATAGCGACCTGAAACCCGCCGCACCGAGGTTCCCATTGGGTCCGCAGGTGTCACCGACCAGCGTGGCTGCCCGCCCAGCGTTGCGATCTGCGCCTCGCTCAGCGGTTCCGTCATCGAAGCATAGAGGCATATGTGCATCAGGCGTCGCTGATAGAAGCCGAAACTCTCAAGATGCCCGTTATTGGCCAGCACGATTCGCCCTGTCGACACCCGCGCCTTCCCGGTCTCGACCACCCAGCCGCTGCTCTGCTTGCTGAATCCGGTCACTGCTGAATTCTCATGGACCCTGACCCGGCGCGCCAACTGTGCCGACAGCGCCCGGATATACGCGGCAGGCTGGATCATCACCGTCCCTGGCGTGAACAGGCCCGAGGTATAATGTGGACTGCCCGTCAAAGCCCGCATCTGGTGCTGATCATACATCTCGCAAGGCTCACCCAACCGCGCCAGATGCGCGGCATAATCGGCGTTATGCCGGTCACCCGCCGGTGTTGCGGCAGCATTGATCTTGCCGCAGGGATCGAACGTCTCCTCCGACAATTCGAACTCTGCCGCAGCCTGGGAAGCAAAAGCAATCGCCTGCCGGTTCAGCGCAATACTGGCCCGATCCGCCTCCAACCCCGCGCTCGTATAATTCTCCGAGGCCAGATCGTGCGGCAGATCAATCATAAAGCCTGAATTGCGCCCGGCGGACCCTTCGGCAAAGCGCCCAGCCTCCAACAGGACGACTTTCAGAGATGGGTCGATCTGGTGCAATCGCCGCGCGGCGCTTAGGCCCGCGAACCCGCCTCCGATGATCGTTATATCTGCCGTCAGATCGTCGTCGAGCTCGGGTAGAGGTGTCTGTGGCGGCAGGATTGCATTCCATCCCGCCGATCCCGTTTGTCGGGGGAGGCGTTTGGCGTCATACCGGCTCAATCCACGGCCTCATCCGCATCATCTGCCAGATCTATCCAGATGGTCTTCAACTGGGTGTACTGATCATGGGCATGGATCGAGTTGTCGCGCCCGCCAAAGCCGGATTGCTTGTAGCCACCAAACGGCGTCGAGATGTCTCCTTCGCCAAAACTGTTCACTGTGACGGTTCCTACGCGCAGGGCACGGGCGCCTCGGATGGCGCGTTTTGCATTGGCGGTGAAGATCGACGCGCAGAGCCCGTATTCCGTGTCATTGGCGACCGAGATCGCCTCGTCAAAGCCGGATACCTCGATGACTGACAACACAGGACCAAAGATTTCTTCGCGGGCAAGAATGGCCTCGTTATCAGAGACTTCGACGACCGTCGCCTCAACAAAGCCCTTATCGGCTTTGCCGCCGATAAGGACGTTTTCTGCCTGTTCCAGATAGCCGCACACCTTGTTGAAATGACCTTCAGAAACCAACGCACCCATGCGCGTTTCCGGGTTCAGCGGGTCACCGATATTCCACTGCTTGGCGTGATGTGCGATTCGGTCCAGCAACTCGCTCTTCACATATTTATGCACGATCAGGCGCGAACTGGCCGAGCAATTCTCGCCCATATTCCAGAACGCACCATTGACCAGATGCTCGGCGACGCGGTCCAGGTTCTCGGCATCGTCCATCACGATGGCCGGGTTCTTGCCGCCCATCTCAAGCACGACTTCTTTGGCATTCGATTCCGCCGAATAGGTAAGAAAGCGTTTGCCCGTCACGGTCGAGCCGGTGAACGAGACCATGTCGACGTCCATGTGTCGCCCGATGGGTTCACCCACATCGGCTCCGCTTCCGGGGAGGATGTTCAGCACGCCGGCAGGCACACCGGCTTCCATCGCCAGCTCTGCCACGCGCAGCGCGGTCAGGGTGGTTTCAGCAGCTGGTTTGATGACCAGCGAACAGCCCGCAGCAAGGGCCGGGCCGATTTTCCATGCCAGCATCAACAGCGGAAAGTTCCACGGCAGCACCAGCCCCACGACGCCAATGGGCTCGCGGATAACCATGGCGATATGATCGTCAGAGGCGGGCGAGACCTGATCGTAGATCTTGTCGATTGCCTCTGCGTGCCATTTCAGGCAGTGGATGGTCTCGGGCACGTCCACGGTTTCACAATCGAAGATCGTTTTGCCGCTGTCGATGCTCTCCATCACCGCCAGTTCGCGTGCGTTGCGGGTCATGAGTTTGCACAATCGGATCAGCACGTCCTTGCGCTCGGAGGGGTGCAGTTTCGACCAGCGGCCATCCTCGAACGCCTCGCGTGCTTTCTCGACGGCAAAGTCCACATCTGAGGTATCGCACGCGGCAATATCGGTCAGTTTTTCGCCGCTGGCAGGGTTGATGGTCGTGAAGGTCTTGCCCGAGATGGCCGGACGAAAGCTGCCATCGATGAATGCGCCGGTGGGCAAGTCCAGACCCGTGGCAATGGATTTGTATTCGTCCTGTGTCAGCAGATCCATGTCTCTTATCCTTCTGCCACGATGTCGGCGATTTTGCGTTTCAACACGCGTGTGACCTGTTCCAATGCACGTTTGTCATCCTTGTTCAGACCGCGCAGCGGCGGGCGCATGATGCCCGCATCGATCCCGTTCATGATGACGCCGTGTTTGATGGTCTGGATGAACTTGCCACCCTGTTCCAGCACATGCATCAGCGGCAGCATCGCGCTCATGATACGGCGACCTTTGTCAAAGTTTCCTTCCACGACGCAGGCATTGTACAGCGCCACATGTTCCGCCGGCAGGAAGTTCGACCCGCCGCAAACCCAGAAGGGCGCACCCCAGGCAAAGAACTCCAGCGCCTGGTCATCCATGCCGCAGCCCAGCTGGATATGTGGGTAATCCCGCGCCAATAGATGCACGCGGTTGATATCGCCCGAGCTCTCCTTGATGCCGCAGAAGTTCCGGCTGCGGCCCACGCGATCAAGAAACTCCTCGCCCATCATGGTGCCGGTCCGGTGCGGATAGTTGTACAGCATCACCGGCAGATCAGCCGCCTTGTCGATGGCCAGCGCGTTCAACGCGTTTTCCCGATCAGTCGGTACTGAATAAGCAGGACTGGCCAGAAGTATTGAATCCGCCCCGATTTCACGCGCACCTGCAGCCAGATAAATAGAATCTGGCGTCATCATTGCCCCCGTGCCGACCACCAGCGGCAGGCGGCCTTTCAGGCGGTCATGGGTGAATTTGGCCAACTCGAGGCGTTCGGTCACGGTCTGAGAGTAGTTCTCACCAGTAGACCCGCCCGAAATCAGACCGTGTACACCATTTTCGATTAGAAATTCGATCACCTCCGACAGAGCATCCCAGTTGACACTGCCATCCTCGCAATAAGGGGTCACTACCGGGGTGTAGATTCCTTCAAATTTGAACAGGGGGGTCATTTACGTCCTCATGCAGGGGTTTTGCGAGCCACAGTCCCCAGCGGCAGGTCAAGCCCGGACGGCGTGACGAACAGCTCGATCTGGTCGCGTGAGAGATTCCAGTGATCAATGGCCAGCTGCGCAGCCGCTGCCTCATCACCCGCCTCGATGGCGGCGATGATAGCGTCATGCTGGGAACTGGCTTGCGACAGGTTATCGGCCATAACTTGGTCCTTGGGCCGGTAGAACGTCATGCCAATTCGGGCATGGTCGATCAGCAGCCTTTTGAAGGATGGCAGCAGATAGACGTTATCGGCCATTTCGCCGGTGACCTCATGGAACTGATTGTTCGCCATTGCCCGATCCGCACCCGAACCGGAACGCAGCGCCGATTTAAATGTATCTTGCGCCTGCTTTAACAGGTCTATCTGAGTGGGCTTTGCATTCTTGGCGGCCAACTGCAGGATTGCGCCATAGATCATCGGTGCCGCCAGAAAGAAATCCCGCAAGGTGGTATAGGACATCCCCGATACTCGGGCTCCGCGGTTTTGTCGCAGCTCAAGATAACCTTCACCTGTCAGTTGCCGGAACACTTCGCGCAATGGAGTGCGGGACAGTTCAAATTCCTCCGATAGTGTCGCTTCGTCCAGATCAGCGCCGGGTTGCAGGCGCAATGTCAGGATTGACACTTTCAAGTGTTTAAAGAGCTTTTGTTTTCTGCGCCGCGACGCGTCTTTCATGTCTGACCTCCCTCAGGACCTTTCGCGCCATAGAGATGACTGATTCACCGCTGTGAATCCACTAAGTGGACGGCTTAATAAAAATACAAAGTGTGTACAACAAAAAAATATGTCGTATTCACACCATTTCCAGGTTGGGAGGAGTCGGTGAAAGACCCTCATGATGACGCTGTCATCGATTGTCGAAATCTGTGGAAAATTTTCGGGAAGCGGTCCGCAGAGGCCATGAAAGCCGTTCAAGAACAAGAACTTGGTAAGCTCGAGGTGCGCGATCAATTTGACTATGTAGTAGGTGTACAGGACGCTACATTCTCGGTAGTTCGAGGCGAGATTTTCTGCATCATGGGTTTGTCCGGTTCAGGTAAGTCGACCCTGATTCGCCACGTGAACCGCCTGATTGAACCCACATCCGGCCAGCTGTTCATCGAAGGCCAGGACGTCAATCAGTTGTCTGCGCGCGACTTGCGTGAGGTGCGGGCCGAGAAAATCGGCATGGTGTTACAGAACATGGCTTTGCCGCCATCGCTGCACTCGCGAGAAAGGAGGCCTGTCACACTCACGAATTGCGGGACAAAGCAGCCGTCGAAGGTCGGGTAATTAAGGACTATTCGCAACCAAGCTTTGTAAACTCCGAAATACACATCGAAACTGCCAGTTGCAGAGGTTTTATCGACGGTGGCAACCGACCTTTTCGAATCGTCGGCTTTTCCTTTCGCGCCGCACTACAACTTTTCCAAACTGATCCGACGAGCACCTCGCCTTCCAAGCATTCTTTTGGCTCGACCACCTTTACTTGCTTCGGAACTTGGTCGGTGTCATCCCGGTTTGGCCTCGGAAAAAGCGAGTGAAGTGGGACTTGTCAGAATAGCCGAGCATCAGACCAATCTCCGCAATCGTCATCTGGTCTTCTTTGAGGTGCTCCTTGGCGACATCAACACGGAGCCGTTTGATTTCGCGGGATAGCGTTGTGCCTTGCCGCTGAAGCGCTTTCAGAAACCTTTCCGGCTGTATTCCCAGAAATCCAGCCACCACCTCTGGTCCCAAATCGGTTTCATCCAGTTTTTCGCGTAAGACAGATCGCAAAGCTGCCACCACGGTTACTTCTCCCTCTTGTCGAGGCGAGGCTATGGGCCTGGCAGAGACCTCTGAGACATGGTGCAAAAATAACCATTGCACAGGAAAACTAATTTGCATGCCGGGATCGGACCCAAGGCCAATCTCGATCCCCTTGTAGTCGATAGGCAGACCATTGATGTATCTGCTTTCCCATCGCACACGGGAAGAATCCCAAGAATCTCCAACGACGGTCTGCAATAGACGTACATAGATTGCGGCACCAAAACCGGTAACCTGAATGGGTGGGACAGTTGGTTCCTGTTGCCTATCGATACGATACGTCGCTTTGTCGGCTTCAATGACAAGGTTGTGCCGCACAGAATTGGACTCTTGCGGTACAAGCCCAATAAAGCGGGTAAAAAACTCGAACAGCGTTTTTGTCGATTGCAGGGCTTGAGCGAACGGAGGCCACTCTTGCAGGTCAAATGTCTCCCCTACGTTCAATCCAAGGTATCGATCCCCGGACACGTCTGAGAAGGCATTCACCAAACCGTAGACCAGCTCTGAGTGAACGAACACGGATGGGTCAGACAACAGTTCGGCCTTCAATCCGACCTGGTCCAATGCTGGTTGCGGATTGATCTTGTGTTCGGTGAGATATTGCAAAAACGGAGCAGCTAAGGAGAGGCGAATAAAGCCCTCGCTATGCTCTTGAGAGGTGGAGTTGAAAGGCAAGCTCGTCACCCTTGTGATGATTAGTAGTTTTGATTGGTGGCCATTTTTACGATCACATTCGAACATGCCAATTCAAAAGTGGCAACCGAGGCAAAGTTTTCCGGACTACAGTTGGCAAAACATGAATATGAAGGGAGTACTTATGTCCGGTCTACGAATGTCGCTTTGCTCGACGGTAATTGTCGCTGCAGGTCTTGCTTTTTCAGCGTCCGCGCAGGCTCAGGATCAAGAAGAACCCCAAACGTTGTTTACCAACGTGCACATCTTCGATGGCGTGAATGAACAGCGTATCGAGAATGCCAGCGTATTGGTCGAGGGCAATCTGATTAAGGCCGTATCAACCGACGCAATCGATGCCCCCGACGCTACGGTCATTGACGGAGAAGGTAGGACACTGACCCCCGGCTTCATCGAAAATCACGCACACCTGATGCTGCCAGGACCCACGTTGCCCGCAATGGAAGCCAACAGCACTTGGGAAGACCTCGCGATTCACGGCACTCAAATGGCTGAGATGTACTTAATGCAAGGCTTTACCACCGTAAGAGATGCAGGTGGCGCTAATGGAGGTCTTCGCCGCGCAATCGACACCGGGACCATTGCCGGGCCGCGTTTCTACCCTGCGGCTGCTTTTCTAAGTACGCGTGGTGGCCATGCTGATTTCGCCAACTTTACGGCGCCTGTTGGCCAGTCTTCGAACTTCAGCCGTCTGAATATGGCCCAAGAAGTCGACAGCGTCTCTGACATGTACAAGTTTGCTCGTAACAACTTCCGGATGGGAGCAACACAACTGAAGTACATGCAATCAGGCGGTGTAGTTTCAGTGTTTGACCCGTGGCAGTTATTGGCAGGATCGACGGCAGAGTTAGAAGCGGCCGTGCAGGTTGCCAACGAATACGAAAGCTACGTCATGGCCCATTCCTACCGCAAGGAAACGATCATGGCGGCGCTGAATGCTGGTGTCCGATCAATTGAACACGGGTTCATGTTTGATTGTGAAATATCGGCGTTGATGGAAGAGAAGGGGGCCTACATCACAACCAATCTCACCGCATTTGATCCAAATCTCTTCGATATTCCTGCCATTCGAGATGTCCCAGCCAGCTTACGAAAGGCACAGTCCGCTACGCAGGCTTTTGGCGACTACATAAAAAACATGAATGAGTGCCCAGCCAAAAGAGGGTTTCACACGGATTGCGTAGGTTCTGTAGCCGCCTGCAATATTCAAATTGCCTATGAAAAACATCTCAATAATGAGTTCTTTGGCTCTCACGCCTCGTTGGTCGCAATGACATCTACTGGCGGTGAAATCGCTGCTTTGTCCGGACCGTTCATGAACCCCTATCCCGAGGGCAATCTGGGCGTTATCGAGGAAGGAGCCTATGCGGACATCCTGCTGATCGATGGTAACCCACTTGAAGACTTCTCGGTTGTTGGCACGGGTGATCAGTGGTTTGGTGCCGATCCGAGGCCGGAAAGCCCTGAAACGATCCGCCTGATCATGAAGAACGGCGTCATCTACAAAAACACACTGGATTGACCTGTCTAAACAGCCGGAGAGTATTTATGCACCATTGGTTTCGCTCCTTAGTATTTGCAGGGTTGGTTTGGTGTGGTCATCCTGTCATGGCGACGCCAGGAACCGCGTTGGACTGGTCTGACCTGCCTGACCCGTCCGCGCAGGTCTTTGAAGACCCCTATCGCGAACTTAGCGCGGAACAGTTCGACGATGTCCTTTACGTCGTACGGATGCGCGGCAGGCTACAGCAGGATAGTGGCAGCGAAGAAGAGAGGCAGAATTGGCAAGAGCTTCTGACCGAGACTGAGGATGCCTTGGTGTCAGACGGAATTGACGTCGACTGGCTACTCGATCAGCGCGAGGTTGTGACTGAACGTCGAAGAAAGGCAGGAACGAGCGGAAATCAACAATTCGATGGTCAAACTATCACACTCGCGGGCTTTGCCATTCCTGCTCCGAGTGATCCGGACGGTCGGCCTGTGGCGTATTTGGTGCCAGAAAGAGGGATGTGCAGCCACATGCCTCCTCCCCCGCCCAACCAAATGATTCGTGTACGGCTGAATGGCGACTGGACGCCCAGCTATTTCCACGAACCCGTTCGGCTGACGGGCACGCTGACGATCGATCCTTCTGTTCAGAATATGATGGTTGTGGACGGCCTCATGCCTATGAATGCGACTTTCCAGTTAGAGACGGAACGTGTCGAAACTCTGGAATCCGAGGCAGACAGTCTGGAATGGAAGCAGCGTGCCGCTGATCGTATCCGGGCGGCGAGAAATCGCAAGACCGGCGGGGCAAAGGCGTCTGAATGATTAGACTTCTAGTTGCCGCATTGAGCATTGCCTTCGCTGATGCAGCGTCGGCTCAAGGTTTGTCTGGGCCCTCTTCGGTCGAAGCTGATCTAGAGCCCGGAGATGGTCTAACTGATCCGCAATATCGTTCCGATTTTCCACGCAATGTCGCACCGAGTTGGTTTCAATGGAAAGACCGACTGGCTGAGGGTGGGTTCCGGTTCAACATTGATTACTTGGCATTGGGCCAATCCACGAATGCTGATCTGGGAACCGGCGAAGCGGCCAGCGGAATTGCGCGCCTCTACGGTAGTTGGCAGGCAACTGAACGGGGATCTTTGACATTCAAGATCGAAGACCGGCACAGTTACACTGATGTTGCCCCGCAATTCCTTGGGCTAGATGGTGGAGCCCTTTCGATCACGGGAACAGCCTTCAACGATAGTGGTCTGCTGCTGACCAACCTGTTCTGGACCCAAAGGGCCGAAAACAGTTCGTGGACGCTGCAATTCGGGCAGATTGATGTAACAGACTTTGTGGACATCTATGGATTGGTAAGCCCCTACAGTGGTTTCCAAAACCTGTCCTTCAATACCAACCCGACACTTAACGCGCCCAACCAAGGCCTTGGTATTGCCGGTGGGGTAAAGCTGAGCGAGAACCTTTACGCCGTTGCCAGCGTCTCAGACGCAAACGCCGACCCGTCTGATCCTAACTTTGATGTGTTCAGCGATGGCAATCTTTTCAAATCACTCGAATTTGGTTACACTTCCGGCTTTGATCGCATCTATTTCGACAATGTCCATTTGACTCTCTGGCATGCGGATGCGGCTGACGATGGCAGTCGAGCGGAAGACTACGGCGCTGCGTTTTCTGCCGCATGGTTTATTGACAATAAGTGGATGCCGTTCTTTCGGGCTGGGGCCTCAAAGGGGACCGCAGCACTTTATGACCGGTCCGTCTCTGCGGGTCTGGGCTACTATGGTCGCAATACCGATTTGGCCGGGCTGGGCCTGAACTGGGCCGAGGCAAGAGGCATAGACGGTGACCAGTTCACGCTCGAAGCATTCTACCGGTTTTCAATCTCACCCGGATTGCAGATCACGCCATCGGTACAGTTCATTTCCGACCCGCTTCTGAGCCCCAATCAGGACCAAATTACTCTGTTCGGTGTAAGAACCCGGATTGTTTTCTAATGCCGGTGAACGCAGTCGCCAATGGGTTGTGTCAAAGGGCGACCAAGGGAGATCAACAGGACTTTGCAAAGTCCGCTTTCTGCGCGTCGCCTTCATTGGAGCACCACGCAGCATCAGTCAAATTGGGCTCACAGCAGACCTCGGTGCAGACGCAGCACAAGCCCCTGCCCCGTTCTCCACGATACATCCAACGACCCAAAGCCGAACTTGAGCACGGTTTTCAAATGCTACGGTCGCAGCCCGCATTCCGGACTTTAGCGGTAATCGCAAAATCGCAATCAATTTGGAGGTCGGGACCGCGGACAAAGTTGCCGTTACTCACTGTCTCAGGTCTGATCGGACTTCTTTCTTTTTTGCCTGTTAGCAACGCGCGTCTCAGAAGACGACGGTGTTGGTCCAGAACTTGGCTCGCCTACAGAAACCCAACAAGAGGACATCCGCGGATCTTCTTCTGTTCTAATTCTGGGTAAGTCGTCATGTATGTCGACCCACGGGATTTGACTTTCCACCCCATAGTGCAGTTCGGGTGGAAAATCGGCTGGGTTGTCAAGTGTTCCAACCCGGATTGAATAATACCCGATGTCGCTAATGTCGGTATAAATGCTCGTCCCACAATTCTTGCAAAAGGCTCGCTCAGAGAGCTTCGAAGAAGCATACAAACCGGGTTTCTCACCCTCGAAAGTCACATTTGGCTTCTCAAAAATCGCCCATGCATTCACAGGAGAGCCAAGAGCTAGTTGGCAATGCCTACAATGACAAAAACCGACTGCAACTGGCAGAGACCAGATCTGATACCGAATTGCGCCGCACAGACATCCACCTGCAGTGACCGGTTCACTTTTCGCCGCTGTGAGGAAAGGCCACCCAATTGGCTTCACCTCTTCACCGGAAGCTGTCAAAGTCGAACGATAGGCGCGGACAGGCTGAATGATGTTTTTCAGCTTTCGATGGCCAATATCTACAAACGAATGCTCAATCTTTTCTTTGACTTGGTCCAAAACGCTCCCGGAGACGCAGAGCTCACCGGGTTTGGCAATTTCTTGAAGTCGGGACGCCTGATTGACACCGTCTCCAAAGATATCGTCGCCTATGACAACAATATCACCAAGATTTACTCCAATGCGAAAGGTGATTTTTTGTTTACTCGGGTTATCGGCTTCACGGTCAGCCATAACCGTCTGGACTTCCAGCGCGCAAGCGACCGCATCAACAGCAGTAGGAAACTCAATCAGTAGGCCGTCGCCCATCGATTTGACTACACGCCCGTTATGAGTCGAGACCAGACGTGAAACGATGCCGTCAAAGTACATGCCGAGCCGCGCCAGAGTGCCTGCCTCGTCTCTTTGCATAAGGCCCGAGTACCCTACGACATCGATCGAAACGATAGCAGCAAGTTTTCTGATCTCTGGCTTTGGCATGTGGTCAAGTTACGGCAGTTTAACAAGCACGCATAGTCTGCGTCGTTGGTTGCGATGATTATGATCCCGCCTGAATTTCAACCACGCCACATCGCATTTGAACGACTGTCTGGGGCTCAGGAACGGTCAATCAGTGAAATCTGTAACATCTGGTTTGCGGGCGGAAGCTGCCGTCCGGTACGTGGAAGTGAATATCAGCTTCTAACTCTTTTCAGAGCGAAGCTCCCAATTTAGCAGCCTTCACACGGTAAAAGGCTTCTACCGCGATCGCGGTGTCTTGTGCGCCAGTTCCCGTCAAGTCGCAGATCGTCACGGCACCAGTTGGGCGCGAAAATTGGTCCGCTCCTGAAATGATTGAACCGAGTTCTAGTACTTTTCTGCTGCCTTCGCCTAAATTCTGAAGCTCGCCGCCGATGACACACTGATCAATCACATCACAAACCACAACGTTTGCGCGCTCGAGTACGTTCGAATGTAGTTCTTGTTTACCAGGCAAATCCGACCCCATGGCAGTGATGTGCAAGTCACTGTGAAGCCATTCGGCCATGATGATTGGTTCCGTCGCAGGGGTCGTAGTGACGACAACTTGCGCAGACGTCACCAACTCCGCGAGGGACTGGCAGGGTTCCACCGGAATTCTAAGAAGATTTGCCATTTCAGCACAATATCTCGAAACAGATACCGCGTTGCGCCCAAAAACCAGAAGGCGTTCGAATCTACGCACAAGGGCGAGGCTTTCAATCTGATATCGGGCCTGTACGCCTGTGCCGACCACGCCGACAGTTTTGATTTCTTGGGGTGCCAGGTGCTTTGCAGCCACCGCACCGGCAAGTCCGGTGCGCAGGTTCATCAAATATCCGTTGTCTAGGAATATACAATCAAAGGCACCTGTCTTTGCGCTCATCAAAGCGATGATACTACTGCAACTGGGCAGTCCGATCTGCGGGTTCCGAAAGTAGCCGGTGGCGATTTTGACAGCAAGATGCTCAAGGCCATTCACAAAAGCGCCCTTTGTGTCGACAGCGCTATCCTCATCAACGTCGATATGCATAATAGGCGGCATTGAAACACGCCCTTCCGAAATCCACGAAAAGGACTGTTCGGTTGCGCCGAGCGACCCTTTGTCAATCGGAAGACAATTTCTCAACTCTGCTTCAGTGACAACCAAGGTGCTCATCGCAACTACTCCTTAGCGCGTATGCGAAGGGTAATGCATATCGCCCGCCTCACCCAGTGCTTCTTGCTACAGATCATGATTACGACTTCGCCCATGTGCCACTTGTCATTCGGCCGTGGACGATCCGTGTCATCTGACAAGACCCGCTGCCCCAAAAGACGCCAAGACCACACCAAGCTGCTGCCGATCAGTTTAGGACCATCACTGTAGCACTCAGCCGCGTACAAAACGGCCAGGCATCAACGCGCCTGACCGCCGATTGCCGTTGTGATCTCTCGCGCTGCTTCAAGGACCATTTCACCGAAATAGGCGGCGTTGGACTTGTTGATCCGTGCCGTCGGGCCCGAAACCGAAACACCCGCGCAGGGGATACCGAACTGGTTCAAAATGGCAGCGCCTGTGCAGGACATGCCCGAGTACCGCTCTTCATCATCAAACGACCAGCCGCGTTGCCGGATTAGAGAGAGGTCTTCCAGTAACGATGTCTCAGACCGATGGGTGCGATCCGTGTAGGGCTCGAATGCGATATCAGACAAAAATGTATCAAGCGCGTTTGAGGTCATTTCGGCCAGCAGGGCTTTGCCGGTTCCTGACGCGTACATAGGTGCCCGTGCACCGTGTGGAAAAAAGGCACGGATCGGATTGCTGGTTTCGATCTGATTGACGAACACCACATACTTGCCATCCGGCATCGCCATATTTGCAGTCTCGCCCGAGTCGCGCATGAGCCTGCGCAGGATCGGCCGACCGATCTCGACCACATTGTTGCGTTTCAGATAAGAAGTGCCGGTCCGATAGGCTTCGATCCCGATCATCCATTCCTGGCGCTGTTCATCAAAACTGACATAGCCGCGATTGGACAGGGTGGTCAGGATGCGATGCGTTGTAGCCGTTGGTACACCGGTTTCCCTGCTGAGATCGCTGAGCGTGCACCGCTCCAGCGCAGCCACCGTCGTCAATGTTTCCAACGCCCGGTCGAGGGACTGCAATGTTCCTGCCGAGCTTTCCTTGAAAATTGATTTGGGTCGTCCACGCGGTTTTTTTTGATTCTGCACCGGTATTTTCCTGTGTGATTAGGGGGCTGATTTTAGGGTTCGCAGCATTTTTTTCAAAACCAAGTTTTCTTTCCTCATTTATGAAAAATCATCTCTTTCATTTCTTTCAACGCGTTAAGTTAATTTTTCACTCAGTGAAAAACTTTTTCGAGAAAATTGCAAATCCCCCACCTTGGTAAGATCATATTACCAATTCGGAGGAGTACGCGATGTCTCAACAGAACCCAGTTTTCATTCCGGGGCCCACCAACATCCCCGACCGTCTGCGTCTTGCGATGCAGGTTCAGACCCAGGACCACCGCGCACCGGATTTTGTCGAAACTTTCGCGCCGGTGCTTGAAGACACCAAGAAGGTGTTCGGTACAGCTCAGGGCCAGGTTATCACCTTTCCGGCCAGCGGCACGGGCGGGTGGGAGGCGGCGGTGACCAATACACTCAGCCCGGGTGACGCGGTTCTGGTGGCGCGGTATGGCATGTTCAGCCACCGCTGGATCGACCTGTGTCAACGGCATGGGTTGGATGTGCGGATCATTGAGTGCCCTTGGGGCAGTGGCGCTCCGGCACAGAAATTTGCCGAAGCTCTGGCCGCCGATAATAGCCATGAGATCAAGGCGGTTCTGGTGACCCATAACGAAACCGCCACCGGCGTGCGCTCGGATATCGCGGCGGTGCGCAAGGCGATGGACGCCAGCACGCACCCGGCGTTGCTGTTTGTGGATTGCGTCAGTTCGCTGGCGTCGATGCCGTTTGAATTCGACGACTGGGGCGTTGATATTGCTGTGTCCGGCTCGCAAAAGGGCTTTATGCTGGCCACTGGCATGGCGATCTTGTGTGTCAGTCCCAAGGCGCTGGCCGCGATGGAGACGGCAAACCTGCCACGCACTTTCTTTGACTTCCGCGACATGATGAACGCCAACGCATCCGGTGGTTTCCCTTACACCCCACCACTGCAGCTGATCTACGGGATGCGTGAAAGCCTGAAGATGCTGTTCGAGGAAGGGCTGGATAACGTCTATGCCCGCCATTTCCGTCTGGCCGAAGGCGTGCGCAAGGCCACGTCTGCCTGGGGGCTGGAACTGGTGGCGCAGTCGCCGGATCTTTACTCGGATACTGTCAGCGCGATCTTTGTTCCCGACGGCTTCGACAGCAATGCCCTGACGGATCACGCCTTCAATGCCTATGGCGTCAGCTTTGGCATTGGTCTGGGCGAGATGAACGGCAAAGCCTTCCGCATCGGCCATCTGGGCAGCCTCACGGATGTGATGGTTCTGTCTGGTCTGGCGACCATCGAAATGGCTATGGCCGATCTGGATTACCCGATCGAGTTGGGCAGCGGTGTGGCGGCGGCGCAGGCGTATTTCCGCGTGGGCCACGCCACCTCCATGCAATCCGCAGCGTAAGGAGGAATTTGATGTTGGACGCGATGACCACAGCCGATTGCCTGACCCTTGCAGATATGCGCGAGGCGCATGAGCGGATCAAACCCCATATCAACCGCACCCCGGTTTTAAGGTCCGATTACCTTGATGAACTGACCGGCGCGCAGCTGTTCTTCAAATGCGAGAACTTCCAGGAGGCCGGGGCTTTCAAGGTGCGCGGGGCCTGTAACGCGGTCTTCGGCCTGAAGGACGAAGCCGCCAAGCGCGGGGTCTGTACTCATTCCTCAGGCAACCATGCGCTTAGCCTGTCTTATGCAGCAGGTCGGCGAGGTATCCCCTGCAACGTCGTGATGCCGCGCACCGCGCCGCAGGCCAAGAAAGATGCAGTGCGCCGCTACGGCGGCATCATCACCGAATGCGAACCCTCGACCAGTTCGCGCGAGGCAGTATTTGCCGAAGTGCAGGAACGCACGGGTGGCGAGTTTGTGCACCCCTATAACGACCCCCGCGTGATCGCGGGTCAGGCGACCTGCTCGGCGGAACTGCTGGAACAGACCAACGGTCTGGACGCGGTAGTCGCTCCCATTGGTGGTGGCGGCATGATTTCGGGAACCTGCCTGACGTTTTCCAATCTGGCACCCGAGGTGAAGATCTATGCCTCGGAACCGGAACAGGCCGATGATGCCTATCGCAGTTTCAAGGCCGGTCACATCATCGCTGATGACGCGCCGGTTACCATCGCCGACGGGCTGAAAGTGCCGCTGAAGGAAAACACCTGGCACTTCGTGTCGAATTTTGTGACCGACATTCACACCGCCAGTGAGGACGAGATCATCGCGGCGATGAAGATCACCTGGAAATACCTGCGTATCGTTATGGAGCCCAGCTGCGCGGTGCCTCTGGCGACTATCCTGAAACACCCCGAGGTATTCAAAGGCAAACGCGTCGGCGTGATCATCACCGGCGGTAATGTGGATCTGGATAAACTGCCCTGGACCCAGGGCTGAGGAGGAAAACATGAACAAGCCTGTGAACATTGATCAGCTTGAGGTTGGCTTTGACATCCCCGCAGCCATCGGAATGGACGCGTCCGAGATACAGACCCCGGCGCTGGTGCTGGATCTGGACGCTTTGGAACGCAACATCAAGAAAATGGGCGATTACGCCGAAGCCCATGGAATGCGCCACCGGGTGCATGGCAAGATGCACAAATCCGTCGACGTGGCGCGTCTTCAGGTCGAGCTGGGCGGTGCCTGCGGTGTCTGTTGTCAGAAAGTGTCCGAGGCCGAGGTCTTTGCCCGCGGTGGCATCAAGGACGTGCTTGTGTCCAATCAGGTGCGAGACCCGGCCAAGATCGACCGGCTGGCGCGGCTGCCCAAGCTGGGTGCGCGCACGATCTGCTGTGTCGACGATATCGATAACGTGGCCGACCTGTCAGAGGCGGCTGAGCGCCATGGCACCCAAATTGAATGTCTGGTCGAGATCGACTGCGGCGCGGGCCGCTGCGGCGTGACCACCACGGCGGATGTAATCGCCATTGCCAAGGCCATCGACGCGGCCCCAGAGCTGAAGTTTGCCGGCATTCAGGCCTATCAGGGTGCGATGCAGCACATGGACCTTTACGAGGATCGCAAGGCCAAGATCGACATCGCCGTGGCACAGGTGAAAGACGCTGTGGACGGGTTGAAGGCCGAAGGGCTGGACTGCGACATCGTCGGTGGCGGCGGCACCGGGTCCTATTACTTCGAGAGCACCTCGGGCGTTTACAATGAATTGCAATGCGGCTCTTACGCGTTCATGGATGCCGACTATGGCCGCATCCTCGACAAAGACGGCAACCGCATTGACCGGGGAGAATGGGAAAACGCTTTCTTCATCCTCACCAGCGTGATGAGCCACGCCAAGGCCGACAAGGCCATCGTGGATGCAGGGCTAAAGGCTCAATCCGTGGACAGCGGGTTACCGGTGATCTTCGGACGCACCGATGTGGAATATGTCAAATGTTCCGACGAGCATGGCGTTGTTGCAGACCCCGGGGGCGTTCTGAAGGTCAATGACAAGCTGCATCTGGTGCCCGGCCACTGCGACCCGACCGCCAATGTGCATGACTGGTATGTGGGCGTGCGGGGCGGCAAGGTCGAAACCCTTTGGCCCGTTTCTGCGCGCGGCAAGGCGTTCTAAGGCGAGAGAAGGATCATGAAAGATATGCCCGAAAAACCCCTGCTCATCGTTGGAGAAGACCTCTGCCAGCAACTGGTCGGCCGCGCTGAGGCGTTTGACGCGGTACAGAACGTCTTCGCCGCCATGGCGCGTGGTGACGCCTATAACTTCCCCGTCATTCGTGAGGCCATCGGCTATGCCGACGCGCTTTACGGCTTCAAATCCGGCTTCGACCGCGCCGGTCAGGTGCTGGGCGTCAAATCCGGCGGTTATTGGCCCGGCAACATGGACAAGGGGCTAACCAACCACCAGTCCACCGTCTTCCTGTTCGACCCCGATACCGGGCGGTTGTCGGCACTAGTTGGCGGCAACTACCTGACCGCCCTACGCACCGCTGCGTCCTCGGCAGTGTCCATCGCGCATCTGGCCCGCAAGGATGCCAAGGTGCTGGGCATGGTCGGCGCCGGCCACCAGTCCACCTTCCAACTGCGCGCCGCAGCTGAACAGCGTGATCTCGAAAAGGTGGTCGCGTGGAACCCCCACCCCGAGATGCTGCCGCGTCTGGGCGAAGTCGCCGCCGAGATCGGTCTGGAGTTTGAGGCGGTCACGCAAGAAGAGCTGGGCGCGCAGGCAGATGTCATCATCACCATCACATCGGCCTTTGAGTCTTTGCTGATGAAAGACTGGATCAAGCCCGGCACGCATCTGGCCTGTATGGGCACCGATACCAAAGGCAAACAAGAGGTCGACGCGGCGCTTGTATCCCATGCCACTGTTTTTACCGATGAGGTCGCCCAGTCCATCTCGATCGGTGAGGCGCAGCACGCCATCGCTGATGGAACGCTCACAGAAGACCGGATTACCTCCATCGGGTCGGTCATCAACAACGACCACCCCGGACGAACCTCTGATAACGAGATCACCCTTTTCGATGGCACAGGTGTCGGGCTTCAGGATCTCGCTGTCGCGTCCGTTGCTGCGCGGCTGGCAGATCAAAGCGGAAAAGCCGAACGCGCCACGTTGTGAACACTAGGATCGGAGGACGCCACGCCCACACTCGATCAAACGATCCTGTCTTCGCTGATCACTCTGTGGGTGCTCTCGGTAACCTACTGACTAAAAGCGGCGGCACCTGATCCAGGTGCCGCCGTTTCTTTTACCAATCAGAACCCGCTCGGGTTGCACGCGGTCTTTTAAGCGTTCAGGACAGATCAGCCGATCTGTTCCGGCAACAACGCATCGGGCAGGTTCTGATAACACACCGGGCGCAGGAACCGCCGGATCGATAGCGTCCCGACCGAGGTTGCACCGAAATTGGTCGATGCCGGATAAGGGCCGCCATGCACCATGCTGTCGCAGACCTCGACCCCGGTTGGGAACCCGTTGGCCAGGACACGCCCCGCTTTGCGTTCCAGGATCGGCATCAACGAACGAGCCGTATCCAGATCGGCGTCATCCATATGCAGGGTGCAGGTCAGCTGACCTTGCAAACTGCGCGCCACGGCTTGCATCTCTTCAGAGGTCTCGGCGGTCACGATAACACCCAACGGGCCAAAGACTTCCTCGGCAAGCGCTTCATTCGACAGCCAGGTCTTGGCATCTGTCCGATACAGGTAAGGTGAGGCGCTGCGCTGGTCACACACCGAAGTCAGAACCTCCTGAACGCCAGCACTTGCCGCGATGCGAGTCTGCCCGGCGCGGTAAGCATCAGCGATACCGTCCGTCAGCATGGTTTGCGCCGGAACCTCGGCTAACGCGGCCTGTGCAACGTCGGCGAAACGATCTGCGGCCTCGCCAGCCAACATCACGGCCACGCCGGGGTTGGTGCAGAACTGCCCTGCTCCCATGGTCAGCGATCCGGCCCAGCCTTTGGCCATGTCTTCGCCTCGGTTCGCTAGCGCAGCATCCAGAATGAACATCGGATTGACCGAACCAAGTTCGCCAAAGAACGGAATCGGCTCGGGACGCGCGGCGCAGAGGTCAAACAGAGCACGACCGCCAGCCAGAGACCCAGTGAAACCGACGGCCTTGATCAAAGGATGCTGCACCAGCGCCGATCCCACGGCGCGGTCGCCGCCCTGGATCAGGCTGAACACACCAGGATGCAGGTTGCAGCGTGCGATAGCAGCAAGGACAGCTTCGGCCACAATCTCGCCCGTACCCGGATGGGCACTGTGCCCCTTGACGACGACAGGACAACCGGCGGCCAATGCCGCAGCGGTATCGCCTCCGGCCGTGGAAAAGGCCAGCGGGAAGTTCGAAGCGCCAAACACCGCAACCGGGCCGATCGGGCGTTGGATCATTTTCAGGTTAGGTCGCGGCAAGGGGGCGCGATCCGGCAATGCCGCGTCGTGGCGGCGGTCCAGGTAATCACCGTTCAGGATATGCGCAGCAAACAGGCGCAGCTGGCCGGTCGTCCGGCCCCGCTCGCCTTGTAGGCGGGCTTCGGGCAGACCGGTTTCCTGCGTTCCGATTTCGGTGATTGCATCGGCGCGCGCCTCGATCTCATCCGCAATGGCATTCAGAAAGGCCGCACGGTCTTCGCGGGTGGAATACCCAAAGCTCCAGAACGCCTCTTCCGCAGCCTGCGCGGCAGCATCGATGTCTGCAATACGTCCTTTCGAAAACGGGTGCGACGGCCCATGCGCGGGCTGCGACGCGAAGAAATCATCCCCAGCCAACCAGTTGCCGGCGATCAGATGTTTACCATGCGGGGTGAATGTCATTGTGACCTCGTTTGTCAGAATCTTCTGATTGTGGATATTGTATCCAAAATGACCCGACTTACAAGCCCCACCTCATGACTCCTCGGCCGCGCGTTTAGAAGCGATCATATCCAGAAGTTGGTCTTTGGTGCGTTGAATATGGCTTTCCAACAGCGCGCAAGCTTCATCCACCTTGCCCGCTTGCGCCAGCCGCAGCAGATCGCGATGTTCCTTTTTGGCAGGTTCGCGCTGCTTCATCACACTCAGGTGCATCCGCACATACCGGTCAGATTGAAGGCTGACGCGATCCAGCAACTCATTGGTCAGTTTCCGCTGCGAGGCAGCATAAAGCGCCGAGTGATACTGATAGTTCAATATCCCCCACGTCCCCACGTCGTTTTCGTCGTATGACGCCTCCATCTGGGCCAGGATTTCCTCGCATCGCGCAAAGTCAGTCGATGTCATAATTGGAATGGCCCGTCGAAACAGGTCTACTTCGATCAGGATACGCAGATCAAAAATCTCACCAATCTCGCTGAGCGAATGTTTCGTAACCGACCCACCGCGGTTGTTGGCCCATTGCACCAGACCTTCGGCATTCAGACGTTTAAGCGCCTCACGGATCGGCATTCGCGAAACAGCGTATTCTTCGGCCAATGCCTCTTGGCGTATGGTTTCGCCCTCGGCAAGCTCACCGCTCAGGATGCGTTCGCGCAGATCATCAGCAATGACATCCGGTAAGCTTTGCTTGGTGATCGCACGTTTTCCTGCCATGTCCGAATATTCCTGCTGCGTTTTGGTCAGACCTATCGATTTTTCACAGTTTTTCCAAGCCGAACCGAAGATTAGGCATCTGCAGGACCTCAGCCAGGACACGCACCAGCGTGTTTAAACACCCCAAGTGTCCGACAGGCGATAGCCACCCGGCCATGGATCATCCGGGTCCAGCATGTGCTGATGAATGCCGGTGATCCATCCGCGGCCACTGATTTCGGGAATGATCGCCGCGCGATCCCCAACTTGCGCGGTGTCGATGATCCGCCCGGTGAAACGGGACCCGATGATCGACACCGCTTCGAAACTCTGGCCAGGTTTCATCAGCCCTTTCGCTGCCATAATCGCCATCCGTGCAGACACCGCCGTTCCCGTGGGCGAGCGGTCAACCTTGCCTGGCTGAATCGCCACCGCAGACTTTCCGGTGAATCCGGCTTCGGTTTCACTGAGCGGGCCGCAGAAGGCACAGAACGAGATATGGTCCCAATCCGGGTTCTCGGGATGCGAAAACCCAAGCTGTTCATTCGCGGCATTGGTGATCTTTATGCCCAGCCGGGCAATATCGCGAGCTTCGTGTTCAGCGATTTCGAAGCCCAGCGCCTGCGCGTCAACCACCACGAAACTGTCGCCGCCATAGGCCGTATCCACGGTGATCGCGCCCACCCCCGGCACCTCAAGCGGAACTGACAGCTTGTCGGCGAAACTGGGCAGGTTCTGCACAAAAATGCGCTGGGCCTTGCCATTGCTGCATTCCGCCCGCACCCGGACCAATCCACCCGGGGCCTCAAGAACCATTTGCGTTTCGGGTTCCTGCATCGGAATGATCCCGCCATCCAGCAGCACGGTCGAGACACAGATCGAATTCGATCCGGACATGGGCGGCGTGTCTTCGGGTTCCATGATGATCCACGCTGCGTCCGCTTCGGGGTGTTTTGGCGGCACCAGCAGATTGACATGGCGGAACACTCCACCGCGCGGTTCGTTGAGGACAAAATTGCGCAGCGTCTGGTCCTGCGCAATGAAACTGCGCTGCGCCCAGATCGTGTCACCGGGTGGTGGCGTGACACCCCCAACGATGACATCCCCAACTTCACCTTCGGCATGGGCCGAGATCACATGTATCGTTTTGCTGCTACGCATTTGGTTCCTCAGTCATGGTATGTGACAGGCGCCCAGCGCCCCGGAAGTCGATATGATTGTTATCGCCCATTACGGATCAAAACCGTGTGGATGCATAAGGCGTCACGTCAAGCACTGGCTTCGCATCCATGGCCAGATCAGCGATCAGCTCTGCCGTGCCTGCGGATTGAGTGAGCCCCAGATGGCCGTGGCCGAAGGCGTAAAGAACCTGCGGCGCGCGGGCCGCACGATCGATGACCGGCAGGCTATCTGGCAACGACGGACGAAAACCCATCCATTGGGTGCCGCCTTCAAGGTTCAGCTTGGGCAGGAACCGTCCGGCTTTGGCCAGCAATGTGTCGGCGCGTTTGTAATTCGGGGCCAGTTTCAGCCCTCCAAGTTCCACTGCACCGCCGACACGCACACCGCCATTGATCCGTGTCACAACAAATCCATGCCCACCAAAAGTCAGGTGCGTCCGCAGGTCAAAGGCTCCCTCTGGCAGGGTGGTGTTGTAACCCCTCTCCGTCTCAAGAGGGATGTGATCCCCCAGAGAATTCGCCAATTGATGCGACCATGCCCCGGTCGCCACGATCGCCTGACCGGCTGAAATTTCACCGCTGGCCGTCGTCATGCGCACACCCGCTTCGGTTGGCGTCAATGACGTGACGCCTGCAACTTCAACACGACCTCCACGCGCGGTGAACTGAGCCGCCAGATGGCTGGTCCAACGTGCCGGATCGACCGTGTTCATCCAGGTGGGTGTAAATCCTGCATGGGTAAACCGACGATCCAAACCGGGCTGAATATCGGCAATCGCATCCGGACTGTCCAGCAGATCAAAGGGGATGCCATGATCCCGGCGCAGGTCCCACGTGGGCAGGCTGGCACGGAACTCGGCTTCGCTTTCGAACAACTGCAATTGACCATCGCGCTGTATAAGCGCCTCGCCATCCACTTCTTTGATCTGACGTTCCAGCGCCGCGCGGCAATGATCCATCAAATCGGCTTGCGCCGACAGCGACGCAGCATAGCGATCCCGCCAACTGGCCCGCCAGAACCGCAGCATCCAAGGCGCAATATTCAACGCATAAGCGGGTGGCACCGACAGCGGACCCAGCGGATCGAGCAGCCATTTCGGCGCTTTGCGCATGATCCCAGGCGTGGCGAGTGGCACGATGTCGGTAAAGGCAAACGCCCCGGCATTGCCTTTTGACGCCCCTGCCCCGGTACCTTCGCGATCCAGCACCAGAACCTGCTTGCCGCGATATTGCAGCTCCAACGCAGCGCTGATCCCGACGATACCCGCGCCGATCACAACAATATCTGCTTTAGTGTCTTGCTGCATGGCCAGATGTTCTCAGTTATTTCGTCATGTCCGGGGGCCGCATTACACCGGTCCCCGGTTTTGGTGTGTCACAGGTAGATCCCTCCGCGGAACGGATCGTTCTGCGCAAAAATCAATTTGCCCTCGGCCATAATATGCGCCTGACCGGTCAGGGTCGGGATAACCCCACCAGTTGGGCCGGGTTGATAGCTCAGCCGATAGGGGCTGCCGATCACACTTTCCTGTATGATCTCATCCCCCGGCGCCAGCACCCCATCCGCCGCCAGACAGGCCAGACGTGCCGAGCTGCCCGTGCCACACGGGGATCGATCGTATTCATCGTCCGGGCACAGCACGAAGTTGCGGCTGTGAATGCCCTGCGACGGGGATTCGCCCTGCAAGATCACGTGATCCACGTCTTCTCCGTTCTCGCCGGTCAAACCCTGCGCGATACAGGCTTCGCGGATAACAATGGTCAGATCTGTCAGGGCGCGGATGTTGCCGGTCTCCACCGCAATCGGGCTGGGGTCGACAATAAAGAACCAATTCCCGCCATAAGCAAGATCACCCGTCACCTGCCCATGGCCTGCAACTTCAATCGACACCGACGCCCGTACTCGGCGGCTTTCGATATTGGTGACGCGTACAGTATTGGCGTCCAGCAGATCGATCGAGATCAAGCCAGCAGGCGTTTTGATCCGGTGTGCACCCGGTGCGATCCGGCCCAGATGCGCCAGCGTCACCCCCAGCCCGATGGTGCCATGTCCGCACATGCCCAGTACGGCATCGGCATCGAAATAGATCACCCCGGTTTCGCAGTCCGGGTCTTCAGAAGGCACCAGAAGCGCACCAACCATGCCGGGCTGTCCACGCGGTTCCAGCAGAACCGATTTATAGAACGCTTCATGCTCGGTGGCCAGAAGGCGGGCACGTTCTGCCAGCGGCCCCGATCCCAGATTAGGGCCACCATCCAGGATCACACGCGTGGGCATCCCACCGGTATGGCTGTCGATCACATGCATTCAGCAATCACTCCGCCCTGGCTGGACCAGTCGGCGAACCAGGTACGGAACAGGCTGTATTGCTGTTCGCAGTAATTGCGTTGCGCATCCGACAATTCGTCGGTTTCAACAAAATGCAGGCGGTATTCCTCTTCCCCGTTCAGAACCAGCAGATGCTTGTAGTACAGCACCAAATCGGTGCCCTCGTCAAAGCTGGCCAACACACCAAAGGCTTCTTCCAGCTCTCGCGCGCGCAGACGGGCTTCGGCATGTCCGGCCGCTGCTTTTTGGCACAAAGCAGCCAATAGCAACGCCTCTTTCGGCAGCGCCGTTCCAATCCCGGTGATCGACCCCGTAGCACCACAATTGACAAAGCCGTGATAGACTTCGGTGTCCACACCCACCATCAGCGTGACCTGATCGTCTTGCGAGGTGATATGCTCGGCAGCATAGCGCAGGTCATCCTTGCCGCCGAATTCCTTGAACCCCACCAGATTGGGGTGCTCGGCCCGCAGGGCAAAGAACAGCTCGGCCCGTGTGGCAAAACCATAGACCGGGCTGTTGTAAATGATGGCCGGAATGTCCGGCGCTGCGGACAAGATCGCCTTGAAATGGTTACGCTGCGCCGCGACAGAGGATCCGCGCGACAGCACGCGCGGGATGACCATAAGCCCCGCCGCGCCCACCTTCTGCGCGTGCGCGGCCAGCGCCACGGCAGATTTCGAGTTGATGGCGCCGGTGCCGACGACCACGGGCAGGCCGGCGTCGACCAAACGTTCAACGCCTTCCATCCGCTCAGCATCCGACAGCAGCGGCCAGTCACCCATCGATCCGCAATACACCACGGCAGACATGCCTGCCTCGATCATTTCCTTGCCCTTTTTCACCAAAGCATCGAAGTCCGGTGTCCGGTCGGCTTTGCATGGGGTCATCAAGGCTGGCATGGTGCCGGTGAAGATATTCTGGGACATTATTGATAACCTTCCTCGTTGTTTCAGGTGGCCCGTGCGTTCACGGCACAACCCGCATGGTGGCGTATTTCGACAAAGTTGAACCCACCGGAACAAGTGGGTCCGAAAACATCCAAGGAGACGCTGAACAAGACGTCACCACTTGCATCCGACTGCGCAGAAACAGCCGCAATGGGAAAAAAACCCATCAAGACAGCCAGCTTTCTGACCATGCGTTCCCCTGGAATCGTGTTCTGATAATGGGGTATCGTATATTGTATCCAAAATCCAGCAATTTGTTATACCCATCCCAAAGACGCAATTTGGTACGACAAACACTATCGCCGCATACGCCGCGCTTCATCAATCAGGGCCAAGCATCTCCACCTGCAAAACGCGTCACGGACGCATCACCGCAGTACGATGCGAGATCAGGAAAACCGGTCGGGTGAAAAAGCCTGAATAACGATGTGACGGCGTCGCCCCGCCATATCGTCCGCCACAAGCCGGGCCGTAGTGGCCGCCAATGTCAGCCCCAGCTGACCATGGCCAGTGGCAAAATGGACGTTATCCAGACGATCGCTGCGTCCTATGATCGGTCTGGTGTCCGGGGTGAAGGGGCGGTACCCGATACGACGCTCGGCAGCTTCCGTTTTCAGACCAGGCAAGACGCGATGTGCCCGTCGGACAAGCACGTCGGCCCGATTCCAGTTCGGCTCCGCATCCAAACTGGCGAACTCGATCGTACCGGCAACGGCCAAGGCTCCGTCATAAGGGGTAACGCCAAACCCGCCCTTTGGGTAGAAGATCGTATGTTTCAGTTCCACGCCTGGATCTGACAACGCGGTTGAGTACCCTGCCACGCCCTCCAGCCGGATTGGCACACCAAGATCACGCGCCAAGCCTTTTGATCGTGCTCCCGCGGCCAAGACAACATGATCAGCAGATAACTCAGCTCCATCAGTGAGCTTAACTGAACGCACCTGTCGGCCCTCGCGGTCAAACCCCGCGGCCCCTGCCCGTTTGACTATGCCGCCACGTTTAAAAAACGTCTGGTGCAGGGCTTCGACCAAGCGCTTGGGGTCGGTCACAAAGCTCCAATCCCGCAACAGCGCTGCATGTTTGAAATCGGGTGCTATGGCGGGGTCAAGCTCATGGGCTTCGTGACCAGAAATTTCGTCAATAGTGCACCCAAGTTCGCGTGCAAGATCAAAGGCAGCCCCCATGGTCGCCTTGTCAGAGTCATCATCAAACAGCTTGATGATGGGGCGTTCCACCAGCATTTCAGGATGACCGATATCCCCCAACTGAGCCTTGAAATCCGCAGTGGCCGAGAACGTCAGCCGCGCAAGATCCGCCGCGATGGCACGCATCTTTGATGGGCGGGCATTCGCTGTGAAACGCGCAAGCCAAGGCAACAATTTCAACGCTGAACTTGGACGCAACGATAAAGGTGCCTCACTGTCCAACAACCACCCAGGCACTTTCATCATCATTCCGGGCTGCGACAGCGGAACAACTTCACCTACGGCTATGCAGCCGCATGACGCCCAACTGGCCCCCTCACCGACGGTGTTAGGCTCAAGCACTGTCACCTGATGCCCCTCAGCCTGCAGCGCCAGTGCACAGGAAATACCGACAATACCGCCGCCGACAATCGCAACCTTTGCCATCTAAAAGCGGTCCTATTGCAAATCATGCAGTTGCGACAGCAACTCCGTGCTGACAACGACGCCCTGTTGCTGCGCAGTAGCGCGGTTTCTCAACCGCCCGTCACCCGGAACGCGGGCCGTACCGTTGCCTTCGATTTCGGCACAAATACGTTTGACGTAATCATCAAAACCCGGGTTCCCGAAGCGCGCGGGATCAATTGCGATCAGAGTGGACCCGCCTTTGATATTCAAGGCGCCATGCTCCACCCGTTTGGCATTGTCCACCGATAGCGTTCCACCGGCGAGTGCTGCGCCCAGAACCTCGATCAGAAAGGCAATCGCGGCCCCTTTATGCTCACCAAAGGGTAACAGGCTGCGGGTTTCCAGAATGGCATTTGGATCGGCAGTGGGCTGACCATCCGGGGCCAGGCCCGCCGGACGCGGCAAATCGTGCCCCTCTGCCGCCGCCATACGAATATCCATCAGAGCGACCATCGAGGACGCCTGATCCCAAACAACCGGCTCGGCCCCTTCGCGCGGGCAGGCGAAAGACATCGGGTTGGTCCCGAAAACCGGGCGCACACCACCCTGCGGCACCACCATCGACAGTGAGTTCACAACACCCAGCGCCACCAGCCCCGCCTCGGCCAGCGGCTCGGTGTCAAAACGCAACGCTGCCAGGTGGTGGCAATTGGCACAGGTGAACGAGGCAATGCCGTTTTCATGCGCCATCGCAATCAGCTCGTCCCGTGCCGCGCCCGCTGCAAGCTGGTAATAGCCGTTGTCGCCATCCCCGCGCAAAACGCCGGGAGCGATACGCTCGACTTTGGGGGATGCCGCCGGATTGGCATATCCCGAGGTGAAACTTTGAACATAAACCGGCAACATGCGCAGCCCATGACTGCGGGGACCGTCCCGTTCGGATCGGGTGACGATATCCGCCAGCACGGCGCTGCCACGCGCATCCACGCCTGCCGCCACAAGGACCGATCTGGCCAATTCCCTGACCTCTTCGAGTGAGAGCGTTTTCGTCGAGATTTCCGTCATCGAGGTGATCCTGTCCTTGTGTGGCGCAGCCGGGCGCGCCAGCGCCCACGTCGGGGTTAACTGCTGTATTCCCGGCGCTTTTTGGCAACAAACTCGTCCAGCGCGCCGCGTTGATCGTCAGGCATCGGAGGCCGCACATAATTGTCCAACATCCGCCGCGCGGCTTCATTGCCAACAATCTCGGCCGTTTTCGATCCCTCTGCCTCCCACTGTTCAAAACTGTCATTGTTTTGCAAGAAGTTCATATGCATCGGGTTTTCGCGCGTGTGGTCCGTACCCAGGAAATGCCCTCCGGGGCCGATCCGGGCGATGTCGTCCAGCAACGAGTCCAGATTTTCGTCTTGAAGCCCGCTGAAAAAGCGGTGGAAGTTTTCAAGCTGCATCGTGTCCTGCACCCATTTCGAGTAGCTGACCCCCAACGCCCCTTCCAGAAAACCCGCCGAGTGGACGATATAGTTCGCCCCGCCCAGCAGCACCGGCCACATCGTGTTGGCGGTGTCAAAACCAGCTTGCATGTCGGGCGACTTTGACCCGGTCCACATAGTGCAGGTCCGCCACGGCACCTGATAGAACCGCGCCATCTGACCCACGAGCAGGTTCATCAGACCCGGTTCAGGCGACCCCATCATCGGCGCGCCCGTTTTCATCGACACACCCATGATCGCCACGCCCAGAACCATTGGCGCGCCCCGACGGATGATCTGGCTGTAAGCCATGCCCGCCAGTGATTCCGCAATCAGCAGCGCCACACCCCCCTGCGGGCTGGCCGGGGTCGAAGCCCCTGCCAGTACAAAGGGCGACAGCAGGCAAGGCTGGTTGGCTGCTGCGTAAACGCGCAGGCTTTCCAGCATGGTCTCATCCCATACCAGCGGCGTGTTGCAATTCAGCAGCGCGGCCATCACCACGTTATTGTCCACAAACTCTTCGCCAAACACGATCCGGGTCATGTCCACCGAGTCACGCGCCGCCTGTTCCGACAAAACCGAACCCTTGATCGGCTTGTCGGTCAGAGTCAGCGCGGCATGCACAAGCTCAAGATGGCGCTGCGGAACCGGAACGTCCTGCGGTTCCACCGGCAATATGCCCGGAACCATCATCGACTGGCTCATCTGGCTCATCTTGAAAAAGTTCTGTGCATCCTCCAGCTGCGAAGGACGACGCACACCGTCCAGATCATAGACAAATGGCGCGCCATAGGCGTTGGCAAACACCGAATGCTCATTGCCCACCCGCAAAGACCTCTCTGGGTTGCGTGCCGCATAAGACCATTCCGACGGCACCGACGAAATCAGGTCCATCAGCATATCGCGCCCGATACGGACGCGTTCGCCCTGCACGTTCGCGCCGAATTTTTTCCAGTCAGCCAATGCTACCGGATCGCGGAATTCAATGCCGGTGGTTTCCAAAATGGTCATGGCGGCATTGTGGATACGCTCGACCCCTTCGGGGCCCAGCAGATCGATCGGTCCAATCTTGCGGTTCAGGGTCGACAGATAAACGGGGGGTGGGTTGGTGCGGGCCTGAACGCGCGCTGCGCGCCCTCCGCCACGGCCGGGCCGACCTCTTGCTTGTGCCATTTCAGCTCTCCTTCTCAGGCCCGCGCGCGTGCGCTGGAGGGGTCGACGGCGCAAATGTCAATCACCTCGGCATCACGCATTTCATTGTGAACCATCACCTGCATTTTCGTGCCCGGCGTTGTCATGTCCTGTGTCACCAGGGCCATCGCGATGTCATGGTTGCAGTAATATGAGAACCCGCCCGAGGTGACGCGCCCGATCAACTTGCCATCGGCATAAACACCTTCATCAAACATCACCGAGGTCTCGCAGAACGGCAGTTTCAGTGTCACCAGCTTCCTGTAACCGCCCTCTTCCTTTTGCTTTTGCAGCGCAGCCTTGCCGATGAACTCCCGCTCGACCATCTCGCCATTGACCTTTTCGGTCATGGCAACAAAGCGACCCAGATCAGTTTCGTACGGCGTCATATCCTTGCAAATCTCGCGGTTGATCGCGCGATAGGATTTCTCAAGCCGCATGGACTCCAGCGCTTCCAGACCAAACGGCTTCACCCCAGCCTTCAGAAGCAGATCGACAAGATGGCGGTTGTAGCCGACGGGGTGGTGCAATTCCCAACCCAGTTCGCCGGTGTAAGAGACGCGCAGCAGATGTACGCCCTTGGCATACCCTACTTCACCCATCTGCGCCGACAACCACGGGAAGGCTTCGTTCGACAGGTCGTTGTCGGTCAGCGGTTGCAGGATCTCGCGTGCTTTTGGACCGGCCAGAGCAATCACGCCCAGCTGTTCCGAGATATCCTCCATCACGACCGAGCCATCCTTGGGCATCAGGCGCTGCAACTGGTCCCAGTTGTACGCCCGCCAATTCGGGGTCGAGATCAGATAGAAATCATCCTCGGCATACCGAACGATGGTGTATTCAGCATCCATGCCGCCTTTGTCGTTCAACATCAGCGACAGGGTCATGCGGCCAATTTTGGGCAGCTTGTTGGCCATCAGACCGTCCAGCCATTTCGCGGCACCGGGACCGCGCACGGTGAACTTGGTCATCGGCGACATTTCGATAAACCCTGCCTCTTCGCGGGTTGTGCGCACCTCAGCCTGCACCAGTTCCATATGGTTGGTGCGCCGGAAAGAGTGCTCCGGGATCGCCTCTTCAGGCGATTTGGCGAACCAGCGGGGGAACTCATACCCGTTGAAGCTGGTCCAGACCGCACCATGCGCGGTTAGCAGATCATAAGATCCCACAGTTTTCATCGGGCGCGCGTCCGGGAAGTCCTCGCCTGGAATATGCGCGTCCATGTGGGTGCCCCAGGTCTCGCGCACCTTGTCCATGGTCCAGCGTTTCGAGGCGTAGTCCGAAAAGCGGCGCGGGTCGAGTTCGGACATGTCTATACCCGGATCGCCATTCACGATCCATTTCGCCAGGCGATTGCCGACTGTGCCACCCCACAGAATACCGCCCGGCATCCCCTCGGCCAGCCACAGGTTTTCGTGTCCCGGCGCAGGGCCGGCCAGTGGCAGCTCGTCCGGGGTCATCTGAAACGGACCGCGGGTGTTGGCCTTGATACCAACCTCGCCCAAGGTCGGCACCCGTTCGATGGCGCGTTCCCACTGGGTTTCTACCGCATCGAAATCCTCGGGTAGCAGGTCGGCCCCGAAATCAGGCGGTACGCGGTCCTCGGCAAACAGCTTGAGGTCTTTGGTGAATTCATAGGGACCAAACTGAATGCCCCCCACATCCTCGCGCAGATAAGCGCCATAATCCTCATCCCGCAGGATCGGGAACTCCGGCAGGCCCTGTGCGCGCCGTTCCTTCAGCAGCGGTACGGTCTCGGTCGTCCAGTACTGGTGCACGATTGGAATACAGGGCAGATCCAGCCCCACCCGCCGCGCGTTTTCGCGTGCATAGTTGCCGGTGGCAAAGATCAGATGCTTACAGGTGATCTCACCCTTGTCGGTTGTCACTTTCCAAAGCCCGTTCTCCAGCTTTTCATAAGATTGCGCTTCGGTGTTCTGATAAACTTTGGCCCCTGCGTCACGCGCCAGTTTCGCCAGCGCCATGGTGATGTCAGCTGGGTTCACATAGCCGTCTTCGGTATGCAGAATACCGCCCCGGATATCTTCAGACTGGTTCAGCAGCGGGTGAACCTCGGCAACCTGTTCCGGGGTCAGCAGCTTGCATGGCACGCCGGCGGCTTCGGCAATCGAGATATACGACTGGAACTCGTCCCAGCGTTTTTCGGTGTTTGCAACGCGCAGCTGGCCGACTTTGCGCAGACCGACCGAGCTGCCCATCTTTTCCTCGACTTCAGAATAGATGCGAATGGTTTCCATCGTCATCTTCGACACGTTGTGCGAGCGTACAAAAGTCACCAGCAGACCCGCCGCGTGCCAGGTTGAGCCCGAGGTCAACGTCGTCCGCTCCAGCATCACGGCATCGGTGCACCCATTTTCGGTCAGGCCGTACAGGATCGAGGCCCCGACACAGCCGCCCCCCACAACAACAACTTCGGCATGTGACTGCATTTGAATTCTCCTCTTCCGCTGCGCCTAAATCCCGGCCAACGTTGTTCCGCGGGGCGGACACTCGATTTGACCGGAACTCTGCGCAAAACGCGCTGCTTTGGGCAAATCCTTGCGCTCATGGGCCAAGATCGCAATTGCAAAAATATTCACTCTGGGCAAATTCAGCTAATGCCAATAATCCTGAGAAAGCGAAAATAACTTAAAACCACCAGATACAGGTCAGACTACCTTGCCCATTGGCCCATATGAACTTCCACCGCTCAGCTCACTGATCAGTTTCGAGGCCGCGGCCCGACATGTCAGCTTCAAACAGGCCGCAAGCGAACTGAACGTTACCCCCGCGGCCATCAGCCATCAGGTCAAAGCGTTGGAGGTCGAACTCAATTGCGCGTTGTTCCACCGCCACCACCGAGGGGTCGAACTCACCGAAAGCGGCGCCTATTTGCTGGTCTCTCTGCAACGCGGGTTTGAAGGGATCAGCGAAGCGCTCAGGCAGTTGCGGTCGCAATATGATCGCTCTGGCGTCACGATTCGATCCAGTACAGCCGTCAGTTCGCTGTGGCTGACTCCGCGCCTGGCGCGGTTCTGGAAGAGTTACGGGCATATCTCTGTCACGCAGGTCGTCACCGATCTGGGATACGACACGCAAAAATGTGATATCAGTATCCGCTATGGTGATGCCTCTCGGGAACGCGGCACGTGTCATGTTCTGTTCCGAGATCGGATCATGGCCTTGGCCAGCCCGCAGTTTGTCCGCCAAAATAAAATCGAACAGTTACAGGATCTGGCCAGCGTTCCCCTGATCCACCTGGACGCGCCGGGCACCGGCTGGACCGGCTGGCAGGAATGGGCCACCGGCTTGGGCTATTCGGGGTCGCTTAAATCCGGGCACAGAGTAAACAATTACACCATCGCCCTGCAAGCCGCGCAGGATGACATGGGGGCTGTTTTGGGATGGGAAGGATTGACGGCCGGATTGGTCCGTACGGGAAAACTGTGCAAGCTCTTGCCGCAGACATTATCGGCTCCGCTGGATTTTTACGTGGTGCTTCACAACAGCTCTTCGGATCGCGCGGCTTTGGTTTACAGATGGCTGGCCGAAGATTCCGAACCCGGGGCCGAATGATACAGTAGACGCGCAGATCTTGCAGAGCGCCCCATCTACTCGGCGGATTCCACACGAACCGTTCTAATACTGGGATCAACCCGGCTATAGGCTGCAAGCAAGCGTTGGCTCCACTTTTGCGAGATATAATCAGCCATGAACCGCGACGGCGCCATCAAGGTGACAGAGCCCCCTGCCCGATCGGTTTCGGACAGATGCTGAAACCAGCTGGCCCACAGTTCTGGATCACGCCCATGCAGAATTGATTGCACCTGTGTCCACGCATCCGCCTCGTCAGAAACACTGGGACCGGGTTTCGCGGTGAATGGCACGATGTTTGTTTCCGGCTCAGGCACTTCCGACATGCGTGCAAGAAAATCGGATCCAATGACCGGCCAGATGTCCTGTGTGTCGATCATGATCTGCTTGAGATCAATTTCATAAACAGCAACTCGTCCACGAGCTGCAGGTCTTTTGACCGCTATCCACCCTAATGCGCGAAATTTAGACATTTCGCGCTTTACTGTCCGTTCATTCACTGTCCACAGGCGTGCAATTTCCTCACGCCCAATCGACAATTCATTGCTCCGCCAGTTATACCGAGTCGTAATCAAGGCAATGATGCGCAGAATACTGCGTTGTCGATGTTTGTCTCCGGACAACGCGTGAACGGTTAGCGCAGAGAGTATATCGTATTTTATGGCCGCCGCATTCCGCCCGACCGGTTTCGCCAGCTGCATACCCGTTCTCACCGCTCTATCTGCCTCAGACGGGTTAGCCCCGCCGTGTTCGCGCCGTTTGCCAACGCTTTTCGTCATCTTGGCCTAATTAGCGTCCAAACCTTCGATTCTGTCAAGAAGAGTCTGAATCCGGGCGAAAATTGCTGACCCAAAAATCAATAAATGAAAAAGAATCTGGTGAATTACTGGTGATGGGGGACATCCTATTTGTCCCCTTATTGGGCCCTTATGTCCCCCTATATGTAGGTTTCCTGCCCTACCTGCCCCCCTAAATGCCGGGGCCAGGGGGTATAAGATTCGCTGGGCGGCGCAGCCATGCACCCGAATCGATTTTGACCCCTCAACGCCTTGTTTTCTTACCCGTGGGTAAGATTACAGTTTCATCATATTTTCTTTTGCGTAAAGTGCAAATCGGTCGTAAATAAGAAACGAACAGAATTTAACGTTCCAAACAAAGAGACCTGAGGCATGTACACGCACGAAGACCTGAATGCATTGCGCAACCAATCCCTCAAGCTGCAGGGTTGGATTCGCCAGCAGACCTTTAGTCCAGAGATGGAGAAGACCCTCCGCCGATTTTCCAGCTGGGAGGTGTCCGAGCTGATCTTCCGGGTCAACCAGTCGACCTTTCGCGGCAAGCTGGCGGCAGATCCGTCTTTGCCGGGCGGAGAGGTGGAGCCCGACGGACGTCAGCGGTGGTTCAGCCTGGAAGAGGTGAACGAGCTGCGTCGACGCCTCAAGGTGAATCGAAAATCCCTGATGCCCCCGCGCCCCGAGGGCAAGCGCGCCATTCGCGCTGCTGTCGCCAATTTCAAAGGTGGGGCCGGTAAATCGACCGTGGCGCTGCATCTTGCGCATGCTTCTGCTCTGGATGGGTATCGCGTCCTGGTGGTGGATTTTGACCCTCAGGCGACGCTGAGCCATTCGATGGGTTTGACAGACGTAACCGAGGATTACACGGTCTGGGGGATTATGGCGCGCGATCTTATCCGCGAAACGGAACGTATGAACAATCGGTCCGTAGCCGCCCAATCAGGAACCGCCCTGCCCCACCGGGAATTGCCGCCTGCAATTACGGATATGGGTCTGGGTGATCTTCGAATTGGCGACTTCATCAAAAAGACGTCGTGGTCGACCATTGATGCCATTCCGTCTTGTGCCAACGCAGCCTTCGTCGAATTTGCCTCGGCGCAGTATCGACACCTTAACCCCGAGTGGTCGTTTTTTGCGGCCGTGTCCCGGTATCTGGATCAAATTCCGGATGATGCTTATGACCTGATCATTTTCGATTGTCCTCCGGCCATTGGGTATCAGTCCATGAATGCGGTGTTTGCCGCCGACATGCTTTATGTCCCGTCAGGCCCCGGATATTGGGAATACGATTCCACCACGTCCTTTATTGGTCAGCTGGCCGAAGCGTTGGAGGATCTTGCTTACGGTTTCGATAAAACCTTACCCACGGGTAAGATTGGGCTGCCAAAGACATTTTGCGAGTTGAGGTTCTTGCTGACGCGCTACGAGCCCGGCAACGCGCTGCACTTCGCGATGTTTGAGGCGTTCAAGAAAGTCTTTGGCGCGCACGTCGCAGAGCATCCGGTTGAGATGACCCGCGCAGTTGAACAGTCCGGACGCTTCCTCAGTTCAGTTTACGAAATGGATTATCGTGAAATGACGCGGGAAACCTGGCGCCGCGCCCGTTCGACTTTTGACAATGTATATGAGGAATTCCGGGACGTCATGCTGTCGGCCTGGGACAAGCTGGAGGATGACGCATGAGCCGCAAGCGCAGAATGTTCGATATCGACATACCGGCAATGGACGACATTCCTGTCGGCAAAGTTCCGGACAAGGTCCTTGAGAAACGGCGCGGCCCGATGGCGGCCGCAATTTCTGAAAACGCTGATGCGCTCCGGGATCAACAATCGACTGAGCAAACCATTCGGGCAGAAAACGACCGCCTTGCGCATGAACTGGTTCGATTGCGGAGCGAGGGATTGGTGACGGAACACGTAGCTTTAGCAGATGTTCTGTCTGAAAAACTGACGCGGGATCGCAAGCCAGGACCGGATCCTGAATTGGATGAGCTCAAAGCATCCATTCGGGAAATCGGGTTGTCCAACCCAATCCGGCTTGAGCGTCGAGCGGACGGCCGGTTTGAACTGATTCAAGGTATGCGACGTTTGTCGGCTTATCAGGCGTTGTATGAAGAAACCGGAGAAGAGGCATACGCCAGAATCCCGGCAGGTATTTCCGAGTCCAGTGATCTCGACAACAGCTATCGTCGCATGGTGGATGAAAACCTGATCCGTAAGGATATCTCTTTCGCGGAAATGGGTGCTCTGGCGCGGGCTTATGCGGACGATCCGGCAAATGATTGCCCGGATGTGGACAAGGCGGTTTCAACGTTGTTCAAGTCGGCCAGTTACACCAAGCGCAGCTATATTCGGTCTTTTGCCAGTTTGCTGATGATGCTGGACAAGGTGTTGATGCATCCCAATAACATTCCGCGTAACGTTGGTGTGGAATTGAAGCGTAAGTTCGACGCGACGCCTGGTCTAGTGCGGCAGGTAAGTGATACTCTGATGAGTGAGCCGGATCGAAATGGTGGCCGGGAAGTTGAGATCCTCAGATCTTATCTGAACGAACAAGAGAGCAGGGTTCCCAAAAAAGCCGCTTCAGATGCTGGCAGCAAGCCACGCCGGGCAAAGACAACGTTTCAGGTGTCCGGAAGGGCAGGGATCGCAAAATGCTCGGCTTCAAGCGGGCGGCTTGATCTGAGGTACGATCTCGACTTTACCCGGGTTGATCGGAACACGTTGGAAGAGGCGATTGCAGCGTTTATTGATGCTCTGCCCGAGGAAGATGATCTTACCCACGGGTAAGGTTTTTTTGACAGGATATTTGAACGGGCGCGGATAGCAAATCCGCGCCCGTTCTTATTCCCGACGTTGAAATTCACATTCTCACTCCGCACCGCGTGGTCAATAAAGATGCCGTCTGTTGACGCCATCTCTGACGCGGTTCATTGAGGCCGCGTGGTCCTTTTGAGATGCTCCGCATTTGAACAGAGAGCATGAAAACTATCGCGTGTTCACAGGCCAATTCTCGAAGGCCCCGATGGCGTGGGTCCGCATCAGTGAATTGCGAAGTGTTCAGACATCTGCGCGGATTTTTCTTTGAAGAGTACTCTTGCGAGACCCAAACATGTCATTCGAGAAGGTGCTATGCGCTGCGTCTTACCTTCTTCAGGCCTACAACGCGGCTCGCGGATTTTCTTTGAGCGGAGAATGCCAGCAGGGCAGGGCGGGAATATTTTGTCTTGCATATTCGAGCGCATTTGGCTTGCGGGGCGGATTCGCGGAATTGGCATAAAAATCACCGTAAGACTATATCTGAACAAGTGTGCAAAAATCCTAAGAAATGACCATTAAATACAATTCACTTGGATGTGTCGCAAACATTTTGTCTGGATTGAAGGGCCCGCAGGTTCCGACGTGGGGTTCTGTTGCAAAGATTTGAGCCTGTTGAGTTGTTTCAGCAATTCGCAGAACTGGCCTCATAACTCCACTGCGTTCGCCTAAACACGTCATCGTTCTCAAAAGAGTGCAACAGAACCACCTTTCAGAACTGTCTGTTGATACGCTCCAGAGCGGCCCCCAACTGCTGGACAAATTCACTTGCCAGGGCCGACGGGGGGCGATGCGCGGGTTGCATGATTGAAACGTTTAGAACGACATGGGGACGAAACGCCCGGAAGACGACGGGCCTGGGCTCGGGCCGCATGTTGACGTATCCAGCAGCAGTAATCGGGTCGCAGATACAGTAACAAAGCCCTTTTTCCACAAGGGTCAATGCCGGGTTGAAAGTCCTAAGTTCGAACCGTTGTTCGAACCGGGCTTTTTGACTCTCGAATGCCCTCTGGGTCGCGACCAGGTTAGGATGTCCTTCTTGCAGCCCGGCCATTGGTTGGCCCGACAGATGACCGGCTTCGACTGCGTCCAACTCGGCCAGTGGATCGCCCTTTGGGATCGCGCACACGCATCTCATGTCGAAATCGACGGTATCAATCGCCGCTGTGGGTTTCGGGGTTTCGCCTAATCCGATGTCATATTGCTGAGAGGCAACCCATTCCTCGATCACTGGTGACGCACGCATCATCAAAGAAGCGCGTACATCTGGTTTGTCCAACAGGAATTCGCTCAGAAGCTGCGGCATCAAAAGACTGCTGGCCGCCGGCATGCATGCTATGTTCAGGCGCCCCTTTGTCAGGGCCCCAATCTCGCGCATTGTCCGGGTTGAAAGCGACAGCCGATCCAGAACTGCTTCAGCCTCGGTGATGAAGTACTGGGCTTCGGGGGTAGGGGCCATTTTACCGCGTTGCCGGCGGAACAGGGCGATGTCCAACTCGGCCTCGAGATTGGCAATCAGCGCGCTGACGGCAGGTTGGGTCCGTCCGAGGATTCGGGCGGCTTCAGACACGGAACCTGTCCGCATGACTTCGCGAAAAGCCTGCAATTGGCGAAAACTGAGATTCATGCGCTGTTGTTAATCCTCAATTTTTGGACAAGTCATAAAGAAACTTTATTCAACAATCAATTTAATCGTTTTGACTTAATGCCCCAAGCTCGTGATCTTCCTCACCACGAATGCACCGCCTGCATTCGTCATGTGGGAGGGGAAAATGACGCGCTTTGCAAGTGTCCTGCTGACAGTGCTGATCTGCCTGGTTGCTCTTGGGCAATTCGTGCAGGTGATCACGCGCTATGTGCTGGAAATTCCGGTTATGGGGCTGGAAGAGAGCCTGCTTTATCCCACCCTGTGGCTATACATGTTGGGGGCGGTCAACGCTTCGCGTGAAAACACACATATTCGCGCCAATGTGCTGGAAATCTTTCTGTCTACCGAACGTCAGCATCAGGTTCTTGCGGTCATAGGTGAGGTCATCAGCTTGATCGTTGGTATCTGGCTGACAACCTGGGCATGGGATTTCACCAAATACTCAATGCGTGTCTGGCGCGAAAGCCCGACGCTGTATCTGCCGACTTTCTATGTCGATGTCGCTTTGTTTGTCGGGTTGGTCCTGATGATGATCTTCACGGCCTGGCATCTGCTGATGCATCTGCGCGCCTTGTTTTCCCCCATTCCTGAGCCCGCCGTTGAAGGAGGTCTAAAATGATCGAGATCGCGCTTTTTGCCGTACTGGTTTTGGTCATTCTGCTGACTTTGGGCGTTCCGCTGCCCTATTGTTTCGGTGCCGGTCTGATGGTGATGTATTTCGCCGGTGACGTGGTCATGAAGGGCAACATGCTGTGGGGGTTCCAGCAGCTTGGAAACCCGGTGCTGCTGGCCATTCCGCTGTTTGTTCTGGCCGGAACGATCATGTCCGTATCCGGCATAGCGGCTAGTCTTTTGAATTTTGTCAATATCTTCATCGGCCACCTTAGAGGCGGGCTGGGCGTTGTCGCCACCGTGTCCTGCGCGCTTATCGGAGCGATCTCGGGCTCGGGCCTGACCGGTGTCGCAGCGATTGGTCCGTTGCTGATCCCAGAGATGGAGAAGCAAGGTTATCCTCGCGAATACGCAACGGCGCTGATCGCAAATGCTTCGCTTCTGGGTCTGCTGATCCCACCCTCGGTCACCATGATAGTCTATGGCTGGGTGACAGATACGTCGATCCTGGCCTGTTTTCTGGCGACGCTTGGGCCCGGCCTGCTGATCATGGCCAGCTTTTCTGCGGTCAACATCCGTATGGCCCGCAGGTTCCCCTTGAAACTGAACGAACCCCTCCAAGGCGCGGCCTTCATGTCCGAGGCAACCCAGCGCGGTTTCAAGGCCACGCCCGCCCTTCTGATGCCGGTTATCATTCTGGGCGGCATTTACGGTGGCATCATGACCCCGACTGAGGCCGCCGCCGTGGCGGTGATCTATGCGATCCCGGTCGGGTTCCTGATCTACAAAGGACTGGACGTTCGCACCTTCTTAGGTGCGGGTAGAGAGGCCGCCACGTCGGTCGGGGCGATCATGCTGATGATCCTCTTCTCGATGATCCTGTCTCAGATGTTTGTACTGGAAAGCATTCCACAAGCCATCGTGCAGGCGATCTTTTCAGTGACCGAAAACAAGGCACTGCTGCTGGTACTGATCAACATCCTGCTGTTCCTGGTAGGGATGGTCGTCAATGACGTCACTGCCATTATCCTGATTGCGCCACTGCTGTTGCCGCTGATGCAGGCGATCGGGGTCAGCCCGATCCAGTTTGCCGCGATCATGGGCGTCAACACCGCAATGGGAGGTGTGACCCCCCCTTATGCCTCGATTCTGTATCTGGGTGCGCGCATCGGCCAGGTGCCGGTCACAAAGGTGATCCGCCCGGCCATGACCCTGATCCTGCTGGGATATCTGCCTGTCGTCTTTCTGACCAGTTTCTGGCCGGACCTGTCGATGTGGCTGCCCCGCTTCTTTGGCTACTAAGCCACCCACTTCATCACTCACGGAGGAGACTTATCCATGATGAACTTTCTGAAATCCACCTGTATGGCCGCTGCCGTTGTGGCAACCGCCGGTATCGCTGCCGCGGATACGCTGAAGATCAGCCATATCCGTCCTCAGGGCGCAACAATCGACAACGAGTTGCGCGCCTTCGCAGAAGAGCTGAAGACCGTCACGGATGGCTCGGTTGAATTGAACCTGTTCCCAGCTTCGGCGCTGGGGGACTATACCTCGGTGCAAGAGCGCATCTCAGTTGGCGCCATCGACATGGCCGTTCAGCCCGCAGCCACGGCCGTTGATCGCCGCATGCAAATCTCGGCGTTTCCCTATGTGGCGGCGAACTGGGAAGAGGCAAAAAAGATCTACGGACCGGGCGGTGCAATCCACGGCGCGATGAAAGATCTCTATGCCAAGCAGGACATCACCATGCTGGCAGCCTATCCGGTATACTTCGGCGGCGTGGCACTGAACACCGACGCTTTGAACCCAGGCGATCCAACCTCAGCCAAGGGCATCAAGGTCCGCGTGCCGGGCATCAAAAGCTTTCAGCTGACCGCCGACGCATTGGGCTATATCTCGTCGCCTATCCCGTTTTCGGAAGCGTTTACAGCGGTGCAGACTGGTGTGGTTGACGGTGTCGTCGGATCGGGTGCCGAGGGGTACTATGCCTCGTTCCGCGATGTGACCACGGCTTATGTTCCAGTCAATACGCATTTTGAAGTTTGGTACATGATCATCAACTCGGGCACGTTGGCTGACATGAGCGACGAAGATCGCGCAGCGCTGGAAACGGCAGCGATGGAGTTCGAGGTCAAGCGCTGGGAAACTGCCGAAGCTGATCAGAGCACGTTTGAGCAAAAGCTGGCCGACAACGGGGCCACGATCGTTTCGCTGACCGACGAAGAGCTTGCCGCCACTGCAGCCCATGTGCGCGCTCAGGTCTGGCCGCAGGTCCTGCAGGACGTTGGTCAAGAATGGGGGCAGGGGATTCTCGATAAGATCGGCGAATAACCCTGAACCTGGGCAAGGCGTGCTCCTCCCTGCGCCTTGCCCTGCTTTTCGACGGAGATGCTCTAATGTTCAGATCCTTGCAGTATGACGACCGTGACCAGGTGACGCTGACCATAAATGGTTGGGAAGTCGGCGCGCGCGAGGGTCAGACCGTGTGGTCCGCCATGGCGGTAAACGGTCAGGTCGAAACCCGGAAAGCGGCACTGTCAGGCGATGCACGCAGCGCGTATTGCGCGATGGGCGTCTGTTTCGAATGCATGGTGGAGATCGACGGTCTTCCGAACCAACAGGCCTGCCTGAGGCGAGTGTCTGAGGGTATGAACGTCACCACTCAGCGTATTACAGAAGAGTCAGAGGCGGACGATGCAGGCCTTTGACTGTGCGATTGTCGGCGCAGGTCCGGCAGGTATGTGCGCCGCCATAGAACTGGCGCGGGCAGGCGTTCAGGTGGCTGTTCTGGATCGCGCGCCAAGGGCAGGCGGGCAGATATACCGTTCGGCCGCAAACAGCCCGGTTCCGGATGTCGCCGCCCTCGGCGCGGACTATGCCGCCGGAGCGGCCCTGATTTCCGAGTTCGAACAGGCCAACCTGACACATTTCACCGGCGCGGATGCTTGGCATTTGGGCGATGACGGACGCATCCTGTTTTCTCACGAAGGCAACACACAAGAATTGCGCTGCCGAGAAATGCTGTTGTGTCCCGGAGCGATGGAACGACCGATGCCGATCCCCGGGTGGACTTTGCCCGGCGTCATGACCGCCGGAGCGGCACAGATGATGCTGAAATCAGATGCAATCGTGGCCGAGGGTGCCATCTTCGCGGGTTCAGGCCCGTTGCTCTATCTGATCGTGGCACAGTATCTGCTCCTAGGAGTGCCGGTGACGGCATTGGTCGATACCACGCCTCGGCAGCACTACCTTGATGCTGCGCCGCATCTGCTCCGGGCACTACGACACGCAGGTCAATTGCGCAAAGGCCTGGCATTGCTGCGAGAGATCCGCACTTCAGGTGTTGCGATCCACTCCGTCGCCGAGCGGTTGAAGGTGGTCGGTGACAATAAGGCTGAAGGGCTCAGGTTCGTTGCGGCAGGCAGGCAGCACGAAATCACCGCCGACACTGTATTTCTGCACCACGGTGTGCAACCCAATCTGAACATGACGCGGGCGATGGATCTGGATCACCAGTGGAATTCCGAACAGATGTGTTGGCAGGTTTCAGTGGATGATTTCGGGCAAAGTTCGATTGAGCACGTGTCAGTGGCCGGCGATGGTGCAGGCATTGTCGGTGCCGATGGCGCATGTGCCGAGGGTCGTCTGGCTGCACTGAATATTTTGCGCCGTCTTGGCCATCTTTCGCGGGCCGAGCGAGATCAAAAGGCGGTTAAAGATCTGTCCGTTTTATCGTCACTAAAATCGTTTCGACGTTTCATTGATTGTCTCTATCGCCCGACCGATGCATTGCGACTGCCGCATGACCCGGAAACACTAGTCTGCCGTTGCGAAGAGCAGTCTCTGGACGATTTGCGTAAAGGGTTCGACCAGGGTGCTCAGGACCCGAACACCCTGAAGGCCCTGACGCGGTGCGGAATGGGTCCATGTCAGGGTCGGCAATGCGGCCATGTGGTGGCCGGACTGTTGGCGCAGTGGCGCAATGAGCACCCCGAAACGGTTGGTTACTATCGGTTGCGCAGCCCTCAGCGCTTGCTGACGCTGGACGAATTAAGTCGGTATCACACAGTACAGGCGGAAGCTGCAGAATGAAGGCGGATGTTTTGGTCATCGGCGGCGGGATACAGGGCTGCGCCACGGCATTCCATCTGGCGCGTCAGGGAGTATCCGTGATCGTGGTCGAGAAAGACTATGCCGGGCGTCATGCATCGGGTGTCAACGCTGGCGGCGTGCGTCTTTTGGGGCGCGATATGGCCGAAGTGCCGCTGTCTAAAACATCAATGGAGATGTGGCAGACTCTGGATGACGACTTAGGGCACGACACGGGTTTTCGTCGTCATTCCCTGATCAATATTGCTGTGGATGATGCGGATCTGGGCGCGCTACAGGTGCGTGAGGACAAGATGCGCGCGGCGGGATACACGCACGAGCGTATTATTGACCGGTCCGAATTGATGGATCGTCTGCCACATGTAAATCCCGATTGTGTGGGCGGCGTGATCTCGGATTTGGATGGTTATGCGATCCCTTATAAGGCCACGGCGGCATTTCACAAAGCGGCTGAAGACTTAGGCGCACAAGTGATTGAAGGCGAAGAGGTTCTGGGGCTCAGACGGATCGGAAATGTATGGCTGGCGCAAGGCCGGCAACACCGCTACGAGGCCGAAACCGTCGTCAATTGTGCGGGTGCCTGGGCGGACCGGATCGCGTTAATGATCGGAGACAACGTGCCGCTCAGCCACGCGGCGCCGATGCTGATGATCACGGCCCGGATGCCGCATTTCGCCAAGCCGGTTGTTGGTGCGGTCAGTCGCCAGCTCAGTTTTAAGCAATTCGAGAATGGCACAGTCCTGATCGGCGGCGGCGCCAAAGGTTTTGCAGATCGCGCCAACAATCGTACCCGGTTGGATTATTCGAAACTTGCTGCCGCCTGCCGGACCACAGCAGAGTTCTTTCCGATCATGCACAAGGCCAGCATCAACCGGATGTGGGCGGGGCTTGAGGCATACATGCCAGACAATCTGCCAGTCCTTGGTCCGGCTGTGAATGCTCCCCGTGCCTTTCACGCATTCGGCTTTTCGGCGCACGGTTTTCAGATGGCCCCCGTGGTCGGTCAGGTCCTGGCCGATTTGGTCACCGGCAGGCGTAGCCGTTTCAATTTATCGCCATTCCGTATCGATCGCTTTGACCGCAAGGTCCTCTAACAGGAGACTTCCAACATGACGATTACTCGAATCGAAACCGGCCAGCGCATGAGTCGGATCGTCAAGCACAACGGCACTGCTTATCTGTGTGGGCAAACTTCGGATGCAGCCAAGGTCGCTGACCAGACACGTGACATTCTCGCTAAAGTTGAGGATCTTCTTGCCAAGGCAGGAAGCGATAAAACCCGGATGCTGCAATGCGTGATCTGGCTGGCCGACATGGCGGATTTCGCCGAGATGAATGAAGTTTGGGATGCCTGGGTGTCGGAAGGACATGCGCCGGCTCGTGCGTGTGGCGAAGCCAGACTGGCGCGCGACGTGTTGAAGGTCGAGATGATTGTAACGGCAGCATGCGATTGAGTCGGACCATCCGTTCGCTCCAGTTCTTGATAAGAGCAAAGGTTCTGTCGCAATCTTTTTCCCTACCTGTCAGGTCGATCGTAGTTTTGGTAGCGTATGCTCGAATTTAACAGGAGCAGACAGTGACGATCTCATTTAGGCGCGCGCATTATCCGAAAGAAGTGATCTTGCACGCGGTTTGGCTCTGCCGCAAACTTTGGCGTGGTTCGAAGCTTTCCGTTTCTGTGCCTCGCGAGCGGCTGCGGGTGAGTACTTCGCAACCCAGCGGTTCAGCGTCACATGATCGACCGACACACCACGTTCCGCCATAATCTCTTCCAGGTCGCGGTACGAGACGCTGTATCGAGCATAGAAATAGACAGCGAACAGGATCACCGATTGTGGGTAGTGCGCACCTTCTAAATCGATCACCGGACACTCCTAAACATCGTCGCAGACCAACAACCAATTGGATCAAAGCACCCAGAGGTGCAGCCTACTGACCAAAGTTTGCGACAGAGCCCATGCGGCACCATTGCTTGTGCAATATCGCGATCAGCTATGCACGTTCAATGATGATATTCAGGGCACGGCGACCGTAAGTATTGTTCAAGCAAGAATTGAAGGCCGACACTCAGAACGAGAGGGTCCAACCATTTCCTCCCGGCGTTTCCCACTGGGCCTTCTGCGGGGAATGAAACGCGGTATCTCAGCCTGGTTCTGATTACGACGACTACGCCACCCCTGGCCTGAGCGGTTTTTGTACAGCAGCACAAAGAGCGCCCACAAGCAGGACGGCAGATGCCACGATCAGGCTGTCTCCTATTTCTCCGGTTATGTCGCCGATGACGCCGGCCCCAATAGGTCCCAGTGCCTGTGAGACGGCGAAAACAATTGTAAAAAAGCTAATGGTTGCACCCCAGTCCTGTTGGCCCACGTTCTGGCGGACAAAGCTGGTTACAGCAGTGGGCGGCATAAAGACCGATAACCCAAACACGAATGCCGACATAATCAACCCATATCCATTTGGAACGAGGATTGGCAGAGCTGAACCAAGTGCAACTCCGATCAGGATCAGCGCCAATGGCGTTCCAGACGCAAAGCGGGCCAGTACGCCTCGCCAGATAAAGGGAGATGCCATAATACTGAATCCAAGGACCATCCACGTCGCGGCGGTCAAAAGGGCGCTGGAATGCTGCTCTTTCATCCAGACAGAAATGAAAGTGACGTACACGATATACCCCATTCCAAACAGTGCGTACCCACCAAGTTCGCCAAGCATCTTGCGCACCGGAGGAATGGAAGGAAGCGCGGCGTCATGCTTGGTTTCGTTCAACGTTCTGGAAGCCCAAATCGAAAATGGGCAAATGGCGAGAGCTGCCAACCCAAGTCCGATCCACGCCCAGTCCCAGGATTTGGGGCCGAAAACGTCCAGCATGGTCGGAAGGGTTGCGCCGCATAGCGCGATACCCAATCCTCCGCCGCCGCCAAAGTACAAGGCGATGGCCAGTGCATTCCTTCGGGCGCAATTCTGGAACAGTGATGCCGCCAGAACGCCGCCAGACACAAAGGAAAGAGCGCCGAACAATCCCACCAAAGTACGACAGGCAGTTTGAAATACGAGGCTCTCATCAAATCCAGTCAGCAGAAGACACAGTGCGGTGGCCACGGTACCACCCGCGAATAGTCGCGACGGAGAAATATGCCGGATCAGGAAAAGTGTTAGAATTGAACCCATTATATAGCCGATCGAATTAGCCGTATTCAGCCAACCCGATTGAGTAAGGCTCCAGCCGAGACTACTTTTCATAGATGGCAGAATAAGACCGTAAGCAAATCGACCAAAGGCATTGGAGATGCTGACACCAAGCGCAAGGCCCAGCAAAATGAACCAGGGGTTGGCAGGTTTTGCAGCGGTCATGAAAATCCTTCCAGGTAGGACAACACCGTGCCTCAAGGTGACTGGCCGTGCAATCCCATCAGACCCGGCACTGATGTTTTTTGGTTTGGCTTGGGCAACTTAAGACTGCATATATTCAACAAGTTTTGGGGTGTTGTCACGTTAACCGTCGTTCGATTGCTCATATTTGGATTTGGAAGTAGGTGACATCGATGAATTCATCGTCGATCAGCTACAAGCGCCACCGATTTCCTCCTCATATCTTCGCCCACGCGGTGTGGCTGTGCGTCCGCTTCAATTTGAGCCTCCGCGAAGTTGAAGAGATGCTGCTGCAACGTGGTATCGACGTTTCTTACGAAACGATCCCACGTTAGGTGATCAAGTTCGGACCGCAGATTGCTCGAAACTTGCGACTGCGGCAGGGCCGTCCAGGCGATGTCTGGCATCTCGATGACGATGTTGTGAAAATCTCTGGTCGCAAGTATTGGCTTTGGCGAGCGGCCGATCAGCATGGCGTCGTGCTGGACGAAATACTCCAACCGAAACGGGACAAACGGGCCGCAAAACGGCTGTTGCGTAACCTGATAAAGCGACTTGGTTTATTCCAAAGCGGATCATCACGGACAAACTGCGGTCGTATGGTGCTGCCAAGCGGGAGGTTGCGTCAGGCCTGGATCATTTGTCGCACAAGCGGCTGAACAACTGTGCAGAAGACAGCCATCTCTCATTTCGAAAGCGGGCGCGGACAACACCGTACAGTCCTCAAGTTGGATGAAGGCTTTGTCCGCGGTCCGGTCATCCGACTCTAGACAAATGCTGCGCGCTGCACGAACGGCAGCAATGCGGAATGCAATCGCAGCATCTTGTGCTATCGGTGGACAGCTGCTTTGGGCCGCAAGTCCACCTGCGTGAAGTGTCTGAAAAAATTGCAAAGGTCAGGTACTGCGGATAATGTTCGGGTGTCCGCTTCAACACAGTCCTTGGCTTGCACCTAACAGTTACGTGAGATTTCGGGACTGGCTCTAAGAAAACTTTGCTCTTCTCGTTCTCCCAAATCAATACTGAAGCACATGTCTTTGAAAGCAGGATTTTTATGCGAATTAGCGTAGGCGTCGCTGTCTCAATTCTGGTTGCCGTGTCTATCGGCGTGTCGACGTTTATTGTCCATTCTCTATGGTGGGCAACAGCGCGCGATAATAGCCGCATGCTCGCAGCAGAAATCAACAGTCAGATTGCAAACACCGTGCGTATCGAAGTTGGTGTGACGCTCGAGTCGGCCGAGGCCGCCTGGGCAGCCGTGCGAACGATCTTTGTCCAAAACGTTGTCGCGACGCGACAGGCCGACAAGCGAGAGTTTGTCTTTTTGTCACAATTGCAGGCGCAACCGAATATCTCGTGGATGTTCTTCGGCTGGCCGGATGGAAACTTTTTCGCGTCACACCGTCTAGGTGACGGTGGACTTGAGATGATTGAAATCGACAAGGACATTCGTGACCGGATGCTGCGGAGGGACCGCTACATATTCATTCCGGGCGACATTCAGTTCGAAGAGCGGACGTTTACGGAAACGTCTTATGACCCGCGGGATCATGCTTGGTTTGAAAATTTCATGGGCCTTAATTCCGCAGGGTGGATTGAAGCGCGCGACCTCCCGGAGAGTGACAAAACCATCTATGCTTTTGTTGGTCCGATTGACGTCAACCGACAGCGGCAAGGTGTTCTCGCCGTTGCGATCGAAACAGACCGGCTTTCACGCTTTCTTGCCACGCTTGCGCCCGGCGAATTTGGTGCGGCATTTATTCTGAACGCTGATGGAAAAGTCATTGCGGTACCCGATGCTGAAGCTGATGAGGTCAATCCGGCGCGTATGGGCGAAGGTGAGCTGTATGAAGTCGCTATGATCTCGGGGGAAAGGCTATTGGGTGAGTCCGGAGCGAATGCCCCCGGGAGTTTGACGAAACGCGTCGTCATCGACGGCGTGCCCTACGCAGTGGCACTGACGCCGTTGGGATTCTATGGCTGGCGTGTTGCCACGGTCATTCCAGAATCGGCTTTTCTTTCGGGGATCGACGAAACACTGATAAACCTGATCTATGTTCTGGTCGTTGTAGTCGTTGTCGCAACCGGACTGGCGATCTGGCTGATCCGAAGTGTTGTCGCAAATCCGTTAGCGCGTATCGCCGAAGACCTTGGCAAAATTGAACGCTTTGACGTCGAACGCATTTCGCGCAGACCCTCAAAATTGTCTGAGCTTGCCAATCTCTCTGCGGCAACCGCCAGCATGGCAGCTGGCCTGTCCGCATTCCGAAAGTACGTTCCCACCGATCTCGTGCGCATGCTGGTTGCTGAGGGCATCAAGCTGCAGCCTGGCGGAGACATCAAGCAAATCTCCGTGCTGTTTTGTGATGTTAGGGGTTTCACTGGCTTATCTGAGAAACTTGGGCCCAAAATCGTCCAACTGATGGAACCCTTCTTCAGCGCGGCCTCAGCGGCCATAACTCACAACGGTGGGACTATCGACAAATTCATGGGTGATGCTGTGATGGCGTTCTGGGGGGCGCCGCGCAAGGATGTCAACCACGCAGAAAACGCCTGTCGCGCTGCACTGGACCTTGTCGCTGCCTTGGAAAAATCCGGAATTGAGGATGACGCCGGCAACCCTTTACGCGTCAGAATTGGGCTGAACAGCGGCGAGGCATTGGTCGGAAACATCGGATCGGAGCAGCGTTTGAATTACACGGCAATTGGCGATGTGGTGAACGTTGCCAGCCGGTTGGAGGGGGCCAATAAGGAGTATGGTACGTTAATCCTGATCGGCCCAGAAACAAGACACCAGGCGGGTGACAAAATTATAGTGCGCGAGCTGGATACCCTTAAGGTATTTGGACGTATCGAAGAGCTGGTGGTTTACGAACTGATCTCAATGGCGGATGGGTTTGACGGATCATCTACTTGGATAGAGGCCTATGAACAGGGCCTTGCACACTATCGGGCAGGGCGGTTCGACAAGGCAGTTGCTGCATTTGAGACTGCTGACCACGCACGAAATGGAGATCCTGCCTCAGTCGCCATGATCTCCCGCGCCCAAACTCTATTGGATACGCCACCACTGGAAGACTGGCGCGCTTTTACAAGTACCAGTAAGAAGAAGTAGTTACATCCGATCAAGTATAGGCGCTTTGGTCTTGGGGCCCTTCGCAGAAATGATACCTGCTGATTGCGCGCTTGGCCCTTCGCATATGCGAATTGATGCTGCACCAGCAATCTCCCGTTGCGGATAGCACCGAGGTTAGGGAGCTCAGCGGTTTCGATCTGGTTCTGGCATTTCTCGTAGGCGTAGCAATAAGGCTCTAGACCAAAAAAACGTCATTTGATTGCCAGTGTCTGCTTTGCGAACTGTATCCGCAGCATCTGGCGATGGCGCTCAATGTCAGCAGAGGGCCGCTCCGGTTGGTAGTTGTTTTGGATAAATTGGTATTGATGAAACGGTCTGTCGTTTAGATGTTCCACAAGGAAGCAAGAGCGTATGGTTCGGAGGCATTGAATGGCAAAAGTCAGAGTAAATATTGTTGGTGCCGGTCGCGTGGGTCAAACCATCCTCGGCCTCTTGCGACACTCATCCAAGTATTCGGTTCAAGGCATAGTGAGTTCTCGATTTAGATCAGCGGAAAACGCCGCCCAAATTGCGGGAACGGGGAGAGCGGTGAAGAAATATGCGGACCTGGCACCGGCCGACCTGTGGATTTTGGCGGTGCCGGATTCTCAGATTTCGATTGCAGCAACTGAACTTGCAAAAGTTGTTGGCCAACACGATACCAATGAACCGCCTCCAGTTGCGTTTCACTGTAGCGGTTTCTATCCGGCAGATAAAATGGCGCCGCTTCAGAAGTTAGCCTGGCGACTTGCCAGTGTGCACCCGGTACTTACGTTCGCAGAGCCGGCAACCGCGATCCAGCAATTCGAGGGAACACTTTGTGGCATTGAGGGCGAAGAATCTGCCTTGGATTTTGTCAAAGACTTTCTGGCTGAGATTGGTGGAATCCCATTTCAGATCAATTCCGATAGCAAAAGCCTTTATCATGCGGCCGCCGTGTTTTCGAATAACTTCACCGTGGTTTTGCAGGCGATCGCGCGTGAGGCCTGGGCTACTGCGGGAGTGCCTGATGACATTGCAAAGCAACTGACCACTACGCTGCTTCAAGCCACAAGTGAGAATGTTGCCGCCCATGGACCGTTGGGAGCGCTTACCGGACCCGCATCACGAGGCGACACCTTTGTCGTCTCGCAACAAGAGAAAGATGTAGCCGCTTGGCACCCGGCTGCAGGAATCATCTATAAAGAGCTGAGCTTGCTCGCTCAGAAATTGAAGGCCGACGGTAAGACACAGGATTGGTTGGGTCCCGAAGGATAGCCTGACCTACAATTCAACTGAGGCTATGCGAATTCTTGGAGCCTTTGATCTTACGCTTGCGGCGAACGGCTGGTTCGACGGGCGGCACTGCGGCGTCTCAATGTAAGCCCATGAGACCGGAATGGGCCGGTCCGCGATGTTGAGTCTAACCGCTGAACCAAAGCGGCGCGTCGCCTTCCGCCCATGGTGAGTACTTGTTCATTATGTGCATGAAGGCTCCGCTTGCCAGGAAACGATCCAGCCATGCGATCAAATTCGGCCATTCTTGTGCGTCAAACCACTCCCTGTCTATATGGGCGAACTGGCGGACAAAGGGCAAAAGTGCCAGATCGGCAAGGGCTGGGCGATTTCCAAATAGCCAGGACTGCCCGGCCAGCCGTTCGTCGAGGCTGACTAAATAGCTCGCCGCTTTCCTGCGTTCTACTGTTTCGTCAACATCCGGATACCGAGTGGCATACTTTGTGTGATCCAATGCAACCTTGAATGGACCATCATTATCCGCGATCAGGTCCCACCCTTCCTGAGGCATGCCCAAAAGCCGTTGTGGATCATTTTGTTCCAGCGCCCAGATCATGATATCCAGGCTTTCGTCAAGAACCTGATCTGGCAGGCGAAGCGCTGGCACCGTTCCGGACGCGGATGTTTGCAAAAAGGCTTGTGGCTTGTCCTTTAGCCGAACCTCACGCAATTCGACTTTGATACCCGAACTCGCCAACGCGAGGCGTGCCCTCATTGCATACGGGCAGCGGCGGAACGTCCATAAGATAGGGTGATGAGCCATATGAGGATTTATCTGCACTTCGCCAGTACCGTCAAACCCTTCCTTGCCTGTCATGTTCGAACTTCTGTTTCAATGACGCCAGGTAGGATCTGTCGCAAGCTCCGTCCCCAACGTGTTAGATTGAATGCAGTTCTGGCAACGCGCGCTGGACCATGACAGGAGGGGACCGTGACGCTCTCATTTAAGGGTGCGCATTTTCCGAAAGACGTGATCTTGCACGCGGTTTTCTTCTACCTGCGCTACAGTGTTTCATACCGGGATCTGGAAGAAATCACGGCGGATCGTGGCGTTGATCTGGATCATGCAACGCTGTGTCTGACATCAACGCCAATGGGACAGTCCAGTAAGACCGACGTTGCACCTCGTGGAAACGACGACGTTCAACGACGTTATACGTTTGCGTAGAGGGGTTGTGCTCCAAGATGCGAGCAAGGAACTCGATTGCTCAACCGTATGCGTCGAGGAGAACCTGTTTTGAATAAAACGCGCGCTCGATCAACATTTGAGCCTTTTGAGTTTGGGCAACTGAGATAGCTTGGTCAAAACGTCGAACATCCACATCCTTGTCAGCGCTTTAGGTTGGCATTACCAGCCAGATTGGTACTGTGTAATAAGATCCATGAGAATGATTGTTCAATTTCAGAGGGCTATTGATGAACTTGGGAATTTGGAACTCAGCACTCCTTGCTTTTGCCGGCGCCGTGGCCTGGACCGGCACTCAATCCATTGCACAAACGGATCTGTTTGAGCGTGCGACCGAGGGCTCCGGCTACGATCTCGTGATCGAAAATGGGCGTGTGCTGGATCCGGCAACCGGTAGTGACCGAGTTCTCAACATCGGAATTGCGGATGGGGAAATTGTCACACTCTCAGATGACGATCTGAAGGGAAAACGCGAGATCGACGCATCCGGCCATATTGTTGCGCTGGGTTTCATCGACCTTCACACGCATTCGCCCTTCCCGTTTGGGGAACTCCTGCAGGTCAAGGATGGTGTTACCACTTCGCTGGATCTTGAAGCAGGCGCGTGGCCGGTGGCCGAATAAGGCGAGTTCATTCGTGGCCAGGCACGGGCGAATTACGGATCGTCCGTTGGCCATTTTGCAATTCGCATTAAGGTCATCGAGGGCAAGAATCAGCCGTGGATTGTGACCGAAGCTGGTCAGGCCGTTCCGGGCGCCGCTTTCAGTCAGATCGCGACGCCCGAACAGATCGAAGAGATGCGCACTCTGTTGCAACAAGGTCTGGACAATGGCGGTCTCGGGATTGGTTTTTTGCTGGATTACATGTCCCCCGCAATCAGTGATGAAGAATTGCGGATGATCTTTGAGGTTGCGGCCGAAAATGACACGGTGGTCTGGGCACATATCCGACGCGGGATCAACGGCGACATTCAACCGTTGCTGGATTTGCTGCCGCTTGCGCAGGAGCTCGGAGTAAAACTCCATATCTGTCACATCAACGCCAATGCGATGGGAAATGTCGGAAACTGGCTTACGGCCATAGACGAAGCCAATGCCAAAGGTGCCGATATCAGTGCCGAGATTTTCCCGTACACAGCGGGTTCAACCACCATCAAGGCAGATGTCTTTGACCGGGATTGGCAAACAATATTCGGCATCACTTACAAAGACGTGCAGTGGGCGGAAACAGGTGAGTGGTTCACCGAGGAAAGCTGGAACCGCATTCGCGAGGAGCGCCCGGATAGCAGCATCATCTACCATTACATGAAGGAAGAATGGTTGACCGAAGCCTTGCAGTGGCCAGATATGATAGTGGCGACCGACGCAATGCCCTCCTTCGATTCCAGCATCAAATCAGCACCCAATGGCGCAGGCTCATACACGCGTCTTCTGGCCCGGTTTGTTCGCGAGCTGGAAGTATTTGACACAATGGAGGCGTTCTGGCGTGGCAGCTACTTACCGGCGGCGCGTCTGGCGGAATTTGCTCCCGTTTTTGAACAGAAAGGTCGGGTCAAGGAGGGAGCAGATGCTGATCTGGTAATCTTCAAACTCGAATACCTGCGAGATAATGCTCGCTATACGGATCCTTTCCGCGAAGCGACTGGATGGGACTACGTGATCGTTGGCGGTGAAGTCGTTGTCGAAGCCGGGGACCCAACAGGAGCAACCCCGGGAGTTCATATTTTCAACAAAGCAAAGTAATAAGCTTAGCGTGGCTTTTGTTAATTCCGCTTTGCAGGTCATATATTCCCTGAAAACGTAAGGGCCTGGAAGGAATGGCAGCAAGGCCGAAAATTGCGGTACAGTGATTGTTCGGGAGCCAAGGACAAATTTCCCGCTGTCAATCATACTTTGCAAATTTCCCCTTCCGCGTTTTTCTGGCATCTGGGCGGATTGCAGCATCCGTAGCTGTTGGGCTCCAAACCGTAGCTGCCCCCTAGATCACCCAGCGACCGCTTCTGACCTCAGAATGTCTGATTTTCCAGCACTTCGTTGAATTGAATCAAGAATTTTCCGGAGCAGAACGGCAGCTCCCGGCGAGGCGATCAAGGTCAGGCGCTGGGCTGTCACAAGACGGCAACCAGCCTTCAGGTGCTCTTCGATGGCGGCCTTCAAGTTCGGATTCACGATCATCTTTCGATGAATGGCCCGCCGACGTAAACATGTTTTGCGCGGGTATCGCGCAATACCTATTAAGCTCTGGCAATTCTTTATCATCGTCGTGATTGCGCTTCAGCTTGCGATGGATCGTCGACGGCGCACGATCCAGCCGATCCGCGATCTCTGACACCGGCATGTTGGCTTCGTGCCAATTGGCAATTTTGTGACGTTCTTCCAACCTCACGTCAGGGTTGCAACGGCCCACTCGCCACCCTCCATGCAAATATCTTTCGTAATTCGGAAATTGCACTTCATTTGTGAATCCACGTCTTGCTTTTGCTACACCACACGGACAACGCGGTGTCCGCGACATTGGTTTTTTGCGTCCACGATGAAGATCGCAGAAATAGTTTCCGGCTCGACCAAAAGTCTTTGCACATGCTGAAAAACTGACGGATTGCGAAATCTGGGAATTCATTAAAGGCAAGCCTGTTGCTTTGGCCAAGTTGAAGGACGCCTATTTTTTGACGATTTCTGTTGGAAGAACATCCGTACAAGCGTGATCAATGAGCTTGGCCGCGGGAGCGAAACTTGGGCACGCATCTTGGAAGATGCCCTTATTGCCTCGTGCTGCATCCTAATTACACTTTCTACTTGCTTAGCCGAAACCCGATTGGGAAAACCGACATAGCAAGATTGCTGGATAGCCATCTACGTAATCGGCAGAGCAAAAGGGACCGGTAATTCCGGTGGAATTTAATGAGTAGAGATAGCAAATTTCTTGGCATGCTTTTGCGTCATAAGCCCGAAACGATTGGCTTGAAACTCGATCATAATGGTTGGGCTGATGTGAACGACTTGCTACTGAGGCTCAAGAAAGCCAACCGTCAGCTTACACGCGAAGAACTAGAAGAGATTGTTTCCGGCAACGACAAAAAGCGATTTACACTGAGCCCAGACAAGTCCCGCATCAGAGCAGCCCAAGGTCATTCCTTTGCTATTGATCTGGGTCTTATCCCATTGAAACCCCCGCAGCTTCTCTTTCATGGGACGGCGCGATCAAACTTGGACAGTATTTTTTCCAATGGGTTAGAAGCCAAGGGTCGAAACCAAGTTCACCTTTCCGCGGATGAGGAGACTGCTCTAAGTGTCGGTGCTCGTCATGGAAAACCGGTGGTGCTTTCGGTGGATGCGCAAGGCATGCAAAAGGAAGGTCACCAGTTTTTTCAAGCGGACAATGGCGTTTGGTTGACGGACTTTGTTCCCGCTGGTTTTTTGGGCTTCGGAAGGATGTGTCGCAACCTACAAAGTCCAATTGACGAACATGCGTGATCTGACGTTTGTTCCCGTCGAATAGATTTCGAACATGTTTCAACATGATCTCATTGAAAGGCTGCCATTTCCCCAGGGATGCGGTTTTGTACGCAGTGTACTTCTACCTGCGGCACGCGGTGTCACATCGCGATTTCGAAGAGATCATGGCTGAGCGCGGTGTCCAAGTTGACCACGCTACTCTCAACTGATGGGTTGTAAAATTCTCACCCATGGTCGCCGCGCGAGCGCAATTGAAGAAACGCCTGACACAGAAGCCCTGAAGAATGGACGAGACTTACATACGTGTTCGCGGCAAATGGAATCCCGAGCAAGATCGTCATCGACAAAGCGGCGCTAACGCGTCCGGTATTCGAGACGTGAACAGAATTCTGAGGCGATTTGGGTGCCCAACCAAAATACAGACAAGCAGGTCCAAGTATCTGAACAACATGATCGAACAGGATCATCGGTTCATCACGCGGTGTGTTCGGCACATGTGTGGGTTTAAGTCGGTCGAAACCGCCTCAGCCACATTGGATGGCATTGAGGCGGCCAACAGGATCCGGAAGCAGCAATTCTCTGGCGCTACGACCTCGGGCTTCAAGCGCTTGTGCATGATCTCTTCCAGATCTCGGTATGAAAAGGCGTATCGAACTTAGAAAAACACTGCAAACAGGATCACATCCTTTGGATATTGCGCACCTTTGATGGAAACCCTGAACAGGCTCTTGGTTGAATTATACCGGCGTCCTCTCACAGTCTGCCTTCGCGCGCGTCAATGGGGATAAGTTTGCTACAGATCTCGTCCTTGACTCTATGCTGGTTAGGAACCACAAGTGTGCATTGGTGAAATGTACTTGTTGCCGCAATGCTGCCGGCTTCGATGAACCAATGGCCTTAAAGAAAACCGTAGCATATGGCCCAGCAACAAAACGGGTTTTGCTGGGGTGTTCGGAATGTACTCGTTACTCGCAAATGTTGGCATTTGTCACATGATAAGTTCCAGACGGTGTCCAACACCGGAAAGAAGGCGATACATGAAAAATACATGGCTCATAACTTGCGTGTTTGATGTCTGATAGATCAGACAGCGGACTTCATTTTTTTCTGACTACGATTGTACTTACGCGAAGTGTTCCGTGTTTTAGCCTGACTATCGTTGTATCGGTTTTGGGAGCACAACTTACTGCTCAGGTACCGTCTGAAAGTTCACAAAACACTGGAAATGCCGATCAGTTGGTTTGCGATGACGGAATCGAAATTAGGGGGGGATCTTGTCTAAGAGAAAACCCACCCGAAAACGCATATTTGACTGGCAACTCTTACGGTTCAAGCTGGGCATGCAACCATGGTTTCCAGCGTGCTGAGGATCTATGTGAGGAAATAGAAGTTCCTGTAAATGCATATCTCGCTTCAACAGGCGACCGCTGGAAGTGCAATCGATTGTTCCAACGGGTCGAAGAGAAATGTGAAGAAGTGTTTCTACCTGAAAACGGGTTTGTCGAAACCCGATTTGGCGTACAGGAAACACATTGCAATTGGGGTTTTCGCAAAGAGGGCCAGGATTGTGTCGAAATAGAAGTCCCTGAGAACGGGCGCTTATCCGACAGGACAAGGACGGCTGGCTGGGAGTGCCTCAGGGGTTACAGGGCAACGGATACCGGTTGCGACTCTGTGGCCGTTCCTGATCATGCTTACCTCGCGTCTGACGCCTATTCTGGATGGAGATGCGAGCGTGGTTTCCGCGCGAACCAAGACAAATGCATGGCAATCATCATCCCAGCAAACGCTCATTTGAACCGAAGAGGTGATGGATGGGAATGCAATCAACCCTTCAAGCGTCAGAACAATAAATGCGCTGAAAATGTACCGAGACAATAGGCTGGTGGAATTCAACATCTCCTGACAAATCCGGAAGGACGAAGCCGTGAATCTTAACTCGATTAACGAGAATCTGGGTAAAAAGCTCAAAGCCGATAAGGCGCGCCGCTGGTCCCACGGGGTCAAATTGATAGTCGTGTCAGTGGTGCTCATCGCAGCAACAACAATAGTGGTTTTTCTTTGATGCGTAAAAATGCCCCTCCCGTGACTCTTCGGAGTCCAAAGAAGTCAACCCGAGGTCTGGAGCAGAGAGCGTTTCAGGATCGCAGTGTTCGTAAGTCGCGGAATGCTGACGTGTCAGGAGTTATTGAAGAAGAGTACGGAAAGTACCTGATAAAAGCTGGCATTCTGAGTGGCAACAGCGTAGCGCGGGCGTTTCCCAAACCACCGGCCAAGACGCAAGCCATGATTGCTGATGCCGTCGGTGAAACACCGGCAATCGCTATCGAAGCTCTAAAAGAAATACTCGAAGAGCGTGACAGGCAGCGCAGCACCCAACGCCGTTTGGAGGGAAACTCCGGCACCCTTGTTCCCAGCGAAAGGGAATATACAGAGGCTTTGCGCCAGATCAGGTTTACTTCTGCGCAGGTGACAATGCTCAGAGCGCTTTCAATTGCAGGAAAGGAAGGTTTGACTATTGGTCACCTTTCTCAGGCAGCTGGGTACACGTCGCGCGAGGCGTCCATCAAGGTCTTCAAAAAAATCGGATTATTGATCGCGGAGTATCTGGAGCTGGATCTTCCCGAAGCCGGATCGGCGCAGGCTGATGGTGCTGCTCAGATCCTGGCGTTTTCTCACATCGAAAGTGAGGATGAACCGGCAACCTGGATTATGCATCAGGAACTGCGCAGCGCTGTCCGGTCTGTTCTGTGATGCATGTATAAGTGTTTGATTGCGATGAGAATACCGAACCCGAGCCAACTCACGAAAGGTTGCACAAGTAACTTATGCTGGAGAAAAAACCATACCCGCTCGACTTGATCTATGTGCCTGTGAAGCGTGCAAAAACACTTGATCAGAACAAAGTTCTGACGCTTGCGGAAGATATCCTGAAGAACGGCCAGAAGACCCCGATTCAAATACGCGCGGACAACAAGAGGTTCGTGCTGATCGAAGGTCTCCACCGATTAGAAGCTATTCGTGCCCTTGGCGGCGATACGGTCGAAGCCTTTCTGGTGCGCGCCAGGTTACACTGACCTTTCCTTGGGTTTAGCTCTGCCTTGGCCTTCTGCGCGAAGTCCTTTCGCACCAGGTCCCGGTGCTCAGACACGAAGGCGTCGATCTCGCCAGCCTGCACATCGACCGCCTTCATGACATCGTCATGGTGGGATTGAACCTGCGCGGCGGCGTCCGGTGCCAGTAACGGCAAGACATCGTCCAGGGCACCTTTTGCAACCCAGGCCAGCAGGTTCTTTTCGTGTGCCAACCCGGAATGCGCCTTGTGACGCAGGACATAAGCGTCGGCTTTGATCTTCAGCCTGTGGCCGTCCTAGAACGCGATGACATAACCTTCGACACCCTCCAATGCCTGCGCTTCAGTCCAGAACCGATGAAGGTCCTCGACGCTTTGGAACTGCGCGACGATCGGAACGCCGTGCCGAATGGCGATGGCCTCCAGCTCCGCGTGTGGCATGTACGCCCCCGTCCACATATGCCGGATCGCCAGCAAGGTCAGCTGCGGAACGTCATAAGCTAGAACGACCCGGTTCTCGGGCGACGTGAATTCCAAGATCGGCGTGAAACCTGCCGCGATCATATCGGCGCAAAGCGCTTTGACCTCGGGCCCAGCAACGGCCCAGGCTGCCCGGGATTGGGCGGAAACACCCATCCGGGTCATGAACACCATCTCACCACCGACAGTCGACGGGTGGATCATCGAGTCGTCCAGCTTATCAAAAACCGCATGAGACATGTCCCACGGCTCTTCCTGCACCGGGCGCTTTTCTCCAAGGTTGAAGAACTTGTGGAACGGCCGTGCGATCAGTTTGCCTTCGGGGTCAAATTTTAACCCCCGGCATTCCTGCGCCAGCGCGCTGTCGAACGTGTTGTCCAGCGAGTAGAGGTAGTTGATCACCGAATATCCATCGTGGTCGAAATGAAAGATCCCGGTGTCGGGGACAATGTGCGGGAGGACGTCCTCCAGCGTTTCGATGATATGGTCCATGTCTATACTCCAGAAAAAGAAAAAGCCGCCTCGGGGTGAGACGGCCTGTTTCGGACAAAAAAGGGTGGTTTTAGATCACTCGGGTCTTAGTCCACCTGTCGAAGAGAAGCCGTCAAAAAGCACTGCGCCGCGATCATCCGCGCACAGCCGTTGTGGTATGTATGAGCTTACAAAGGTCATCTCAGCTTCTCCTGATCCCGCGCCTAAAGGGTACGGCCCTTTCGGGTCAAGAAGTTAATCCACTTTGAAAAAACGCGTAAACCGATGGGACTGGAATGACACCGACACTAAAAGCGCTGCAAGACTACAACCGATCCGATGCGAATTAGATGTATTGCAATTCCGCAATCCAGACGTTCTGCTCGCGCCCTACGAAAAGTAGCTAAGCGGGACGATACTGACTTTCGCTGCCAGCGCACCAACGGCAGCTATTTACGCATCGCGTCTGTCGCAAAGAGAAAGAGGCAAAACCGGATACAGGCCAATCACTTCGGACAATTTGAAACGGATTCCCCAGTATTTATTCACGTCAACGCCGCACGAACTTACGGCTTTCAAACTAAGTTTTCGTCGAAATTGGTAGCGAACTTATTACTAGAACCGCGCCTCTAATTGTCGAAGCTAATGCTCAGTTTATCTGAGGTAGCGATACTCTGGCAGGTTAATATATCTCCTCGGGTGACATCGCTGTCTTCAAGGGCCATTCGAGCATGCATATGGACCTGACCTTTTGTTAGACGCGCTTTGCAAGCGCCGCATACTCCGGACTGGCAACTGAAAGGTGGTGTTAAGCCCGCCGACAATATTGCATTCAGTAGCGTTTGATCTGCGGCAACAGGAACCTCGTGTGTCGCCCCGCCCAGTTCAACTTGTGCATTAGCTGCGATACCCGTCACGCTGGAAGCTGTGACTGCTGTCCCTCCGAAGCTTTCCATGTGAATGCGGTTCGCGGGTACATCCAGCGCCATCAGCGCCTGCTTTACGCCCGTATTCATGGCTCCGGGACCGCAAATCCAGTATTGGACATCTTGCGCTACAGGCGGGGCTTCCGTCACGGCGGCCTTTATAGCTTCAGCATCCACGCGTCCTTTTCGCCACGGGCTGACCCAACTCCACAGCGAAAGTGCGGATAGGACATGGCGCAGTGTGAACTGGTTGGCATGATCTGTTTTCAGCTTGTCCAGTTCTTTGCTAAAGATGATGCTCTCGCTATCAGCGTTGCCATAAATCAGATGGGCCACTGAATGAGGTTCTTCTTTGAGGACCGCGTTGATCATTGCGAAAAGCGGCGTGATGCCACTGCCTGCGCCAAAGAAATAGTGCGTGCGACGATTCACTGGGTCCGGTGTCAGGGAAAACTGACCGAATGGCGGCATGACATCGACCGTATCGCCGGGCTTTAGGTAGTCTGCGATGTGATTTGAAACCAGCCCCTTGGCCACCCGTTTTACCGTGATGCGCAGCGGGGCACCGGGTGGGTTGGAAATAGTGTAACTACGGCGCTGCTCTTTGCCATTCAGATGAAAGCGCAAGGTCACATGCTGCCCGGCTTGCCAGCGAAACGTCTCTGACAGGTTTTCAGGCAAATCAAAGGTCACGCTTGTGGCCTTGCCTTTGATCTCAGGTCGGATTTCAGCAACTTTCAGGGAATAGAAATTGGGGTTCATAGCAGCCTCAGCGATAGTCAAACGTGGTGTCGAGCGCACGGATGGTCATCCGGCCGGCCTGAGAGACGATGAGGAATTCATCCGTCTGATTCAGCGTTCCGGTTGTGTCACCCCAAATGTATTCAACACGGGTCGCGGCGGTGACACGCGTGCCGCCCTCGGTGATTTCTGAGGCAATTGTGGGCGCATTGCGCCTGGTTTCCCTGTATCCCTGGCTCGCGTCGACCACTGTGGGATCCTGATGCCAATCAGGAAGTGTTTCCCAATCGGCCACTGGATAGGAAAACTGCTCATCCTGTTGGCCCAGCCCGTATTTGATCGTGACGGTATGCACCGCCTTCGGGTGCCAGTCTGTCCAAGTCGCGGCTATTGCTGCCTCATCTGTTGCATTGAGATAGCGCGCCGCCAGGTCCTCGGGTTCGTCTGACGGACTGGCCAAGACCAGTCCGGTTGCCAGGATCGTACCGATCAAGGTTGCAAAAATGCGTTTCATTTACTTTCAAATTTGCCGGAGTGGATGGAGGTGTACGAACAGTCAATTGAAGGAGTGATCCGATATTGACTCAAGGCATCTGGCTAAGTTCCGGCCTCTTGTGTCTCAAGGAAGTCCAGGATTGCTTGTTGGTGTCTGACAACGGGGCTTTCTCCGTTGGCGGCTGGGCCGACCTCAAAAAACGGGCTGGTCAAAGACTTTTGCTGTTGCTCACAGGCGTATATGTCCTCGGCAGTGAAATCACCTGACGCCATTGGATCATCTTCGCCGATTGCGTCGCTGTCAGGATATTTCGGGCCGCCGAAATCCTTCCAGAAACTCCAACTGCTCCATTCCTGTTTCTGAAATTCCCACCCTGAGGCATTCGCGAGTTTGGTGCGGTTTTCCACGCGCGTCAGATCAGGACCCAAGGGCGTGATAATGAAGATGTTCCAGCTATCCTCGCCCGCGCCAAGCCCTATACCGGGAAACAGCATTGGCACCCAGGCCCCAATATGGGGTTCCGGTATTGCCCGGGGTGTAGGCAGGTTTTTCTCCAAATCCTTTGCATAATCAGACGCCGGCGGTTCCCAGAAGTGATAATGCGGACCTTTCCAGCCGTATTCCGCCCGTGCATGATCATACATGTGGAGCGTGTTCGAATGAAGATGGCTCAGGTGATAGACGTCGATATAGTTCTCGACCACGATCTTCCAGTTGGCCTTGATCTCATAGCTTTGCCGCGCATCGGGATATTCCATCAACTCTTCCGGTTTGTGTGGTCCCAACAGCGGATCAACCGCACCGAACCACTCAACAAGGCTTGGCGGATTTGGATCAGGATGCACAAAAAGCATACCACGCCAGATATCGACACTGGCGGGTTTCAGGCCGAGGCAGGATTTGTCGACCCCATTGGGATATTCCTTTGCTTCATCGGGAATAGAAATCAGGTTGCCCTCAAGGTCGTATGTCCAGTCATGGTAGGGGCACGTCAGCGCCTTTTGCGTTTTCCCGACAGCCCGGATCAACTGTGTACCACGGTGACGGCAGATGTTATGAAATGCCCGCAGACGGTGATCGCGCCCCATCACGATAAAGATGTTGTTCAGCCCGGCCTGGACCGAAATGAAATGACCGGGTTCCGGCACATCCTCAGCCAACCCGGCATAGCGCCAGGTTCGCGAGAAGATCAGTTGTTGTTCGCGGTCGAACCAATCTTGTGATGTATAGGCGTCAACGGGAAGGCGGTGATACATGCGGGTCATTGCAAACCTCTTAAACAAGCCAGATGGCGTAGGTCGGAAACAGGCTGGCCGCGATCATCATCAGGCCGAACACAGCCCAAAGGATCGCTACTGCCCAGAAAAGGATAGGGTCCTGATCGCGTGTGATGTCAAAGACCAGCGCGGTCTGGCCTGTCATGATCGATGGCACCAACCACCACAGAAACAGCAGACCCCAAACCCAGTAGAGCCCCAGTACAGCCGCAACCAAAAGAACTGGTAAAGCGGTATAGTTGAAAAGGCTTCGGGTGCTCATACGGTCGTCCCCAAGCTGGCGGCAAGAATCTGTGCCGCCTGTTTCAGCTCCTCGCGCCACGCTTCAGGCGGATTGAGCGGGGTCAGGGAATCCAAGTTCACATATGTAGCGGCAATCCCCTGAGAGACTGCGCGGATCTGTGTGGCAGAGGCATCCGGGGCAGCCCGTTTCAAGACAACTTCGATCACCTCAAAGAACCGTTCCAGGCTGTCGACAAGGGGTTGTCGCATTGACGGGTGATTGGCGACGGATGTGACAAGCGACTGGTAGGCCAGCATTACACGCGGATCATTGGGGACAGATTTTTCAAACAGCAGATCGATCAGATCTGCTGTCGTGCCTGTTGGTTCCAACGCGCCCCGAAGGGAGATTGTCGCCTGCGCAAACCTGTCTACAACATGGTTTATAAGGGCCCCGGTCATCTGGTCTTTGTTGCCCAAATAGTGTCGCAGGATGGGTCGTTTGACGCCGGCCTCAGTGGCGACTCGCTCTTGGGTTGCCCCCTCCAATCCGAAACGGGACACACAGGTGAGATATGCATCAAGGATCTGTTCTGATCGCTGGTCTTTCAGGCTGGGGCGGGGCATGGTTTCTCTCGTTTATTGTCACATCTGACAAATAACTACGTAAAGTATATTGTCAATAGTGACAATTAATGAACCCTTGTAACGACCAGTGCGCCCACAGCCCCGAGAGGTTGTCTCAATGCATTAAGGTTTCAGTGTTTGTTGCCGACTTAGGTAGGGTCAGGACCCATTGATTTTCGTTTTGCAGCATGATTCACGGTTCTAAAACTGAGCGGTGAACATGTCTGATCT